>JASFVL010000205.1:0-6949 GCA_050049875.1 Anaerolineales bacterium
ATCTTTTAAAAGCGTTTTGTATAAATCTTGATACGCAGCGAGCTCGGCTTGCAGCATGCTCCGCTCCACAGTGGTTTCAGAAACCTCTTCCAATTTCTCTAACGACTGGGAGGTCTGCTCAATCTGCTGATTCATGCTCTCCATTTGCGCTTCAAGGCTGGCTTTCGTCTCTTTATATCGGGAGGCCTGCAATTCTTCCATCTTGTCAGCAAAGACAGCCCCAATAGTGTTCGCTATTTGCGCTGCCTGTTCGGGATCCGTATCTTCCACGCTGATGGTTAGAAATTTCGTGTCGGGCACAACTTGAACTTGGATGGATCTCCTCAAATCCCCCGCGCGGATATCTAATCCCAGTTCTTGTATCACCCCCTCCAGAGTGAGCTCCTGGACCATTAGCTGCGAGAAGGTTTGGGCCTCCCTCTCGTTGGCCAATATACTTGTATAATCGCTGGTGACCTGGGGCTGGTTAATCAGCACAGTGGCTGAAGCCTCATATATGCGAGGCTGCTGTAAACTGACGAAGTAACCCGCGACTCCCGCGAGGCCAGCAAACAGCAATAGCAACCAAATCCAGCGGCGAAGTATTTGAGCATACTGCCGAATATCTTCAGAGAAAGGTTGGGGTTCTTTAGTTTCTATCATATTGATCTCCTAGGCGCGTGCAAACGGAACATGCTTGCACCAAAACCCCTATAGTTTACTTGAAATATCATTTCAGATCTCTTTTTGTGGGTAGTCAACTCATGATGAATTATATGATATAGCCTTTCGGACAGCTGAAACAACCTGCTCGATATCTTCATCTCGCATTTCTGGATAGAGTGGCAGCGTCACCTCACGGCGAGCGACAGCCTCTGTCTCAGGAAGGGAGATTCCAGGATAGCGCTGGCGATAATAGCTGAACTGATGAACCGGGGGGTAATGGATGCTGGTTTGGATCCCCTCATCCCGTAAATCGTCGATAAACGCTTTCCGATCTACTTCATCCGGCAACAGGATCGGGAAGATGTGGTGGGCAGAAGATCCCTCCAAGCCTTTGAAAGGAAGAGTCACACCGGTTCCCTCCAGCAACCCCCAATATCTCTCCGTGATGTATTTCCGCTTCTGGTTATTAGACTTTAATTTGTTTAACTGCACAATCCCTAAAGCTGACCTCATCTCATCGATGCGGTAGTTATACCCTAAATCAACCACGTCATAGGAATAAGCGTGACCCCGGTGGCGGTCCCAGGTCAGGGAGGTCATGCCGTGAGAGCGCAAGTTATGGATTTTTTGGGCGAGATCCTCTTGATCGGTGACCAGCATGCCCCCCTCCCCCGTGGAGAGATTCTTATTTGAAAAGAAGCTAAAACAACCCAGCTCTCCCCAGGTTCCCAGAGCACGATCATTTACAGATGCCCCTGGAGCATGCGCCGCATCTTCGATCACATACAAATTATGTCGCTTGGCAATCTCCTGAATAGCCTCCAACCTGCACGGATATCCCCCGTAGTGCATAATGATAATCGCCTTGGTTTTCGGGGTGATCGCCTTTTCAATGGAGCTTGGAGAGAGGTTTAATTCAGTTGGTCCAAGGATATCGGCAAATCGGACCTCCGCGCCGGTGTACAGGGCAGCATTGGCCGTGGCCACAAAAGTCAGGGAGGGCACGATCACCTCATCCCCAGGTCCTAATCCTAGCACCCGGCAAGCCAAATGCAGCGCCATTGTGGCGTTGGAGACCGCGATCGCATACTTCACCCCTAAAAATTCAGCGAATTGGCATTCAAAATCCTGGGTAACAGAACCCATGGTCAACCAGCGGCGACGCAGGACGTCCAAGACCGCTTGCTGCTCTTCAACACCGTAATCCAAATCAGCTAAAGGTACGCGCCAGTCCACTTTTTTCTATAGCCTCAATGACCCTTACCATCAGGCCCCAGCAGCTGCGGCTTAATAGCATCAAATTCTTGCACAGCCTGCTCGTAATCCTCAGAGTTGCCCAGATCCTGCCAGTACCCATCAAAAGGATAGCCCATGACACGTTCACCCTGGTCGATCATCTTTAAGACCAGTTCGGGGAAATCCAGGTACTGGTTATGGGGGATGTAGGACAAGACGCGCGGTTCAAATACATAAATGCCCATACTGACTCGAAAATCATAAGTGGGCTTTTCGATATACCCAGTGATCTCCTGGCTTCCATTGAGTTGCAGCACCCCGAGATCAATCTTGACCTGACGGTCATGCATCGCTATCGTGGCAGCAGCCCCACTCTTACGGTGCGTGTTCACCAATTTGCGCAGATCTAGGGTGGTTAAAACGTCACCATTGGTGACCAGAAAGGTGCTGCTCAGACCCTCAATCAAGGATAAAGGTCCGGCGGTGCCCAAAGGTTTGTCCTCGAAGCTGTATAGGATATTTACCCCAAATCGACTGCCGTCATCAAAAAAGGCACGTAATAATTCCGCAAGATGACCCACAGTAAGGATCACTTCGTTCACCCCGGCGCGCTTCATTTGATGGATAAGGATTTCCAAAATGGGCATATCGCCAATCGGCATGAGCGGCTTGGGCAGGATTTTCGTGTAAGGAGCCAGGCGGGTGCCCTTGCCCCCGGCTAAAACGATAGCTTTCATAGGTAGTCTCTCCTCCACTTACCCATAACTTATCTCTTCTGTACACTACACCTGATATATACTCGGTCGATAAAGATCCAGATGTTCTTTGATCCAGTTTATGGTCTTATCTAGTCCTTCATCCAAGCTCACTTGTGGCTCCCAGTCTAGTTCCTCCTTTGCTAGGCGGTTATCTGAAAGCAGGCGTTCCACCTCGCTCTTTTCCGGGCGCAGGCGCTTGGGATCAACAACGATCTTCACGGGATTTCCAACGCGGGATATGATCTTTCGCGCCAGGTCCCCAATGCGGACTTCCTCGCCAATACCCAAGTTGAAGGTCTTGCCCTCAATATGGGGTATCTCTCCAACCTTTAAAAACCCCATGACGGTGTCAGACACGTAGGTCATGTCGCGGTGAGCATCCAAGTTGCCCAGATACATCACACATTGTGTCAGGGCTTGGGTGATGATTGTGGGGATCACAGCACGATTGGACTGGCGCGGTCCGTAGGTGTTGAAGGGCCGCAAGGTGACAACGGGTAACTCATAAGAGCGGAAGAAGCTTTCAGCCAGTTTATCCGCCCCGATTTTGCTCGCCGAGTAAGGGGATTGACCTTGCAGCGGGTGCGATTCATCGATCGGGACCTGCTGAGCCGTTCCGTAGACCTCACTTGTGGAGGTTTGTACAATGCGCTCAATTCCAGCATCCCGAGAAGCGAGCAACACGTTCAACGTGCCGATCACATTGGTCTCCACCACCTCAGTAGGATGGATGTAGGAATAAGGGATCGCAATCAAGGCGCCTAAGTGAAAAACATGGCTCACGCCTTGAACCGCGTCGTTCACGGTCTCAGAATCTCGCAAATCGCCGGCGATAACTTCCAATTGGTCGAAAATCTCTGCGGGCAAAAAGGACAACAATCCAACCTCCCCGCGCGAGTTGTAGCGCACGAAGGCTCGTACTTTCGCCCCGAGCTTAACCAATTGTTCCGTTAGGTGACTGCCGATAAACCCGCCCGCTCCTGTCACCAAGACGGATCTGTTATTCCAATAGCTCACTTTACCTCCCAATCTCCGCTCTGCTCCTGTCCCCAAGTTTGGACTCTGGTCCTCATGGCTTCGATTTCGGCTAATGACGTGGCAACTTTCCCGGAGCGGACAGAATCCTCGATGTGCTTGAGCCAATTGTCCCAAAACGTGGGGGAGAATGCTTCTCCCGAGGAGGGTGGATAAGTAACATCATCTTCTTCCATGGAAATAATTGCGTTTAGTTTGCCGAGGAAGTCCGGCAAAAGCAGGAGACGGGCGGAAGTCTGACCACAGATCCTCAATAACTCCCTTTGCTCCTCCAGCTTGATATTGTGAATCGCGAAGACAAGGATGCCTACATCCATCTCTTCCACCAACCTGGGAATATCCTCCCGTCGGCCTAAGACTTCCGCTCCCCTGATTCGTACCCCTTGCATGTATAAATCATCATCCGCAAAACCGATCACATGAAACGCGCCGCTGTCGCGGTGGTTCTCCAACATCCAGGCCACCAGTTGGCCAGCGTCACCGCCACCAATAATAAGCACGCGCTCCCGAGAGATGGCAGGCACACTGCGTCGCTGGAGCAGTCGCCCCGCCAGCCCCGTAAACAAGCGGCTCCGGTAGCGGACAAACACGAAACCTAAAAAGGCCAATCCGGAAGCGAAAATGATCAAACCCAAAGGGAAAACGCCAAAGTAGGAATTAACAATCAAGGATAAAATCATGGCTATCCCAACCGCAGGGATCAAATAGACCATATCCGCAGCCCGGGCTTTTGACCAATAGATCCGCTGAATCCCCATGATGGTGCCAATCAGACTGAAGAGCAGGGCAAAACTGAGCGAGACGCCTATTACGCGGAGCCACCCTAGATGTAAAGGGCCGAACAAACGCCAAAAGACGCTGGCAGCTGCAAAAGCGATAAAAGATGTGGCAAAGTCGATCATAAACCAACTGAAATATCGCTGGAAAAAGCGGTATAGGGGTCCCCAGAAGAGTTGCTCCTCCGGCGGCTCGTTGGTGCGCAAGCGTGGGATCAATATCAGCAATGTCCAAAAGAGCACATCCAGGTCCATCCAGAAAGATCGATTGCGGACGTAAAGCTGATCCAAGCGAAGCTTACTCGGCAGTACCGCTTCAAAGTAGCTGCTCATCACCTCATCCTCATCCAGCAAGGATTCTTCATCGTTATAGTGCACTGAAGCCGGACTGGTGATTCCCGGGCGCACGGATAGGATTTCCCGGCGCACCTCTTCAGGCCATTGATCAGCAATATCAGGATCCTCGGGACGCGGTCCTACTAAACTCATTTCCCCCTTGAGCACGTTCCACAATTGAGGGAGTTCATTCAACTTGGTGTCACGCAGCCACTTCCCCACTGGGGTAATGCGGGAGTCATTTTCCGCTGTGACTTTGGCACCCTCGTAGCTCTTGGGGTGCTCGTACATGGTGCGGAACTTGAGAATCTTGAAGCGCGTTCCATTCTTCCCTGCGCGGGGACCCCAGTAAAAAACCGGTCCAGAGGTATCGCGCTTGATCATGACAGCGATCATCGCAAAGACCGGGGATAAGACCAGCAAGCCCAAGGCAGAGAAAAAGACGTCACGAATTCGGCAGGTGAATTGGCCCATCCGTCTCATAAAGGATGTTTTTTGATCCTTTCTTGTATCCTCTCTGGTGAGTTGTGAAGTAATATGATCCATGATTTACCCCCTTTTAGGGTGTTATTAAAGATATAGTAGAAGGCATGGGTTATTAAGATAACGCGGACAATAGATGAGTTACTAAAACGCCCCCCAGCTAAAAGGCGTCTAATTAAACTGAAGTAAGGTGTTTGGGATAATGAATGCGTCGTATATGATTTCAGCGTGTTGAAAAAGTAGTGTCGTAGCATGCCCTGAAGTCCAGATAAAGCCCTTTGAATAAACAAAATAGTTCACTGCTTTTGTGCTTTATCAACCTTTTCAGGTTCTGCCCTGCTGCTACTATCACGCCTTCTATGTTGACTTTCAATAATCCTCACAGGCGAAACCGCCTCAAGCGATGAAAATCCTTTGCTTCCCCAAACAACGGTTCAACCTAGTACCCCCGTTTTCGCATTGCTTTTTGGTATTCTTCACTCTGATGATATTCCTGGACCCTTTCTACATATCCCTGCCGAAATGGAGTCACCAGAAAGCGTCGTCTTCACGTTCACGCGACCCGGACACGGTACTCAGCGATCTTGCGAATCAGATCCTCTGGCAGGGGCTTGGTGTAGGGAATCTGAAGGCTGCCCTGGGTCGTCTTGTGCTGTCCCAGTTCCTTGCGAAATGGCTCCAACCCCTCCGCGTTTGGCGTGAAGTTGAGGTGTGTTTTGTGCATCATGTTGGCATCAGGAGAACGAGTCATAGAATTTGCGTGAGGAGACTCCCCGCTTTATCGGGGAGTAGTTGACGTAAGTCTACTCCGAGAAACTTTGCAGTTCTTCGCGTATCACTCTACGCAATGTGTCTTCCAGCAGCTGATCCCGAGTTTGTACATACTCCCGTAAGGCTTCATTGATCAACGTCTGGTAGTTACCTCCCCCAGCAGCATGCACTTGCGCCCGAAACCAAGCCAGAATATCACTATCCAGCCGAATAGTAATCCGCGTTTTCCCCGAACGTACCGGCTGGACTGCCCCTTGCTCCGCATTCTTAAAGTTATACTCTTTTTCGCTCATAGGTCTTCCGTTCTTGTTCGGTCGCTGACCGCGCCGATATCAAGCGAATGTCATCCTGGTGATAGGTATAAATAACTACGATCAACCGGCCAAGGAAATCCATCCCAAGGGTCACAAACCGCTGCTCGCCGGCTCTAAACTGCTCTTCCATAGTCAAGGCCCATTCATCCTCAAATACGCCCACTGCATCGGCGAAATCAATGTTGTGTTTTTGCAGATTTGCGTGGGCCTTGGTGGGATCCCACTGGTAACTCATGCTTCCATTGTATGCACAATCTGTGCACAAGTCAAGAGCGTAATGAGATTTTCAGATGGAAGTGGAATCACTCAATTGGCGAGCTAACAGGTTGATAACCCAACATCTTAATGCGCGAAATCAAGCAAATACGTTTTATACAAATCAAAATCGGTATAAGATTTAGATAATGTCTCTCATCCATACGATAAAGATTTTATATCTAATTGATCAAAATTTGATGTTAAGGATTCTTAACAGAGGCAATAGAGACCAAATAATGACTGTTGAAGATAGCAACTTTTCAGTAAACAGCGCTACCACATCCTAACCTTCTCTAATCTCTCGTACGCGTTTGCATTAGTAACGCAGTGCCGCAGT
>JASFVL010000206.1:0-6917 GCA_050049875.1 Anaerolineales bacterium
ATCAACGTAGATATGGTATGATCGATAGCAGTGATTGGTCCACCTCCTTGGTTTGGTTTTGTTCTCTGCTTAAGCTTACCAGGAGGTGGCCCTTTTTTCTATCCGTTACTTAGCGGAAAGTAAAGTTCATATAGAACTAGGGAAATGTGCTATCGACAAACTCGATATGATATACTCGGGGATTACTTCAATGTGGACGGAAAGGGAGTAGCAGCGAGTATGACCAAATTAATCCCCCTTGCCCTCCATTGACTGGATAAGCTTAAAAAGCATAACAAACCATGAGAAGACAGAGATCATTTTCACCATTTACCTGGATTTCGACATTTCTTCTCCTTTCGACAATTGTATTGACAATCCTACAGGTTATCCGATTCAGCCGTTTACGTGCGAATTTTCAAGATGGGATGGTCATCGCAGGGGTTCCAGTCGGTGGTTTAAACCGCGGTTCTGCTGCCCAACGCCTCTTGGAAGCCTACAATCGACCTGTTGAATTGCACTATGGGGACGAAAGAATTCACATGGATCCTTCCGTAGTAGGATTTGAGATTGATTTGGAAAGTGTGCTGGCTGCTGCAGATTTAGAACGTACAAGTCAATCCTTCTGGTTGTCCTTTTGGGATTACTTATGGGGTCGAGTACCACAACCCGGAACAATACCTTTACGGGCTTCCTACTCCGAACCGAGGCTTATAACTTATTTGGATGAGGAGATAGCAACCCGCTACAACCAACCTCCGACGCCCGCGTTACCCATACCGGGAACCGTTAACTTCGAGGCTGGATCACTCGGTACCGCATTGGACATTGAAAGATCCATCCCCCCCATCGAAACAGCGCTCCGCTCGATATCACAACGGGTAGCCTCTCTATCATTGGAGAGAACATTACCCCCACATCCAACTTTTCTAAACCTCGAGATATTACTCCAACAGACCATCGACTTAGCTGGATTTGATGGTATTGTTGGTTTCTACCTACTCGATTTGGAGACAGCACAAGAAATTCATTTTGCCTACCGTCAGGGGCAGGAACTAAGCGTACACCCCGATGTAGCTTTCACAACTGCCAGCATTATAAAAATACCTGTCATGGTTTCTGTATTCCGTCGTATAGATGAAAATCTTGACCAGGAAACCATTAATCTTATGGAAAAGATGATTATTGAATCAGGCAATGAGTCTGCCGATTGGTTGATGGAGCGTATAATCGATCCCTATCGCGCTCCGCTAGAGATATCAGAAGATTTACAAGAATTAGGATTAGAGAACACATTTCTTGCAGGGCACTTCTACATAGGAGCACCTTTGTTAACCAGCTTTGAAACTCCCGCTAATTCTCGGGAGGATGTTAATACAGACCCAGATCTATACAATCAAACCACACCTTCAGACATGGGAATGTTACTTGGGGATATTTACCGCTGTTCACAGTCTGGAGGTGGGGCTTTAATTGCTGTTTTTCCACAGGAGATAACTCAATCGGAATGCAAGACGATGATACGCTACCTAACCCGCAATAAGATGCCGTCCCTTCTCGAAGCTGGTATCCCTGAGGGCACACAAATTGCTCACAAACATGGATGGGTGACAAACAATGGAATTATCAATCTGATCGGTGATGCAGGTCTAATATTCACCCCAGGAGGAGATTATGTTCTCTCCATATTCCTCTACCACCCTGAACAACTGATCTGGGATCCATCTTCCACCCTATTCGCCCAACTTTCCAGAGCGGTATATAACTTCTACAACCTACCTAGTCCCTGAAATATTGTTTCATCTCTGAGTCACCTTGCGACTCAAATCCCCCAAATCTGCTTAGATCATATCTTACGGTTTATTACATATTCAGCCAAAGATTCTAAAGCCTGACGATGTTGGTTATTGGGAAGCCCGCGTAGTGCTTTGAGAGCTCTATCGACATAATTTTCAGCTTCTGCTAAAGCAAATCCGATTGCATCACTATTTCGAATGGACTGAGCTAAGCGATTCAACTTTTCCTCATTCTGGAATACTCCATCCAAAACGGAGATCATATCTTGATCGTCGGGGAAACTTTCATAGTAATAAATCGCTGGCAAAGTGACCAGACCCTGTCTCAAATCATTGGCGACAGGTTTTCCAACAGTTGCTTGCTCACCGGTAAAATCTAGTACATCATCAACAATCTGGAAAGCCATACCAATTTGGTAGCCGTAAGTTCGAAGTTTGTCATACACATCTGGGCTGACTGGGCTAATCAAAGCTGCCGACTTAGACGCCAAGACGAACATAGAAGCGGTTTTTGCATATATCCGCTGGAAATACTCATCTCGTAAGACTTCGCCCTTCCGAGCGAATAGTTGTGTTATCTCACCACTGACAATGGTAGCCAAAGTTTGGGCGAACAAACGCATAACATCCACCGAATCGGTCTCAGCTGCCAACATGGCGGCGCGCGCAAAAATAAAATCCCCAGCCAAAACAGTCGCTGCGGGAGACCAGCGAGCGTTGATGGTGGGGATACCCCTTCGAAGTAGAGAGCCATCAATCAAATCGTCGTGGACCAAAGTGGCTGTGTGCAATAGTTCAATTGCAGCTGCTAAGGTAATTAGCCGCTCACTTTCAGCACCAAGCATTTCACCCGTGAGAAGCGTGACGATGGGACGAATTCGCTTTCCGCCGGAGGAAGTCAAGTGTTCCAACGCGGCTTGAAGCTCCGGATGGTATTCGTTTGAACGAATCCTCATCCGATCCTCTACTCTCTTTACACAATCTTCGACTAGAGTGAAAAAATCAGCCCTTCTCAATCTACTTTTTTCCATTTAAATAGCTTTTCGGCATTCGTTGTTGTCGTCTCAGCGATAATATCTTGGGCTGTTTTTAGAACCCGGCTTATCCTTTCAGCTATTAATACCACATGTGCTGGCTCATTTCGTGATCCCCTATAAGGGTGAGGTGTTAAAAATGGGGCATCAGTTTCCAGCAATATTTTATCCAAGGCGACATTCTTTACTAAATCACGGACTTGGTGCGCATTTTTGAATGTAACCGGACCCGTAATTCCGATAAACAGGCCCATATCATTGGCACGTTCAGCCTCCTCTACGTTGCCTGAGAAGGAGTGTAATACTCCTGGGCGTTCAAACAGAAAGAATGATTGTACCCCAGTTTCAAGTTGGAAAATCCATTTATGTAGAAGATTGAGGGCGTCTTTAATACAGCTCCGGTCTTGATTGGTAGCATTTCTGGTATGAACAACCACCGGAAGGCCTACCTTAGCTGCCAAAGTCAACTGCTCTTGAAAGACATGTATTTGGATATCCCTAGGAACATGATCACGAAAGTAATCAAGACCAATTTCCCCGATTGCAACTACATTTGGATGATTCGTTAGTTTTTGTAACTCGGCGAACGTGTCATCATTCCACGTATCAGCGCTATTTGGATGCACTCCTACCGCACTATAAAGACCTGAATATCTCTCTGTCAATGCGATGATCTCTTGAGAGGATTCGAGATCAATCGCTGGGACAAGAACCCTTTCCAACCCATTCTCCCAAGCGCGATTAATAACTTCATCACGATCTTTGTCGAAAGCTGTAAAATTCAGGTGACAATGCGTATCAGTTAGCTTCACGAATCAAGGTGGTGGAATCATCCAGTACAAGAACGCAACCAACATCATTGGATACCCGCTATTCTTAATCCATCATCGAGAATTGATGCAACACGATCTTGCTTTGTAGTTTCACAATAAACGCGAATGATCGGTTCAGTGCCAGAGAATCGGATCAGTAACCAACCTCCATCTTCGAGATTAAATTTATAGCCGTCGGTTGTATCTAGTCCAGTGACTTTTAAACCACCAATTTCAATGGGATTGGCTTCTTCTATTGCTTTTTCTCGCTGTTTGCGTTCACCCCGAAATGGAGTGTCAATCCGATCATAAAAATGCGGACCAACAACATCGAATAATTGATCTATCAGAAGGGACGGCTTTCGACCCATTTTTACCATCATATCTAACAAATAAAGACCAGCCAGGATGCCGTCTCGTTCAGGGACATTGTCCCGAAAGGCATATCCACCAGATTCTTCGCCACCAATCATCGCATCAGTCTCAATCATTTTAGGCGCAACGTACTTAAAACCCACACCTGTTTCATGAACAGGAACATCATAGATTTCGCCTAACTTTTTTAGCATATTCGTCGTAGAGAGTGTCTTTACTATCGGACCTCTCTCGCCACGCACTTCTAATAGATAAAAAGCAAGCAAACCATACACCCGTAATTGATCGATGAACTGACCATTCTCATCACCTAAGCCAACCCGGTCCGCATCTCCGTCAGTGACGATAAGCACATCAGCATCATGATCGAGCGTGGCCTGAAGGCCAACATCCACATTGGGTGGAATCGGTTCTGGGCGGGTCATTTCTGGATAAAGTGGATTTCGAGTATCATGGATTTCAATAACCTGAGTACTTCCTCCCTCCAATAAGCGGGTGAACCAACCTGCACCATTGCCCCACATTGGGTCAATTAACACCCTTAAACCAGCATCTTTAATCGGCTGTAGATCAATTAATTCTTTAAGATGTTCGATATAGACTTCTGCGGGATCAAATCTGACAACGAGATTTTCATTTTCCGCATCAACCAACGCAATTCGTTTGACATCAGTTTCCGATGTTGGGATCAACCCTTCAATAACCTTCAGCCCGACAGGATCAATAGCGCCCCCATTCTTATCCCTTACTTTGAATCCATTATCCGTGTGAGGATTATGGGAGGCGGTAATATTTACACCCGCAACCGCGTTTTTTGCTACAACAGCGTACGATATAACCGGCGTAGGTGTGGCGCCTGCGGTCAAGTAGACCCGAAATTTGTTCGCTGCCAAAACCTCCGCTACAGCTTCGGCAAAATATTCCGATAGAAAGCGTTTATCATAACCAACGACGACCCACTCGCCTTCAAAACCCTCCTCAATTAAGTAGGATGCATATCCTTGCGCACAACGACGAAGATTTAAGAAGGTGTAATCATCTGCGATGCGACCTCGCCAACCGTCCGTGCCAAATTTGATCTTTTGGGTCATTGATTCTCCTAGGTTTGGGGAGGTATCCCCTGAACTGCGTAAGTCCTAATGCTTGAAGTTGCAGTTTTCACATATAAGTAATACTATCAAATCTTGGGTATTATATCAAAGGGGGAGAAAGTTGGTAACATGCTATAATCGATGTTTATTCTTTGTACAAACTAGGGATAGAATAGACAATGATGAATCGTTCGGAAATTGTATACCTCGATCACTCAGCAACAACCCCTGTCGACCCTCGCGTTTTGGAGGTAATGCTGCCCTATTTCAATCAGATATTTGGAAATCCATCCTCCATTCACACACTGGGTCAACAAGCTGAGTTGGCGATTGAAAAAGCTCGCGGGAGCGCTGCAGCGATATTGAATTGTTTTCCTGATGAGATATTGTTCACCTCGGGGGGCTCAGAGAGTGACAATCTGGCTCTACGAGGAACAGCTATCATTGAACAACAAAAACGAGGAGCGAAACACATCCTCATTAGTCCTGTTGAGCATGATGCTGTCCTAAGAACAGCGAATCAACTCAACCATGTTTATGGTTTTGAGGTGGAACATTTAACAGTCGATGAATTTGGAAGAGTAAACCCGCGCGACCTGTCAGAAAAGATCCGAGAAGATACGGCAATCGTCTCCATCATCCATGGGAACAATGTCATCGGTACTATTAACCCGATTTTAGAACTCGGTGCAATATGTCGTGAGCGTAGCATCCCATTCCACAGTGATGCCGTTCAAAGTGCAGCACATCTACCATTGGATTTAAAAACCTTGAATGTTGATCTGATATCCATCGGCGCGCATAAATTCTATGGCCCTAAGGGCGTTGGGATATTGTATAAAAGAAAAGGGAGCGATTTAGTACCGACACAAACTGGTGGAGCCCAGGAATTTAACCTCCGATCTGGAACGGAGAATGTCCCTCTTATTTGGGGATTAGTCGAGGCTATGCGCATCACTCAGGAGGAAATCGAAGAGCAAACAAATCATGTGCTTCCCCTGCGCGATCAAATTATCAATCATGTGCTAAATACCATTCCGGATGTTGTGCTAACCGGCCACCCACAATTTCGGCTTCCCAACCATGCCAGCTTCGCATTTAGAGGTGTGGACGCAAACACATTATTGATGTTATTAGACTCGCAGGGTTTTGCTTGTTCATCAGGATCGGCCTGTAAAACAGGGATGCCAGAACCTTCTGAGGTGCTTTTAGCAATCGGTCTAGAGCGGGATTTGTCTCTAGGCTCCCTACGAATATCCCTTGGTAAGTCTACAACCAAAGAGGAAGTCGAATCTTTTCTGGCTTGCCTACCTGGACTGATCGCCAAGGTTCGCTCACTTTAAAGTTCTTTCGACGAGCTACAATGAATGACAAAGGACTAACTCGCGTAGTTGTTGCTATGAGCGGTGGAGTTGATAGTTCTGTTGCCGCGGCGATCTTAGTCGATCATGGTTATGATGTGATTGGTATGATGCTAAGACTGTGGAGCGAACCGGGACGAGGAATGTACAACCGCTGCTGCAACCCGGATTCAATGCGGCTTGCACGCCGAGTAGCGGGACAACTTGAAATACCATTCTATGTGATAGATGCTCGTGAAATATTTCGTGAGACAGTTGTAAACTCATTCATCGATGGATACTTGGATGGAATTACACCTAATCCTTGTTTGGTTTGTAATAGGAAGATCCGCTGGAGTTATCTTCTCAAACGCGGCTTTGCGATTGGCGCTGAGTACATGGCTACAGGTCATTACGCTCGTCTTCATTACACTAAGAACGGAAAAGTCGAACTTTTGCGGGCTATCGACCGAAATAAAGATCAATCTTA
>JASFVL010000207.1:0-6914 GCA_050049875.1 Anaerolineales bacterium
ATCAAGAAGGGACAACCATCTTGTTGGTAGAGCAAAACGCGACCATGGCATTATCGGTTGCAGATCGTGGTTATGTCCTGCAAACGGGTGAAATTGTGCTCCACGATACTGCAGAAAACTTACGTGAGAACGAAATGATTCAAAAAGTTTATCTCGGCATTGAGTGACTTCTAAAACAACAGACATAGGACGCGATGGTGGTAGAATATCGAAACCATCGCGTTTTTATATTCCGATCAACGGTTCAGAGCTGGATTACCATCTCTAGATGTCCTAAGCTGAAACCCAATACCCCATTGGGTCTTTTTTCTACCTGTCAGCACTATGTTTTAGCATGGAGGCGGTTTGGTGATTGTATTAAACGCCCAAGAAGTATATCAATCGCTACCGATTGTAAATGCAATTAACGCAATGAAAGATGCTTTTGCAGCATTTTCCAATAAAAATGCTGAGGTTCCACTTAGGACTCACTTACCTATCACTCCCTACAACGGGGTCAGCCTTTTTATGCCGGCTTTCGTTATGGATGAAAATCGAGAAGCTTTTTGTATTAAAGCGGTTTCTGTTTATCCGGATAATGTCGCCAGAGATCTTCCTATAATTAATGCCGCAATCCTACTATTTGAAGCCAGTACTGGTAGAGTTCTCGCTCTATTAGAGGGCAGTTCGCTCACAGCGATCCGCAATGGAGCTGCCTCAGGCGCCGCAACAGACCACTTGGCTCGTCCAGATTGCCATGTTGCAGCGATCTTTGGTGCCGGAGTCCAAGGTCGTTTTCAATTACTAGCAATATGTGAAGTGAGACCCGTTAAAACCGTATGGATTTATGACCCAAATCCCAAGAAGACCCAGAAATTCATTGATGAGATATCCGAAAAGGATTCAATTCCATCCGACTTACGGGCAGCCAATAGTCCTGAGGAAGCAGTTGCTGATGCGGATTTGATCTGCACTGCTACCACATCTTCCATCCCGGTCTTCAAAAATGAATCCTTAAAACCGGGCGTCCATATCAACGGCGTAGGATCCTATACTCCTGAAATGCAAGAAATTCCCAGCAAGACAGTCCAGCGTGCTAGGGTTGTTGTCGATTCTCGGGAAGCTGCATTAGCAGAAGCAGGTGACATTATTCAACCTATCGAGAGTAAGCAAATATCTTCAAGCCATATTCACGCTGAACTGGGTGAAATTATCCTCGATCAAAAAGTGGGTAGATCATCAAGGAATCAAATTACATTCTTTAAATCTGTTGGTATCGCTGTTCAAGATGCTTTAGCTGCGCAAAATGCTTACCAAAATGCCCTCGAGCTTGGCATTGGACAGAACTTAATTTGGTAATTTTCGATTATTAAAATCAAAATATTCAAGCGTAATTAGGTGATCTACATGCTTCTGCCAAAATCTGCAGAAATTATTATTATTGGGGGAGGTGTTATGGGTGCGAGTACTGCATATCATTTGGCAGCACGTGGGCAAAAAAATATCTTGCTCTTAGAAAAGGAACAGTTTTTCGGTCAAGGTGCAACAGGGCGCTGTGCTGGTGGCGTTCGATACCAGTTCGCAACAGAGATTAACATCAAACTTTCTAAAGAAAGTCTCCCGATGCTTGAGCGTTTTGAAGATGAAATCGGAAACCCTGTGGACTATCGCAAAATTGGTTACCTATTCTTAATTACCGAAGAGAAGGATATCCCTGTCTTTAAAAAACACGTACAACTTCAAAACAGATTATGCGTTCCCACAGTATGGCTAGATGGAGATGAGGTACGTCAGCGGATACCTATCATGCAGTTGGAGGATGTCCTAGCAGGGACCGTTTGTGAGCGTGATGGTATTGCCGATCCTAATGGGGTTGTGATGGGCTACATCAGCGCAGCTCAACGATTGGGGGTAAATACCCAAACAGGGCAAGAAGTTACAAATATTCGCATTCGGGATGGCAAGGCTACTGGGATCGAAACTCAAGATGGGATCGTCAGTGCACCAATCATTGTAAATGCAGCAGGACCTTGGTCAGGGATTATTTGCCAGAAAGCAGGTGTCTCAATCCCCATAACCCCTCTGAGGAGACAGTGGTTAACCACCACACCGCTTACTCAACTACCTGATGATTTCCCATTTGTTATCGATTTCTCAAAATCATTGTATTTTCATCCTGAAGGTGATGGATTATTAACAGGTATGTCCAATCCTAATGAAACCCCAGGATTCGATCAAACGGTTGATCCAAATTGGGAAGTAATTCATTTGGAGGCAGCCATAACTCGAATGCCAATTCTTGAAATGGCAGGATTAACTTCTCGAATTGCTGGATTGTACGAAAATACACCAGACGCTCACCCAATTTTCGGAGAAACACCTATTGAGGGATTTTTCCTTGTTACAGGATTTTCTGGTCATGGTTTCATGCATGGTCCTATCGCGGGGAAGCTGCTGAGCGAAATTATCTTGGACGGAGAATCGAAGACAGTTGATGTCTCGATGTTGGGTTTGAATAGATTTGACGAAAACAACTTAATCCCTGAGTATAACGTTGTATAAATGGATCCCTTCCCTAATAGCAGAGTAAGATTGCGAGCACCTACCCAAAATAATCTAAACCTATGACCACCGCTGAAATAATCACTATTGGAACCGAATTGCTGCTTGGAGAGACTGTCGATACAAATACACGTTACATTGCACGCACATTGCGTGACATTGGTGTAAATATCTATCGAACTTCCACAATCGGTGATAATCTGGAGCGCATTGCACAAATTATCAGAGAGGGGATGAGTAGAGCAGAGATCATCATAACCACGGGAGGCTTAGGACCTACTGTAGACGACAACACGCGCGATGCCATCGCGAGCGCGTTAGATGTGAACACTGAGTTCCATGAAGAACTATGGCAACAGATACAAGAGCGTTTTCGGCGATACGGACGCGAACCAACAGAAAACAATAAACGTCAAGCCTACATTCCCAAAAACGCGATATCGTTGGAAAACCCTGTTGGAACTGCACCAGCTTTCATAGTAGAAGTAGGTAAACAGTCCATTATCGCGCTTCCAGGGGTACCACGGGAAATGGAATATCTAATGGAGCATGAGGTTTTACCGTATTTAAAAAAGCGATTCAAACCAAAGGGTGTTATCAAATCAAGGGTTTTGCATACCTCTGGTGTAGGTGAATCACAAATTGACGATCGAATTGGCGACTTAGAACGCTTGAGCAACCCAACAGTCGGCCTAGCTGCACATTCGGGTCAGGTTGATATCCGGATAACCGCAAAGGCAGACACGGAAGTGGATGCTGATAATAAAATCCAACAAATTCAAGAAATCATTCATCAAAGGCTAGACGATTGGATATATGGAGTCAATGGTGATACATTAGAACAAACTGCACTTGATATAATTGCTGCTCGAAACTGGAATCTAGTTGTGATAGAGTCTGGGTTGCAAGGGCAACTAACCCGACGTCTTGCACAAGCGAAGGGGCCATTCATTGGGAGCAATGTATTATCAAATCCTCCAGGAAGATCCGAACTTGTTAAGTTAACGAAAGAATTTGTCTTTACCCACACGGCACAAGTAGGACTTGGAGTCATGCTCCGACCAGGTAAAGTGAAACAAGCTTTAACAATTACATTGGTCACACCCTCGAATGTTCACGATGTCATGCGTACATTTGGTGGTCCCCCACAACTAGCTGTCCTTTGGAGTGTAAATATCAGTCTCGACCTTCTAAGAAGGATATAATCCTCCTTCTCCGACATTACAGACAGGAGTTACGAAGTTGGCAGGTATTTGGGGGATTGGGCGGGGAAAGCTCGCCCAATCCCCCCAACCTTCCCCTTCAATTGCGTAAGTCCTAACAGATTAATTCCACATACAAATGGGAGTCATCAAAGGTATCAAGATATGAAGGAATCTACCATTCTGCTCTTAACCAATGCAGTTGTGCTTACAATGGATCAAGCATTTAATCAATACGAAAATGGGGCTATTGCCATCCAGAATGAGAATATTCTCGCTGTGGGCCCAGAAAAAGAATTGCAAAACAAATATCCAAATGCTGAGAAAATTGATTGTAAGAGAAGTGTATTGATGCCGGGGTTAGTTAATGCTCATACCCACGCAGCAATGACCTTATTACGCGGTTTAGCAGACGACTTGAGATTGGATGTCTGGTTACTTGGGTACATGATGCCAGTTGAAAGGGAATTTGTTAGTCCGGATTTTGTACGTCTTGGTAGTTCTTTGGCTTGTATTGAATCTATTCGCTCAGGGGTTACTTGTTTTGCTGACATGTACTACTTCGAAGAACAAGTGGCACAAATCATAGCCCAGGTTGGTCTCCGAGCGGTCTGTTCCCAAACGGTACTCAAGTTTACGTCTCCAGATGCACCCTCTTACGAAGAAGCCCTCGACGCTGCCCGTGATTTTATAATTCGTTGGAAGGATCACGACCTTATTGTCCCCTCTGTAGCACCTCACTCGCCATATACATGCACGGAAGATATTCTGCGCGCAAGCGCAGCGTTGGCTGTGGAATTCGATGTTCCTCTTCACACACACTTAGCCGAAACAGCTACAGAGGTAGAAAATTCCCTAACAGATCACGGTATACCAGTGATTCCATATGTAAAATCGATAAATTTGTTTGACGCAAAGGTCTTAGCTGCACATTGTGTCCACATTGACGGAAGGGAAATCCGTACACTCATACAACACAAAACAGGTGTTGCGCACTGCCCTTCCTCCAATTTGAAATTAGCTTCAGGTGTAGCACCAGTTAGTCAGATGTTAAAAGTAGGACTAAATGTTGGTATTGGAACTGATGGCCCCGCTTCAAACAATGATCTGGATATGTTCGAAGAAATACGCTTAGCCGCCCTGCTAGCTAAAGGGATAACAAACGACCCCATCACACTACCTGCAAAAACTGCTCTGTCGATGGCGACCCGCATAGGAGCGGAAGCCTTGCACCTGGGGGATATTACTGGCTCATTGGAACCCGGAAAACGCGCGGACTTAATTCTAGTTGACATCAACTCGCTTCATAACACTCCGCGTTTTCATCGCGATGCAGACAGTATCTATGCCCAATTAGTCTATTCCTCCAAGTCTTCAGATGTTACCGATGTAATGGTAAATGGCAATTGGTTGATGAGAGATAGAGAAGTTCTGACAATCAATGAAGAAAACTTGTTAATTGAGGCGAATAATTACGCTGCTCGAATTGACGCATTTCTGATTAAAAGAGAGCAATCGGTCCTTTCGAAACTTGTTGCCATCGGTGGAGCTATGGAGCAAGAAAGTTACGAAGTCCAAGCAAAGGTTAAAATATCAGATACCAAACCTGTGCTCGAAGCATTAAAATCGAATGAGTTAGAAATCTTATACCATCGCCATTACCACGAATACGATACATATTTCACTTTTGATGATCCAGAACAAGGACAACTTCGTTATCGAGAAGATGAATACATTGATGAAAACGGTGAAGTGAGCATGATAAGATACCGCTTAACGATGATTGGCCCTACTCGAGAGCGTCTTCACTTCCCTAGTGATGTTTTGCTCTCCCGGAGCCGATATCTAGCAACGGCGACACATAGCCTCCGGTTTTATCGTGAGTATTTCAAGCCTAGCAAGGAAACATACATTGAAAAGGACCGATTACGTTGGCGAATTCTTTTCCGTGGGACTGAATTCTATATCAATCTTGATCGCCTCGACCAACCTCCCCTGGGTACTTTCCTCGAAGTTAAAAGTAGGACCTGGAGTAGATTGGATGCTGAAAACAAAGCTAACTCGGCTCACTCTTTACTTGAGCTCCTTGGTGCAAAAGGACAAAAAACCGTAACACATGACTATATTGAGCTATTATAAAAAAACAAAATTTTCGAGCGGCTTAATTTGAATGACCAAAGTTCCTAAAAATGAAAATAGCTGTATTATCGGATATTCATGCAAACTATCCTGCCTTGCTCGAAGTAGCTGAGCACATTGAGAAATGGAATCCAGATCGCGTTTACGTTGCTGGGGATATCGTAAACAGGGGCCCACGTCCAGCTGAATGTCTAAGCTTCGTTCTTAATAAGCAAAAGGCTGAAGGTTGGGAAATTGTACGGGGAAATCATGAGGATTATATAATTTTTCACAACAAACCCAATGCTCCACGAGCAGGCCGTTTATTCGATATATACCAGAGTGGGTATTGGACCTATCAGAAACTAAAAGGTGATGTTTCAATATTAGAGGCTTTTCCTTTCCAAATCAATAAAACTTACCCAAATGCTGGAGAGTTCCGGGTTACTCATGCTTCAATGCAGGGTAATCAAAAGGGTATTTATAGATTTACCTCCGATAAAGAGTTACGGACGAGGATTCATCCCCCACCCGCAATCCTGTGTGTTGGACACACGCATCGTCCCCTTATTCGGAGGGTAGATCGTACACTGGTCGTTAACTCGGGATCGGTTGGATTACCATTCGATGGTGATCATAGGACGAGTTATGCCCAAATTACTTGGGCTGATAATACATGGCAGGCACAAATCATCCGGTTTCCTTACAATCGACAACAGGCAGAATGTGATTATATTGATAGCGGTTTTCTATCAGATGGTGGCCCGCTTGTACGATTAATCCTCCTCGAGATGCGGTTAGCTTATTCACAACTTTATCAATGGTCAGCGAAATACAGAGATCGGGTATTAAGTGGCGACATTAATCTGACATCAGCAGTCAGAGAGTACTGCAAAAACCCAAACACTCGATATATATAAAATGTATTTCCCCTAAACAATACCTTCGCCAAAAATGACTAACTGAAAAGGGCAACCTGTAGTAGAGTTGTTGTTGAGCAAAACATCATCTCAGAACCTACAGGAAGCCCAGATGGATATTTTACCGGAAAAT
>JASFVL010000208.1:0-6907 GCA_050049875.1 Anaerolineales bacterium
CCGCCTGATCGATAACTTCCTACTTCAAAATGGACGCTGGATGGTCGGCGAAAAGGTAAATCGAAAGCAAACTCCGGCGCCTTGATAATAGGAACCGGAGCAAATGGAGATGGGTATTGGGTGATGGTGCTGAACCAGTACCATCACCCAACTGCTTTGAACTTTATTGATCTGAATGTGAATTAGTAAGCATTACTCTCACTCTCTTAATCTCATCTTGGTTGACTGTGTGTGCCATCCCAGGGTAGGTGCGGAAATCGACCCTAGCTCCCATCTTCTCGAATACGCCGGCGGTGTCTTTGATGAGGTCGTGCGACACCCACGGGTCAACATCGCTGCCGCCGATGAAAACGGGCATGCCCTCAAAAGAACCTGGGTAGTTGCGCGGCATCCCCTTCGGGCCGATTAGAGCACCGCTGAAAACGAATAAACCGGCATACTTCTTGGCGTTGCGGGTGACATATTCTGCCGCCAGACATGCACCTTGCGAAAAGCCGCCGAAAGCGATCTGCTGATCTGAAAAACCTTTTTCGTAAGCCTCCTCTACCAGGGTATCTATGACAGCCAAAGCTGATGATAGATCGGGTTCGTTGGCCTCGAGCGGACCAAAGGCAGTCTGGGGATACCAGCGGTTTAACGCTGCTTGCGGAATCCAAAATCTGACCCCATCCACGCTGAGCAGTTCAGCAATGGGCAGCATGGCTTCCGCGCTGCTGCCGCGCCCGTGTAAGAGAATGACGACCAAATCTGCATCATTGATATCAGCTCCGGTTTCAATCACCGGTTGCCCGTGATGGATATTTTCTTTCATCTGTTTTTATGCTCCAATGGGGGTTAAATCAGCTTCGATCTCCTGACGACGATTTTCCAAGAAAGGCGGCAAGACCAATTTTTCTCCCAGATTCTCCGGAGCTTCATCAATGGCAAAGCCAGGGCCATCGGTGGCGATTTCGAATAAGATGCCGTTGGATACCCGGAAGTAGATCGAGCTGAACCAGAAGCGGTCAATCAGATCGGTGACGTATAAACCCGCTTGGGATATGTGGGAACGCCACTTTTTCTGCGTTTCAACATCTTTGACCCGGAAAGCGACATGATGTGTACCACCTGCCCCTAAGCGGGCGCGCCCTTCATCTGGCTGCTCTAACAGCCAGACCTCCGCTCCGGGGCCACCGCTTTGCACGGTCGTGTAGATGACCGCGTTTGACTTTTGGTCGATCCATTGGGCGCCTTCTAATTGCTCATATTTAAGGATCTCTTTAAAGATCCGAGCTAGCTGGTTGGTGGATGGCACGGAAAGGATCACACTGTAAAATCCGCGCAGTGCGTACTCATCCGGGATATCCGGTCGCGGCCAGATTTCGCCCTCAAATTCTTTACCTCGGTCGTTGACCAGATACAATTGTTGACCCTCTGGGTCCTCAAAAGGTAACAATTGGCGCCCAGCGAATTCCGTGATCTCTGCTCGCATGACGCCCTTTTCATCAAAGCGCTGAGACCAAAAATCCAATGCTGAACGGTTGCCTACGCGGAACGCTGTCCCTGCAATACTGTCGGTTCCGCGCACATTCGGTCCCATGTGGGGCCAGTCAAAAAAGGTCATGTCTGTACCTGGGCTGCCCAATTTATCAGCATAAAAGAGGTGATAGGCTGAGACATCATCTTGGTTTACAGATTTCTTTACCAAGCGCAGTCCCAACACTTGCGTATAAAAATCAACGTTATCAGCGATCCTAGCACTGACCGCTGTGACGTGGTGGATTCCAGTTAATTGCATTTAATATTTTCTCCTAGGCATATTTTTATTCTTGACGCTCCTTGAGAATCAAATCTTACAATTTTGGTCAAAATAATTATATCCTACTCTCATACCAGATTCACCCCCACAGCAATATCCTCCCTTACCCCATAGGCTTATGAGGTTCCAACGCCAAGGTTATTCAGCCAGACCGGCAACTTTCAAGGCGTATGCTTCCTTAGCCTCCATATCCGCCAGCCGCGCCAGCATGATGCGCTGAGCCATCGGCGATCCAGCCCCATGAATCGATTCAACCAGATAACCAACCCCGCCCGCTCCCAGCGTGATGTTCTCGATCAAGCGCAGTAGGCGCTGCCGCCGTTCCGTGGGGAACTCATCCGACCCCACCAGGTATTTGTTCAGCAGCGGTCCGACCTCCGGATGGTCGAAATCCTTCTCCGATGGCATCGTGACCAGCAATCCCCCAGCGATGTCCTGGGCGATTCTTGCGATCTCGTAGGGAAAACGGGTCACATTCAACTTTGTGATATTGGCAAGCAGCATATCGATCATGTAAGTTCCCGAAGGAGAGCGCCTGCCTTCGTATGAAGTCGCCAGCCCGCAGGCATAAAGGGTTTCATTGAGGTGCACCATTTCGACCAGCTTGTCTTTTATATGTGAAGCCCCTTCTGTTCCCTGCGCTTTGGCAATTGCCCGCACCGCACCAATCAGCACATCCCCGACACCCACCTTACAGCCCCCGTAACTTGCCCGGTGATGGGCAGCAAACAGCTCCACCAGCCCCCCCGCATACCGGTACTCGCGGCACAGAAAGATCCATTCCCAGGGCACGAATACATCTTGGAAAATGATGACCGCTTCATGACTGCCAAAATGGTAATTCCCCACGTCGATTTTACCGCCTTCTAGTTTTCGAGTATCGCTTGCCTGGCGACCAAACACATAGACGATTCCCTCTGCATCTGCTGGAACTGCGCAGGCTATGGCATAATCCTGATCCGCTTCTTTCAGGCTGCGAGTGGGCATGACCAGTATTTCGTGAGAGCCGATCGCCCCTGTCTGGTGGACTTTTGCGCCCCGGATGAATACCCCGTCCTCATTCTCTTTGACGATGCGCAAATGCAGATCGGGGTCAGTCTGCTGGGATGGGGGTAACTTGCGGTTGCCTTTGGGGTCTGTCATGGCGCCATCCACGACTAAATTTTCTTCTTGTACGTGAGCAAGGTACTTGCGGAAGCGTTGGTGATAATCAGTACCTAATTCCTGATCCATCTGGTAAGTGACCACATCGAGGGCATTAAAACTATCCATCCCCACACACCGCTGGAAGCAGCACGCTGTGCATTGGCCCAGCAAGCGCTGCATCTTGATTTTATTAACCAGGTCTTGTGTGCTCCGGTGCAGGTGCGTAAAGCGGTTAACGCGCTGACCAGTCAGGGAAGATTCCGCCGTCATCAACTCTGAATGATCCGGGTCATGAGCGAGTTCATAGGTCATCGCTAAGGCGTTCAGCGATGGTCGAATCATCGGGTGATCGACATAATTTTCGATTTGCTCCCCAAACATGAAAATTCGCTTGTCCATCCCCCGCAGGCTTTCAAGGTAATCTTCTCGCGTGTTTATCATCTCTCGGTCCTTATAAAATCGACGTCTGCCCTACCGCTATTATCTCACAACATCACGCTAAAAAGAACGAATAAAGATGAACCTTAATAGAAAACCCAATACCACCATCGTCAAACATTGGCAGCGCGCCAAATTTATTTACAATGCATTGTGAACCCTTTCTCAAGTTGACCCTCGCACCATTTTTCCAGCCAATCGAAGATCAGTTTACATAGAGGAGTGAATCGATGAAACATCAAGACCGAAACCTGGTCCCGGCGCTGGTTGACCTAAATGAGCAGCTGGTTGCCAAGATCGTTTCTCAAAACCTTAACGCTGGAAACCCACCCTTGGAGATCATCAAACAAATGCAAGCCGGCATGGAGTAGATCGGTGAACGCTTTGCTTGTGGGGAGTACTATTTGGCCGAACTGATCATGGCCTCTGAGATCTTCAAAAACGCCATGACCCAAGTTGAACCCCACCTCGGCGCTCAAGAACTCGAATCCGCCGGTGAAGTCGTCTTCGCTACCATCAAGGGCGATGTCCACGATCTCGGTAAGAACATCGTCGTCTCCATGCTGCGCTGCAACGGGTTCACCGTCCATGATCTCGGCGTTGATGTCGATCCAGAAACCATCATCGACAAACTCGTAGAGACCCGAGCCCCCGTTCTCGGTCTTTCAGCATTGCTCACCACGACCTTCAAATCGATGAAGCGGACCATCGAGATGATCGAAAGTGGCGGATTGCGCCAGCAAGTCAAAGTGATGGTTGGGGGTGGTCCTGTCGATGACCGCGTGGTTCAATATACCGGAGCCGACGCCCTCGGGAAGGACAGCCGCCAGGCCGTGCTCCTTGCCAGGCAATTTGTGGAGGCTGTATCATGACCGTCCAAGAGTATATGACACCGATGGAAAGACTGGATGCTGCGGTTGCCATGCAGCCCGTTGATCGAGTGCCGGTATGCCCATTGGTGGTCTTCTTTTGTGCCCGCCAGCAAGGGATCCTGATGAAGGATTTTGTCGCCAGCGACAAGCTCACCGAGGATGCCATCGAAAAGACTTTCTACGACTTCGGCGGCTGGGATGTCCTTTTCAGCGGCGGTCGCAATGAGCCGCTGCTCTTCTCTCACAGCGTGCCGGTTCGATTGAAGATGCCTGGGGCTGATTTACCCCCCGACAGCATCTGGCAGTTCGATGAGCAGGAGCGGATGACCGTCGAAGAGTATGATTACGTCATCGAAAATGGTTGGGATAAGTTCTTCTGGAATAAATACCTTCCCCGAATGATCCCCGGAAAGAGCTCCGGCATCCTTGGGATGCTCACCACCATCCCCCATTTGATCAAGGCCGAACGCGTGCAGATCAAAGAGATCAAGAAGTGGGCGGGCCGCGGCCATCCTACTATGATGCCCGCCGCGATCAGCCACCCCTTCGAAATCCTATCCGGAGCGCGTTCCATGGAGCAGTTCTCCTTGGATCTTTTCCGCCGGCCAGATAAAGTAAAAGCCGCCATTGAAGCGATGATCCCCGATGTGGTTAAGTTGGGCATCCGCAAAGCCAAAGCGACCGGCATCCCCCGCATCATGCACGGCGCCGCCCGTGGCTCCTCCACCTTCATCAGCCCTAAGACCTTCGAGGAGTTTTACTGGCCTGGCCTCAAGCGCATGGTTAAATCCTTCCACGAGCAGGGCATCACCACCATGCTCCATCACGATTCCGATTGGACGCCCATGCTGCCGTTCTTCAAAGAGCTACCCAGAGGCTCAGCCATTCTGGAGTTGGACGGCTCTACGGACATCTTCAAGGCTAAAGAGATCTTGGGCGGGCATCTCTGCTTAATGGGCGATGTGCCAGCCTCTTTGTTCTCCTTAGGCTCCCCTGAAGAAGTCGAAGATTACGTCAAGAAGCTGATCGATATCGTTGGTGAAGGGGGCGGTTTCATCCTCAGTTCGGGCTGCGAAGTGCCTGAAGACACTAAACCCGACAATTTCCGCGCCTTGCTCCAAACCGCCAAAACCTACTACCCCCACTAGACCGACATTAAGCGGTTATGGAGCAGTGCCACGCAATATTCGCTCAGAATTAACGGGCTGGAAATACCTGAATGGAAGTGCGTGGCACTTGGCACTTAAAAATATGGACACAACCCCTGTATTTCCGGGCATCACCCTATCTGATAGAATAGTAGAGCAGTGAATTATCGTTAATCAATCGGGAATCGTGTTTGTTTATGCGTTCCAAGGGAGCAATGAGACAAACGACGATGAAAAGACGTACGAACTCCCGGAATTCCCCCCACAATTCAATCCAAAGGAGGATCAACCATGCTTACCATTAGCGCGATTAAAGCCGATGTAGGCAGCGTCGGTGGACATACCGAACCATCCAAAGAGATGATCCAACACTGCCATCAGGCGCTGAAGGTGGCCGCCCAGGATGAGACCATCATAGACTTCGATGTGACCCACACCGGCGATGATCTCTGCCTCATCATGATCCACGCTCATGGAAACGATCATCCCGCCATCCACGACTTGGCCTGGTCCCTTTTCGAAGCCGCCACCGAGGTCGCCAAAGAGCAAGGCTTGTATGGCGCCGGCCAGGACCTGCTCAAGGATGCCCCCTCGGGGAACGTGCGCGGCGCCGGCCCAGGCGTCGCTGAGATCACCTTCGACCCCAAAGCTGAGGAGCGCTCTTCCGAACCTTTCCTGGTCTTCACCGCCGACAAATGCGGGCCGGGTGCTTTCAACTTCCCGCTGTGGACAGTTTTCACCAGTCCGCTTTTCAATGCCGGCTTGATGATGCCTAAAATGAAGACCGGCTTCAAATTTACCGTTATCGACATGGAGTACGCCAAAGGCGACCGCGTCATCGAGCTCAATGCCCCCGAAGAGCACATCGACCTGGCTATCCTGCTGCGGGATGAGAACCGCTTCGGCATCCAAGCTATCCACTCGCGCAAATTCCCCCACCAGCAGGTGGTATCCGCTTCCACCGATCGCCTTCACACCATCGCCGGTGAATACAAGGGCAAGGATGACCCCGTCGCCATCGTCAGAACGCAGAATATCTTCCCAGCCCCCGAGGAGGTGGTCAGCCCCTACTACGTCGCCCACTACGTCGCCGGCGACGCCCGCGGCTCCCACCATATGCCCCTCATGCCGGTACCGATCAACACCGCCGTTGCCGGCCCCTACTGCGTGCCCCTGATCGCCTGCATGGCCTACTCCGTGAACGACGCCGGGAAACTATCCGCAGGTGTGGACGTGTTCGGCAACCCGGTCTGGGATGCCACCCGCCTCAAAGCGCAGCGCAAAGCCGATGAAATGCGCCGCCAGGGTTTTGTCGGACCCGCCATGCTGCCCATCCAAGAACTGGAGTACAGCGCCTTCCGCCACTCCCTGGCTGAACTGGAGGCCAGGTTCACCCTTCGGTAGCCATAAGCGCATCAGACCTTAGCCATCTTCAAGATAACTTGTCGCGCAATCGGCAGCGGGCTAACAAACCCTCGCCCACCGGTCGCGAAAATCGGTCCAGG
>JASFVL010000209.1:0-6893 GCA_050049875.1 Anaerolineales bacterium
TCTGCTGTTAGGGATCTTGTGCAGCCCGGATGGATAGCTTATGATGTAGGTGCTAATATCGGTTATGTAACCTTGTTGTTAGCCAGAGCGGTGGGATTGGAAGGCAGAGTTTTTGCTTTTGAGGCTCTCCCAGCTAACCTACACAGGCTGCGGCTAAATGTAAAGCTCAATTCGATGAATCCCATGGTTACAATTGTGCCGAAGGCGGTAACCCAAATTTCGGGATCTGTACGCTTCTTGGTAGGACCTTCGGTGGGGACTGGTAAAGCTGAAGGATCAGCTGGTCGTCGGTTAGAGTATGCAGATGTTATTGAAGTTTCCAGTATCTCTCTAGATGAATTCATTTTTGAAGATAGACACCCCGCCCCTCAGGTGGTGAAGATGGACATAGAAGGTGGGGAGGTACTCGCGTTGCCTGGGATGCGGTCTTTGTTGGAAGAAATTCACCCGCTGCTTTTTTTAGAGCTACATGGGCGTGAGTCAGCTCGTGTTGCTTGGGATATGCTTCATGAAGTTGGCTACCGTATCTTGCATATGCGTTCTGGCTATCCCTTGGTTCGCTCATTTGAGACCCTGGATTGGAAATCGTATCTTGTTGCCCTATACTCAGAGTGACCCGATGGAGAAGTACGATTCGCGTTCTAAGCTGATATTTGAAGGTCGTTTGGCTCTCCAGCAGCGCGTTCTGCCTGCCTACCGTGCACCCTTCTTCGATTTATTGGCATCTTCATGTGACGGTGGTCTGAGTATATTTGCTGGTGAACCGCGTTCTGAGGAAAGTATTAATACAGAAGCTGAATTACATGTAGCTCTGTATTGGCCAGCGAAGAATCGCCATTTTTTACACCCCGCTTCGGGATTGTACTTGTGTTGGCAGAGCGATATCTTGGATTGGTTGGCGGATTGGCGACCCGATGCTCTCATCGTTGAGGCGAACCCAAGATGTTTGAGTACACGACAAGCTGTGAGATGGGCGTATTCGCAAGGTCATCCAGTTTTGGGTTGGGGTTTGGGTGTGCCGTCTTCTAAAGATCTCTTGTCGTGGATGTGGGGGAGGATTTGGCGGTCCTGGCTTCTATCACTGGATGGTGTGATTGCATATAGCCACAAGGGAGCCGCGCAGTATCGGGCTATGGGTGTTCCCCCAGAGAGGGTGTTCGTAGCCACAAATGCGGTCACTCCTGCTCCCAAAGAGCCAACACCGGATCGACCTGTGGATCTTTTGGATCCTCCAGTAATTCTCTTCGTTGGACGCTTACAAAGGCGTAAGCGGGTAGATCTGTTATTGGAAGCCTGCCGTTCGTTACCAAAGTCGAACCAACCCCGACTGGTCATTGTAGGCGATGGTCCTGCACGCGACGAGTTAGAAAGTCTAGCCAAGCGTATCTACCCGCAGACGGAGTTTCCGGGCGCTGTTCATGGTTCGGATTTGGAACCGTATTATATACAGGCTGACCTGTTCGTGTTGCCAGGAACGGGTGGGTTGGCGGTGCAGCAGGCTATGGCGTATGGATTGCCCATAATTGTTGCTCAGGGGGATGGTACTCAAGAGGATTTGGTGCGCCCTGAAAACGGTTGGCAGATTCCCTCAGATGATCTTCCCGCTCTTATTCACGCCTTGAGTATTGCACTGCGCGATGTTTCACGTCTTCGCCGCATGGGGATTGAATCTTACCGCATCGTGAGTGAAGAGATTAATTTGTCAACAATGGTAAAAGTTTTCGTACAAGCGTTACATGAAGTTTCGGCTAGTGAATAATTGATAGCATAGATATGAGAATCTTATTTGTCGCCGACGGAAGATCACCAATCGCTTTGAATTGGATGCGTTACTTCATTGATGAGGGGTATGAAGTGCACTTGGCTTCCATGTTTACCACGCGTTTGGATTTAGAATTGGCATCATTAACCGTGCTCCCCCTTCTATCTGGTGGATCCGGGGGAGAGAAGGGGGGTGGAAAAGCCAATCACCTCATTAGGAACTATTCAACACCTCACATGCGTACTCGCTTACGCCATTGGATTATTCCATGGCGATTACCGAATGCTGCTAGGGTGCTTCGGTCTCTCATAGAATCTGTGCAGCCCAGCATAGTTCATGCGATGAGAGTGCCCTTTGAAGGAATATTGGCCGCGCTTGCTAATGGCGACCAACCTATCACTCCCTTGGTAATCTCCATTTGGGGAAATGATTTTACATTGCACGCACCGTCTAACTTTATGATGAGGCGATATACGAAACTGGCTCTGAATAACGCCTACGCTTTACATACAGATTGCTATCGGGATCTTCGCTTGGCGACAGATTGGGGGTTTGACGGTTCAAAAACGACCCTAGTTGCTCCTGGTGCAGGGGGTGTTCAACTTGACGTTTTTTATCCATCCCCCCAATCCATATCTAATCGACCATCAAACATTATGAGGGTGATAAACCCCCGTGGACTGCGCGCGTACGTTAACAACGAAACTTTCTTTAGAGCCGTTGCTCTGGTATTAGGAATTAATCCCAATACGAGATTCCTGTGTCCAGCGATGGCGGGGAGGTCGCAAGCGGAACGCTGGTCTAGGGAGAATAATGTGACTCGCGCGGTGGAATTGATGCCCGAACAGACCCGAACCCAGATGGCAGATTTATTCCGTCAAACCGAAATCTTGGTATCCCCCAGCACCCATGATGGAACGCCCAACACGCTGCTTGAATCCATGGCTTGCGGAAGTTTCCCTGTGGTCGGAGATCTAGAGTCGCTTCGAGAGTGGATCACTCCTGGGGTAAACGGTCTCTTGGTTGATCCTAATGATCCCCAAGCCTTGGCTGATGCCATTTTGCTAGCATTAAATAATCCTAAACTGCGTCAACGTGCCCGCAAAGATAATTTGCGTTTGATAACCAAAAGAGGCGCATACCAACGAGTAATGAATCGAGCTGAGGGGTTCTACACTAAGTTAGTGGCTGAGTTTAGGAATAAAGTCTGAACGATGGGAAGGATAAGTCTTTATCCTGGGGAATTTTAAATATAATACTATATTCTAAAACATAGTCCATTATAGTTTATGGATCATCATTCAGCGCACTCAGCAGGGTATTGCTGAATGCAGCTTCGACGTTGGTTGCAGACATGGCGTCGTACTCCACTAAAAGTTCGGATAATGCATTCCATTGCTCGCGTGTTTGCCAGCCTATGCCATGTTCATTAGTGATCCGACTCTGAGCATCTATCAATTCGGTCTCCAACATGTAGCGCATATGTGCTGAGTCCGTCTCCGGTCCTGTGTATGTAAGTACGATCTCGACAGCCTCATCCATGTGCTGGGAGGCATATTCAATGCCCTTCAGTGATGCGCGCAAAAAACGGGTCAGCATTTCGGGGTTCTCAGCTAGGATTTCCTCACTGGTTACGTAGGCCAGTCCGAGTGTTGGTACCCCATAATCAGCTGCATCCCAGAGAGTTATTTCATAACCCCAGTCCCGAATCAAGTAAGGTTCATTGGATTTATATACCGGGTAGACGTCCACTTGACCTTCGGTAAGCACGCGTGGATCAAAACCAACGTTTACCAGTTCAATTTTCCCGGGATTTGCTCCCGAGGCAGCTAATAGAGCGTAAAAATCTGGAGGGGGTGTACCTTTGTACCCTACTAAGTGTCCTTCCCAATCGATTGGTGTGGAGAATCCGGATGTCTGCAGGGCGGCAAATGCCTGTTGGCCTCGCTGACCGATTAGTGCGATGGAGACTAGGGGCAACCCAGGATCGGCACGTCTTTTTAGTAAGACACCAGCATCTTGTGTTGTGACCTGCACTTTATTTGTTGTGAGTAACTGTAAATGCTCACCCCTACCAGGAGAATGCTTAACGAGCACATCCAAGCCCTCCTCATCGTAAAATCCATTTTCCTGCGCCACATAAACCCCAACGAACGGTAGATTTGCTTGGGGTTTATAACCCGCCATGAACGTCATGGAAAAATCGGTCTGGGGAGTGGGTTGCGTATTAAAGATCGCGGTGCAAGCGGTTAGGCTGAGTGCAATTATGGTGAGTGATATTCGCAACCAAGTATATTTCATAGCCTTCTCATATTGGTATTCCAATTGAATTGATTTGAGGTGAGCGAGAGCTCATTCCAGGTCTTTACTGACTTTATTCCATTTTCCAAAAGACAACTCTCTGTTCAGCCCAGTGGATCAAACCATATAACCCCATCCCAGAGGCGGCAAGTAAGAATACAGCCGCGAAGAGGAAGGGCAGGTTTAAATTGGTATAAGCCAACCACATGACTCTCCCAAGACCGCCAGACGCCCCTGTCCACTCGGCAACCACTGCTCCGATCAAGGCTAGTGGACCGCTGACTTTAAGCGCTGCGAATAAATAGGGTAATGCATGGGGGGCGCGAACAAACCAGAAGATCTCAGTTCGATTCGCATTCCAAGATCGGAAAGTATCCAATAGGGCGGATTCAGCTGATCCCAATCCACTGAGCACATTTACCAATACAGGAAAAAAGGTCAGTAGAGCGGTGATGATGATTTTGGGAAGCACACCGAAGCCCAACCAAATCGTGAGTAAGGGGGCAATGGCAACTAGGGGGGTTGATTTAACCAAGATGGCTAAGGTCATAACACCACTTTCCAATCGCGGTATCAAGCCAAGTAAAGCGGCGGCACTAGCCCCTGCAATAACGCCTAAGATCAGCCCCGCAATCGCTTCTCCAAAAGTGACTTGGAATGCTTCGGCGTACATGCCAATGTTCTCGAATAATATCGAAACAATCCGACTGGGGGCTGGCAGGATGTAGATCGGCACATCTCTGATTCGGACAGCCAACTCCCATCCAACAAAAACAGCGAGAGTCAGCAACAGAGCGATGGCGTTATCAGAAAATCGGGATTTCATGATTGATGGAGGTTGGTACTGTTCTGATGCAGAAACCCCAAGGAGGCGCGTAGCTGGTTACTAATGTGCTGAAATTCAGCATTGGTTTCGATTCTCGGGTGAGTGAGAGGTACTATCATTTCAGTATTGATACTTCCTGGTCGGGGGGTCATCACCAGAACGCGGTCTGATAAACGTACAGCTTCAAAGATATGGTGGGTTACCCATACCACTGTTGGTCTAAACTGCATCCAAAGTTTGAGCACCTCCCAGGTTAAAATCTCTCGAGTCAGCTCATCCAGCGATGCGAAGGGTTCATCCATCAACCAAACCTTGGCTCCCAAAGCAAGGGTGCGAGCCAGCGCAACCCGCTGCTGCATTCCGCCTGATAGTGTGAATGGATAGGCATCTGCAAAGTCCTCTAGATCAACTAGGGAGAGTAACTCATTTGGAGTCATTTTCGTACGGCCATTTTGCGGGTTGATTTGTTGAGCTAACCTTACGTTAGATAAAACAGTTCGCCAGGGTAACAAAGCGGGATTTTGAGCCAACCAACCTATTTGTTTTGCGCTCAATGATTTAGAGACTGGTTGTCCCCCGATAATGGCTTTTCCATTGGTTGGATTTATCAATCCGGCTAAAATCCTTAATAGAGTGGATTTGCCACACCCGCTAGGTCCGATGAGGCTAACAAATTCTCCATCCTGAATATCAATATTTATGTCCCCCAATGCTTCAGTAATCCTGCTGTTAGATGAGGAATATGTGTGGTTTAGCCCGCGAACGCTGATCTTCATGACGTTTGAAAGCCCTGCCACCCGACAATGTGGTCAGGACGGATAAGGAAAGCTCGCCGGTCGAGATTGGCTAGTTCAGGGTGCAGAGCGTGTCCCAAATAGCGGTAGCTTAGGTGATCCAATAATGCTGACACACCATTGGGGAACTCCTCATCAGCCATTGTATGAGCTTTTCCTCTGACTGAGACGCGTCGTAGCGGGGGCCATGGTTCGTCCACCGAAAGGGAGAGTTGGGGGTTGGTTAATAGGTAGTCTGCCCACCGGGAACCCTGCCAGGAGACAACGAAGAACACTTTGCCATCCCACTGATACCAAACAGGAACCACATGCGGTCCTCCATCGGGGCGGATGCACGCAAGACGCGCTGGCCAAGGACCCTCAAGAAAAGAGTCAATTTCCCCCTCGCTGAGGGGTACTTTCGGACCCAGATTGGATAGGGGTGGGGCTTGGAAAGGAGCGTAAATCGGCGCTCCCAACCGGTATGATATAAGGGCTGCCATCTCCCGTAAGGCTGTCAAACAAGATTGTATACTAGATGATGTTTGCCGTATACGAGGTGCACTTATCAATAGAGCTGCATCTGGATGGTGCCCGTCCAGACAAATCGGCACACTAAGCTCTACCCGGTCATTTTTGGTGTCCAGGTAGTATCCTCCATCGCGAACAATTTTAGGTGGTTTTGTGGTCAATATCGGACCCGCAGCACATTCTCTTTCAGAGTATTGTTCGCCTATCTCATAAGCGCTGCGAACGCGGTGCGGGCTTGTGATCTGGGCGAGAATGAGTACCTCATCCTGAATAGGGACCCCCAACGCTATGGTTTCATCGATATCAAGAGCCAAAGCTTGGTGGTAGAAGGAGGTTACTAGATCTTGAAAACTGATTGCGGAGGCGCGCTGCCAACTTAATAAGCGCGGGCCGGCTTTATAGGGACCACGCTCTATAGGCTGATCAACATAGCCTCGTCTCTTCAAGGTGCGCAGCATCTCAAACACGGTGCTGCGAGATGCATCTATATGTGCCAAGGCTTCACTGGCTGTGATCCCCTTTGGATTTTTCAGAATCAGTTCGATTAGGTGGATGGTGCGCTCAGTTGCTGTCACGCGGTTAATTTTGTCCTTACGGATATTTCTCGGAAGAAGTTAAATTATTAAAATTGGTACGATATTTTGGATGTTAGTCCATTATAATGGACGATAATAAAGGGGTCAAGTTCGTCACTTTAGTT
>JASFVL010000021.1:0-25363 GCA_050049875.1 Anaerolineales bacterium
GACATTCCAGCTTTTCCTTATCCTACCTGGGCGGTGAGTTCGGTGAACTTGGGTAGGGAATTAACTGCTAGGGATTTTCGTCTTACAGCTCCTGTGAGTTCGGGTAAGGTCAAAGCCCATATCATTGGAGTGATTGAAAACCAAGCACCTACCCAGCATCTTGTGATGGAAGTAAACGTAGTGAAGGGTGAAGTTTCACCAGATATTGAACGCGATATTCTCAAGGTCGCCCTCGTTGAAAGACACAAAGGGACTGGGGAAGTGCAGGTAGGACTTGTAAATGGTTTTGGGCTTGATCAGCCCTGTGCAATAGCTACAACAGTAGCTCATGATAGTCATCACATGATCGTTGTTGGAACAAGCGATTCGGATATGGCGATTGCTGCGAACAAATTGGGTCAGGTGGGGGGTGGGCAGGTGGTAGTGCTGGATGGTGAAGTTATTGGGATGGTTGAATTACCGATTGCAGGATTGATGTCCAATGAGAGGGCAGAACTGGTTGCTGAGAAAGCGTCCGGCATTTTGGAGGCTTTCAGAACCTGTGGATGTACCCTGAACAATCCCAATATGCAGCTTAGCTTATTAGCACTGGTTGTGATACCCGAGTTGCGAATCTCGGATTTAGGTTTGGTTGATGTCAATGAATTCGATTTTGTTCCCGTTTTGGAAAGTTGATATTTGTCTATTAATAAACGTGGTAATTCCGCAGTTGGGGAGATAAATAGGGAAATGGGCGAGTTTTACCAGTCCAATCCCCCAACAAATCCCCTTCAACAGTATTAGTCCGTTAAATAATTTTAGGAGGTTCATCCATGCGTAGTTTTTTAGGTCGCGACATTCTTTCACTCAAAGATTTTGAGCGTAACGAGTTCTTCCGCGTTTTTGAAGTAGCCGAGCAGTTGGAGCCAATTGCACGGAATCGTAGAAACACAGACCTCTTGAGGGAAAAAACCCTCGTTACAGCGTTTTATCAACCGAGTACTCGGACTCGTTTAGCGCACGAAGCGGCTATGATCCGCCTCGGTGGTCAAGTAACAGGATTTGCTGATGCAAAAATTACCAGAGCAGGTGATTTCTACCAGGAATCGATCAAAGATACTGTAAAAATGTTGGAATTTTACGGTGATGTGATCGTAATGCGCCATTTTCAGCAAGGTGCTCCACACGAGGCTGCGAAATGGGCTTCCATTCCAGTCATCAACGGTGGGGATGGTTGGGGGGAGCACCCAACTCAGATTCTTACTGATCTATATACCGTTTTACGGGAAAAGGGTCGTATTGATGGTTTAAATTGGTTAGCAGTTGGGGATATGCGCATGCGAACGATGCATTCTCTAGCTTACGGCTTGACTCAATTCAATTGCCCGATTACTTTTGTATCCCCACCCAATATGAGTCTAACGGAAGAGTTCAAGAATGAGTTGGAAATCTATGGGTTGGATTTCAAAGAGGCTGGTCATGTTGAAGAAGCCATTAGTGATGCCGATGTTATCCTGGTTGAACCAGTGGTTCAACCTGATTACACAAAATCTCGAGACGAACGATCTGGTGATATTGATTTAACCCCCGAAAACTACAAAATCACCCGTAAATTACTAGAGACTCAGGCTAAACCAGACGCAATCTTGTTGCACTCTCTCCCTCGTATGGATGAAATACCTACGGATGTTGATATCACTCGATGGTCTCGTTATTGGCAGGAGGCTTTCAACGGAGTTGTGATGCGTATGGCTTTGCTCGCTCTTGTCTTGGGAGCTATGGAATAAACATTTGTTGTGACATTGTAATCTCATTTCAAGTGTTTACAGTAACCAATAGGATCGCAATGTCATATAAGGAGTGTTGCAATGCAAACTGATCTTCGCGGTCGAGATCTCATAGGTGATTTGGATTTTTCTAAAGAGGAAGTTGAAACTGTATTGGACGTTGCCTTTGATCTCAAACGTAAGCGAGCTTTGGGAGAGCCACATCCTTATTTGAGAGACAAGGTTTTGGCGATGCTTTTTTTCTTTTCCAGCACACGAACCCGGGGTTCATTTGAGGCTGGGATGGCTCAATTGGGTGGTCATGCTGCATTCATTGAAAGTCGGACGACTCAAATTGCACACGGGGATACTGAAAGGGAGATGGGAGAGATATTTGGTCGTTACTTTGATGGCATTGCTATTCGTCATGTCGACTGGGGAATCGGAAATCAATATCTGAATTTAGTTGCTGAGGCATCAAGGGTCCCGGTCTTAAATATGCAGTGTGAAATCTATCATCCTTTCCAAATTCTGGCTGATTTGATGACAGTCATTGAAAAAAAAGGTCGAAACTTGCGTAATAAAAAAATGGTCGTTTCTTGGGCATATGCCTCCTCCTATCTAAAACCTATATCAGTTCCTCAATCATTGATACTTCAAATGCCGCGTTTTGGTCTGGACGTCATCCTTGCTCACCCACCGGGGTTTGAGTTAATGCCAGAGATCATGGAAAAAGCACAAGAGCAAGCAAAAAAGTATAGGGTCGGATTTGAGGTCTTAAATGATATGGAAGAAGCATGTCGTGATGCGGATGTTGTCTATGCCAAATCTTGGGGTCCTCTCCTAACTACCCAGGATCCTGAGGAAGGAAAACTTATCCAAGATCAGTATAAGAATTGGATAGCTAATGAAAACTTGATGAGCTTGGCGAAAGATGATGTCATTTATATGCACCCTCTACCTGCTGATAGAGACATAGAAGTTACTAGCAAAGTCATGGATGGACCACATTCAGTTGTCTTTGATGAGGCTGAGAATCGTCTGCATGTGCAAAAAGCGGTCATGGCTTTGACAATGAAATAGGAGAGCAGGAGAAAGGACGATTATATGAGCACAGAGAACAGTCAAGGAGTTGCAGTTGTTGCAATTGGTGGTAATTCGTTAATCATCGATAAACAACATCAAACTGTTGAAGATCAATATCAAGCTGCTAAAGAGACCTGTACTCACATAGCGGATATGATCGAGGCTGGGTGGGATGTCATAATAGGACATGGAAACGGACCTCAGGTCGGGTTCATTTTACGGCGCTCTGAAATCGCTCATAAGTTGGAGGGTTTGCATGAAGTGCCTTTGGATGCGTGCGGGGCTGATACACAGGGAGCAATTGGTTATGCATTGCAGCAAAACTTGCGAAACATATTGCGCAAGAGGGGAGTTCAGAAGTCTGTATCCACAATCGTTACTCAGGTAGTTGTGGATCGGAATGATCCTGCGTTTATAAATCCGAGTAAGCCGATCGGAAGTTTTATGGATTTTGATGAAGCCCAACGCCGCGCAAGCGAAAATAATTGGACGGTCGTGGAGGATGCTGGACGTGGATGGCGGCGAGTAGTTCCTTCACCACTACCCAAAGAAATCTTGGAGTTGGACGCAATCCGCACACTTGTCAATAACAGTATCATAACCATCGCTGTTGGAGGTGGTGGTATTCCCGTTATCCAACAGGATAATGGTGATTATCGGGGAGTAGCAGCTGTAATAGATAAGGATTATGCTTGTGGTCTTTTGGCTAATCTAATCCAAGCGGACTTGTTACTTATCTCAACATCTGTGGAGAAAGTTGCATTAAACTTTGGTCGACCGAATCAGATGTGGATTGATAGCATGACACTTGTAGATGCAAAGAAATATTTGGACGAAGGTGTACATTTCGCCCCAGGTTCGATGGCTCCAAAAATCAAGGCGATCATAACTTTTCTTGAAGCAGGTGGTAAAAGGGCGCTCATAACAGATCCAATAAACATCAGTCGGGCGCTTAGAGGAGAAACGGGTACAGAAATCACACCATAAGGATTATTAAAGAAATGCGAGTCGAACTCCAAGATATCAAAAAATATTTCGGTCATGTAAAAGCGAATGATGGCATAAGTATGATATTCGAAAGTGGCCGCATTTATGGACTTTTGGGTGAGAATGGTGCAGGTAAAAGCACATTAATGAAAATTTTATCAGGTTACCAACCACCTGATAGTGGTGATGTGTTGTTGAATGATCAAGAACTGTCCGCTTCCTCCCCTGCTGATGCCTTAGAAGCGGGTGTTGGTATGCTGTACCAGGAACCACTTGACTTTCCACCTTTTCGCATCATCGATAATTACCTGCTGGGTCGGGGAAAAAATGCCGTATTAGATTTCAAAACCGCATCAGAAGAACTGCGAAATTTGATTTCTCATTATAGCTTTGATTTGGATATTCACGCTTATATAGATTCTCTTTCATTAGGTGAACGCCAGCAGTTAGAGCTAGTTCGGCTGCTGGCTGGGGGAGCTCAAGTGCTGATTTTGGATGAGCCAACAACAGGAATTAGCGCAGAACAAAAAGACATCCTTTTCAGTACAATGCGAAGACTATCCCATGAAGAAGGGAAGACACTCATTCTTGTGTCTCATAAATTAGACGAAGTGCAGGAACTATGCGATTTTGCATTTGTCTTGCGTAAAGGTAAACTAATCGGCGGTGTCGAAATACCTTGCCCAAATGAAGTTTTAGTGGAGATGATGTTTGGTCAGCTTCCACCACGTTCTGAACGCCCGTCTTTCCAATTGGGGGAACCTTTATTGGAATTGGACCAAGTTTCGGTGTCTAGCTATCGCTTGAGTGTGGATAACATCAACCTGCGAGTATATTCTGGAGAGGTTTTTGGATTGGCAGGATTAGAAGGTAGTGGTCAGCGATTGTTGATGCAAGCCTGTGCGGGATTAATCCACCCTGATGCCGGGAGCATATCTCTACAAGGGCAGGCTGTCAGTACTTGGTCTTACCATCGTATGCAGGAAGCCGGGGTTGCATATGTAACTGCAGGACGTCTTGAAGAGGGCCTCATCGCGGGCTTAACTTTGACGGAACACATAGTTCTATCTCAACCCAGTCATGATTTTTTTGTTGATTGGAGGGGTGCACGATCAGAAACAGCTCATCGTATAGAAAGGTATCAAATTGTAGGTTTTCCAGACAATTTGGCCGCAGAGCTATCCGGTGGCAACCAACAGAGACTGTTATTTGCTTTGTTGAGAACTCCATTGAAATTAATCTTGCTTGAGCATCCGACTCGCGGTCTTGACGTCCGCTCCACAAATTATATCTGGGAGCTTCTATATAGTCGTCGTGAGGATGGAACCGCGATTCTGTTTATCTCTGATGACTTGGAGGAAATAATTGAACGTAGCGATCGCATCGCGGTTTTTTATAGCGGAAGAATGTCGCGGATCGTGAAAGCTGAGGACACATCCGTAGAGGAATTGGGTCATCTTATTGGAGGTCAGTTATGAGAACTCAGCGCTTGATGAAATGGTCATGGCCAATAATACCAATTATTGCTTCATTGGGTTTCACCACCGCTCTGCTAGTTATTTTTGGAGCCGACCCAATCGAATCCTTTGAAGCAATGTATAGAGGTGCTTTTGGAGATCAATCGAAATCTTTGAGTGTGATAGCGTTTTGGGTTCCATTGTTGCTTAGTTCTATCGGTCTACTCGTTACCTTTACAGCCGGTTTATGGAACATTGGCGTAGAAGGCCAGATTATTATGGGATCCATCGCTGCTAGTTGGATCGCCTTAAAGGTAACGGCTCCAAGCCCCTTATTAATTATTTTGGAAGTTGTAGTTGCTATGCTTGGTGGTGCATTGTGGGCAGGGATCACCGCATTTCTGAAGACGCGTGGAGGGGTGCATGAGATTTTTGGTGGGTTGGCGTTGAACAATCTGGCAGTTATCCTGACCAATTACCTGATTTCTGGACCTTGGCAACCCCCTGAAGGGGGGACGTTTCGTGGTACTCAGCCCTTCCAAGACGCGGCTCTGCTTCCCCGTTTCGCCGAATCACGCTTCAGTCCTTTATCAATGTTATTCGTCATCGTCGCATTTATCTTAGTTGTCCTAGCTTTGCGTGGAACCTTTTGGGGACTGAAGCTCAGAGCGTTAGGCATGAATCCGCGCTCAGCATTCTTGTTGGGAGTTGCTAGCGAACGCGAGGCGATTTTAGCAATGATGTTTTGTGGAGCATTAGCTGGATTGGGTGGAGCTGTGAGGGTATTAAGCTGGTTCGATAGTCTACGTCAGAGCATCTCTGGTGGTATAGGTTTCTTAGCCTTATTGGTTGTAATGCTCGCTTCAAATAGCTTATTTTGGACACCCTTGATAGCATTTTTCTTCTCAGCAGTTCTCAATGGTAGTATCACCCTCCAGCTTCGTACTCAATTACATTCATCCCTTGGAGGCATCCTTACTGGTGTACTAGTTTTGTTTGTTCTTTTATTTGGGGACTACACAAAACTGAGATTCAGGCGCAGGAAAACGCCTAAAATTGATAAACCTCCAGGTGTAGTCGAGGATGTTTCCCCAGGTGGGCTGCCATGAATGATAGTGATTTGATCCGCATAATAGCATCAATCATTTTGCAATCATCACCCTTAATCATTGCAGTCTGTGGTGAGACCATTACTGAACGTGCCGGTATTGTAAACTTGTCTTTGGATGGTACCATGCTGATTGCTGCTATGACAGGGTTCGTTGTGGGCTTTGAAACTGAATCTGTTTGGCTGGGATTTCTATCCGCCGCTTTAGTAGGTGCGTTATTTGCAATTATTGTTGCATTCGGAAGCATTCGTTTGAGGCAGAGCCAATTTGCTATTGGGTTCGTACTCACTCTCCTGGGCGACGATTTGAGCGCGTTTTTAGGCCAGAATTACTCCCGCATTCCTGGTCCGGTGGTTAAGCGCTTCGGGATCCCCCTTTTGAAGGAGGTTCCAATCCTGGGTCGGATTATTTTTGATCAAGATATTGTTGTTTACTTTGCTTTAGTTCTCATCTTTCTAACATGGTGGTTCCTATCTAAAACAAGACCTGGTTTGAATCTACGCAGCGTTGGTGAACACCCCGAGGCAGCGTTCGCTCGTGGTGTCAATGTTAACAAAGTTCGATACTTATACACCTTGGTGGGGGGATCGCTCGTGGGGTTAGCCGGCGCTGCCTACTCACTAGACATCAAATTAGGTTGGTCTGAAGGTCACACACGTGGCTTGGGATGGATTGCATTAGCAATTGTCATTTTTGGTGGCTGGTCGCCTATTCGGGGGGCAGTTGGAGCAATTCTGTTTGGAGCGACGAAGGCCCTGGCAACTGTTCTTCAACGCACATTCCCAGAGGTCTCCGTCGTTGCATTTAACACAATTCCATGGTTATTGATGATCGTGGTATTGTTGATGGTTGGAAGTGATTTAACGGAGCGATTGATCATTCTAATGCCTAACCGCGTTCGCCGACCAATAAGAAGATTATTGCGAACTGCTCCACCTTTGGCATTAGGCAAAACATTTGGAGAAGAATAATTTGGATAAAAGATCCAGAAGAGAATGGTTATCGAAATTGTTTGATGCTTCACTTCCAGTCTTGGCAACCCTGGCTGCGTTATTTGTTGGCGCTCTGATGTTGCTAGCTTTACGGGTTAATCCGATTGAAGCGTATAAAGCACTTTGGGAGGGAGCCTTCGGGAGCAAAAATGCCCTCGCAGAAACTCTGGTAAAGGCAACACCACTTCTGCTTGTTGGTCTAGGAATTTGTATATCATTTCGAGGTGATGTGATAAATATTGGTGGGGAGGGCCAGATGATTGTGGGTGCCATTGTGGCAACCCTAGTAGGCTTATCTCTGACTGCTTGGCCTGGATGGTTGGTCATACCTCTAGCATTGTTAATGGGTTTTATTGGTGGTGCGATATGGGGGGGCATTCCAGGTTTTTTGAAGGCTTATTTTCGGGTAAACGAAATCCTTAGCACGGTGATGATGAATGCCATTGCTGTTCAGTTAATGAACTATCTTCTCAGGGGACCAATGATTGATCCAGCTCAACAGGAATTGGCATCTAAAATTCCTCAGACTGCTCGTCTGATGGAATCATTTCGTTTACCCCGGTGGGTTCCCACACGGTTTCACCTGGGAGCAGTTATCGCCGTTATTCTTGCAGTATTGGTGTATATTTTGTTATGGAGAACAACTTTGGGTTACCGCATCCGTGCTGTTGGACAAAATCCTCATGCCTCCCGTTACGCAGGTGTGAATGTTCCACGATACATCGTTTTAGCGCTATTATTAAGTGGGGCATTTTCTGGTTTGGCAGGTACAATCCAGGTTTTTGGAGTAAATTACCGAATGATCACGGATGGTTCTGCCTCGGGTTTTACGGGAAGTGCTGGTTTTAATGGTATCGTAGCTGCTTTATTTGGACAACTCCACCCCCTAGGAACAATCCCGGCTTCGATATTATTTGGAGCTTTGTTGGTGGGTGCAAATAAGATGCAAAGAGTTGTCCAAGTTCCATCTGCATTGGTCACCGCTCTTAATGGATTAGTGGTAGTATTTGTCGTTAGTAGCGAAATCTGGAGACGACGGCGCCAACGCCAGCGGTTATCTCGGCTTGATATGGATGATCAATCTCCTCCCAAGACGGACAAATCATCCGGAGCTACATCGGAGGTTAATGTATGATCTCTGAGATATTCTCGGTCAGTGTTTTGATCGGTATCCTCGCATCTGGAATCCGTCTAGCGACACCTTATCTTTATGCTGCACTTGGTGAAACTTTCAGTCAGCGTAGTGGTGTGCTCAATCTCGGAGTAGAAGGCCAAATGCTAATCGGTGCCTTTGCGGCTTTCTATGCAGTGATTATTACTGAGAATTTATGGCTGGGTTTATTGGCTGCGATCCTAGTTGGTGCTGCGATGGGGCTGGCAATGGCTTTTGTAACCGTAAACCTCCATGCCCAACAAGGTATCAGCGGAATTGGGTTTTACCTTTTTGGTCTGGGATTCAGCGATTTGTTATTTCAAAAATTACTTGGCACAGTTGAGACTGTCAAAGGTTTTCCTCGGATTAATATTCCTACACTCAGTGATATACCAGCCTTTGGAGAGATCTTCTTCAGCCAAAATATCATGGTCTATGGGGCTTATGCGCTAGTACCAATTGGATGGTTTATATTAAACAAAACAACCTTGGGGTTGAAAATTCGGGCTGTGGGTGAGAATCCAGAAGCCGCTGACTCCTTGGGCGTGAGTGTAGCCCGCGTTCGGTACTTTACCGTCACCCTGGGAGGGTTACTGTCTGGGGTCGCGGGAGCATCTCTCTCAATCGCGCTACTAAACGTATTTCAACAGAACATGACAAGTGGTCTTGGATTTATTGCTGTAGCTCTGGTTTACTTTGGTGCATGGCGTCCATGGGGTGTTTTGGGTGGTGCTCTCATCTTTAGCATGGTCAGCTCATTACAATTAAGGCTTCAAGTGGAGGGAGTACCCATTCCATCAGATATTGCTGTTATGATGCCATATATATTGACAATACTTGTTTTGGTTATAAGTGTCTCAAGGGTCCGAGCGCCCTCTGCATTAACAAAGACATTTGAGCGAGAAGAATGAGAAAGGAGGTTGAACGATCGTCGAATCCTATATACCGATTAGAATAATAATATGGTGACCTAAACTTGTTCTACACCATACGTGATTGTCTTTTGGAAATGCATTCTAAAGAATTAGGAGATGAAAAATGAAGAAGGGAACGTTGCTTGTGTTTTTTGTGATAATGGTTATGTTGATGAGTGCCTGTCAGGGTACACCTACACCAACAGAAGAGCCCCCTGTTGACGAACCGGAGATGGAGGAAACGGAAGAACCGATGGTTGAAGAACCGGAGGAGGGGCCTTTCCGCGTAGCTGTCGTAATGCCCAGTGCAATTAATGACTTAGCATTTAGCCAGAGCATGTACGACGCCCTGACCACGATCCAGGAAGAAATGGGTGGTCCAGATAACATGGAGTTGGTTTACTCAGATAATATGTTTGTTGTGGATGATGCAGCTGCTGCCATCCGGGATTACGCCTCTCAAGGTTATCACCTTGTCATCGCCCACGGATCTCAGTACGGCAGTTCATTACAGGAAATCGCTCCTGATTTCCCTCAAACAAGCTTTGCCTGGGGTACAACGCTCGATACCTTTGGTTTGCCAAACGTCTTCGCTTATGAGGCTGCATCAGATCAAGGCGGCTATGTAAATGGTGTTATGGCTGCCAGTCTTTCGGACAGCGGTGTGATTGGTGTTGTTGGACCAATCGAAACGGGGGATGCCAAACTCTATGTGGATGGTTTCGTTGCTGGGGCAGAAGCGACCAATCCTGACGTTGAAGTAAACGTTAACTGGATTGGTTCATTCTCAGATGTGGCTTTAGCTGCTGAAGCTGCAAGCACCCACATTTCAGCTGGAGCGGATGTTCTGGCAGGTACAGCACAGATGGTTGTCGGGGCAATTGGTGTTGCCGAGGAGAATGATGTCCTATGGTTTGGCACTCAATCCAGTCAGACATCCCTTGCCCCCAGTATTGTGATCGCTAACCAGATCTACCACTGGGAGGTCGTTCTCAATAGGATGATTGAGATGATTCAGGAAGGGAGCTTGGGCGGCGAATCCTTTACCATCAATCTCGCCAATGGTGGTGAGGTGATGGAATATAATCCCGAATTTGATCTCCCTATCGAAGTGCAGGCTTTAGCTGAGGAAACCGTCGCTGGCATCATTGACGGATCCATTGTCGTTGGTGAAGCCCCGCCTCCAACTGAGGAAATGGAAGAATTGACCTTCGGTATGGTCTTAGTGGGTCCAAGAAATGATCGCGGCTGGAGTCAAGCTCATTATGAAGGTGGGTTGTACGTCGAAGAGAATTTGCCTGGTGCGACGATGATCGTTTTTGAATCGCTCAACTCAGCGGATAAACCAGAAGCTACCCTTGAAGGTGTTGTTGATGATATGGTAGCTGACGGTGCGAAACTTGTCTTGACAACATCCGATGAGTTTGAGGAAGATACGCTAGGGGTAGCTGAAAAATATCCTGATGTGACATTCATTAACATCTCAGGTGACGATGTTCTAACAGGAGAAGCTCCTCCTAACCTGGGTAACATTATGGGTCGCATGGAGGATATGAAAGCTATCGCTGGCTGTGCCGCTGCTTTAGCTACTGAAACCGGACAATTAGGCTACCTTGGCCCGCTTATCAACCATGAAACTCGCCGATTAGCATCGTCTGCTTACCTTGGAGCTCGCTACTGCTACGAGAACTACCGAGGTCTGAATCCGGATGATTTGGAGTTCACGGTTACATGGATCGGTTTCTGGTTCAATATCCCAGGTGTGACCCTTGACCCCACCGAAGTGACCACAAGTTTCTTCGACACGGGTGTCGATGTGGTTTTGAGCGGTATCGACACCACAGAGGGGATTGATGTCGCTGGTCAACGAGCTGCACAAGGGGAAACAGTCTGGGCAGTTCCATACGACTTTGTGGGTGCCTGTGACAACGCACCTGATATATGCCTCGGTGTTCCATACTTCAATTGGGGTCCAGCCTATTTGGAAACCGCAAATGAAGTCATGAATGGAACCTGGACTCAATCTTGGGACTGGAACTCCCCATATTGGGAAGACTTGACAGACAATGCACAAACAGCTGTCGGTTGGGTGAATGGTCCTGGTTTGACGGCTGAGATGGAGGCCAATCTGGATGACTACATCTCGATGTTGGCTTCCGGCGATATAAATGTCTGGACCGGACCCATTAACTTGCAGGATGGAACGGAATATATACCTGCTGGTGAAGTGGCGACCGATGAAGAAATCTGGTACCTTGAGCAACTGCTTGAAGGAATGGAGGGTCCAAGCGAGTAATTCAGAAAATCAATAGGATAGAATGAAAGATTTTACTGGAGCAAGGGAATATTTTCCTTGTGCCCTTGCTCCAGTTATAACTTTTGCAAAATCAATAAGGAATTCAAAAACAACTTCAAACAATTGAGATAAAACAAGATCTATACAAGGCGATATAAATAGGTTTTCTAATTAAATGTTTCTACTATCGCGTAAGTCCTAAAAAGAGATATATTTTGAGGTGACCTGCTGGATAATGACATCATGACATCAGACTCATCGTCTTTATCATCCGGTCAAAGAAAGATTAATTCACTGGAAATGCACGGTATAACCAAACGATTTCCGGGTGTCCTGGCCAATGAGCGGATTGATTTTGATGTTCGATCTGGGGAGGTGCACGCCCTGCTTGGGGAAAATGGCGCTGGCAAGAGTACCCTGATGAAAATCCTCTATGGCATGTACCATGCAGATGATGGTGAAATTCTGCTTAATGGTAAACCTGTCGAGATCGCTTCCCCTAACGATGCCATCAATTTGGGAATTGGGATGATCCACCAGCATTTCATGCTAGTTCAAACTCTAACTGTCGCCGAAAATGTTGCCTTAGGTTTACCCTCTTCACGTGGATTATTAACTGATCTCGGTCGTGTGTCCTCCCGGATTAAAGAGTTAGCTAGTATCTATGGTCTCCAGATTGATCCACATGCATCCATCTGGCAACTTTCTGTTGGACAGCAACAAAGAGTAGAGATCATCAAAGCCCTTTATAGAGGAGCTTCTTTGCTCATTCTTGACGAACCAACTGCGGTGCTCACACCACAAGAGGTGGTTGAGTTGTTTTCGATCATGCGTCAAATGGTTCAAGATGGACATGCATTAATTTTCATCTCTCACAAGCTTCATGAGGTCCTTGAGATCAGCAACCGCGTTACGGTGTTGCGTGATGGTCGAAAAATCATTTGCCGGCCCACACAAGAGACGACAAAAGCTGATCTTGCTCAATGGATGGTAGGACGTGAGGTGGGTTTCATTCCAGATCGAGAAAATGCGAGACGCGGTCAAGTCCGTTTAGAACTTATAAATATCGTCTGTGATAATGATCGGGGTACACCAGGTCTTCAAGATATAAGTCTGAAAGTTCATTCCGGAGAGATATTAGGTGTTGCGGGAGTCTCTGGAAATGGTCAACGAGAGCTTGCAGAGGTAATCACAGGGCTTAGAGAAATCACGAAGGGAAGGATCTTGTTAGAAAATGAGGACGTAACTGGTAGAAACCCTGGCGTGCTCACCGATAAAATGATGTCTTACATTCCCGAAGAGCGAATGCGCGATGGTATGATCAAGGAGTTCTCCGTCGCTGAGAATATTATCTTGCGTGAACATCACAAACCACCATTCTCTCGCTATGGTTTTCTCAACTTGAGGTCTATTATACAGCACAGTGATAGGTTAATTCATTCTTTTCAAGTAAAAACCCCATCGAATGAAACCCGAGCGAAAAATCTATCTGGTGGCAATATCCAGAAGATGGTGTTAGCTCGCGAGCTATCACGTCGACCAAGGGTTTTAATAGCTGCTCAACCCACAAGGGGTTTGGATATCGGGGCTACAGAATATGTTCACCAACAACTGTTAGATCAACGCCGTGAAGGTACAGCTATTCTAATGATTTCTGAAGATTTGGATGAGATTCTCGCCCTTTCTGATCGCATAGCGGTAATCTATGAGGGACAGATTATGGATATCATTCCAAGGGAATTGGCTTCGGCAGAAGAACTAGGACTACTGATGGCTGGGGTAGGAAAGGAATGAGCAAACCAAATTTCATTGGTTATAGATGCTCATTATGTGATAGCACTTACGGTCCCGATGAAGTTATCTATACGTGCCCTAAAGATAGCGGCAATCTTGATGTTATCCAAGATATTAAAGCGATCAAAAATATACCTTTTAAAAATTTGATCTACGAGCAAGAATTTTCCTTATGGCGTTATCTAAAGTTACTACCGCTTATTCCCCCCGGTGGAGAAGGGACACCTCTCCGTGCTGCTGGCTGGACACCGTTCTATTCCCCACCCAAGCTTAAGAAAAAGTTGGGGTTACAGTATCTCTGGGTAAAAGATGAGAGCAGTAATCCAACCGCTTCATTCAAAGATCGTGCGAGTGCAGTTGTTGTTGCTCGTGCGCAAGAAATCGACGCTGAGACTGTCGTCACTGCCTCGACGGGAAATGCTGGAGCAGCTTTGGCTGGAATGTCTGCTGCGGTAGATCAGAATGCGGTAATAATTGCACCGAAGAATGCACCACCAGCAAAGGTGGCACAATTATTAATTTATGGTGCTCAAGTATTTTTGGTAGATGGGAATTACGATTCTGCATTTGACCTTTCGATTCAAGCTGCTCAAGAGTTCGATTGGTATTGTAGAAATACTGGTTACAACCCATTCACCTTAGAGGGAAAAAAAACCGCTGCTTATGAGATATGGGAGTATTTATTGAAGCCTCCCCTTATGAGAAAGTATCAAGGTGACCAGATATTTACCCAAGAACCCTTGTCAATTTTTGTCTCCGTTGGTGATGGAAATATCATTTCTGGTCTGCATAAGGGCTTCAAGGATTTGGCCGCCCTCGGTCTGTTGGAACGAATGCCAGAAATCTATGGTGTGCAATCCCAAGGATCTGCTGCAATCGCCAATGCCTTTTTTAAAAAAACTGAGCAAATTATCCCAATTACATCGGACACATTAGCTGATAGTATCTCCGTTGATATGCCCAGAGATGGAGTTCGTGCCCTGCGAGCAGCTACTCAAACCGGGGGTGCATATATTACAGTGAGTGATGCGGAGATTTTAGATGCGATCTCAATTTTGGGTGAGGTGGGTATATTTGCAGAACCCGCTGGCGCAACTTCATACGCCGGATTAGCAAAGGCTCTCCGTGAGGAATTGGTATCAGCTGGTCAACCCATGCTTGCATTAAATACCGGAAATGGCTTGAAAGATATTGACGCTGCGGTTCAAGCTGCTGGTAAATCAATAATTATAGAACCATCTCTTGATGCTCTCAAGCGGGTGATAAAATAGTGTGCACGCAAGACTTGTCAGGAAGAAGAACGTGGGGTGTATTTTTAGGTGGCTCAGCTGCCCAAAAATACACCCCACTTAATTCCCTTTGACAACATTTGAGTGCAACATAAAATAGCATTCAAATGAGTTTTGTCAACAATAGTTAGTCATTTGATGTAAACATCGATTTGAATGGTGTGTAATCTATACTCATATATGGACAATGACAAATAATAATCAGTGGAGTGAGTCTTTTCGTTATTTTGTCTTGACTGGTATGGTCGTAGGCATCATTTTGTTAGGGTGGTATTTTCGCGCCTTATTAAGTCCTCTCCTGATCTCCGCCCTGTTAGCGTACATACTTAATCCTGCAGTAAATTTCTTTTCAGAACGTACCAGAATATCCCATCGTGGTTCTGTTATTATTATTTATACGATCAGTTTATTGATCTTAGCTGCTATACCAGTTTCGATAACACCTGTATTGGTCAGCCAAGTACAACTCTTAGAGATAGATCTGGAAAACCTATTCAATCTTTATCAAGAATTCATCAACCAACCTTTTGTCTTATTGGGATGGACTTATATACCTAGGCAATTCCTGCCCGATTTGACTATGTTACCCACCGATCTACTCTCTCCCGTTGCTGAAAGTGCCTTTTACGTTATCGAAGTTGCTACCAGAAATATTGTCTGGCTCCTCGTAATCTTGGTAACGACTTATTATCTGTTAAAAGATTGGACAATATTAAGGGATTTTATCTTTCATATCCCGCCCGAAGAATACCAAAAGGATGTCTTGCATTTATATAACCTTTTGAAGCAAGTATGGTCGGACTATTTACGAAGCCAATTGTTATTTATGATTGCTGTTGGAGTGTTGGATGCTATCGCTTGGTTGATTATTGGTTTACCTGGAGCTTTGATACTGGGATTTTTAACAGGTGTGTTAAGTTTGGTCCCGGAGTTCGGTGCCGTGGTAATGGGTATTCTATCTTTGCTCGTTGCGTTGATTGAAGGACCAATCTATCTACCTTTATCAAATTTCTGGTTTGCGGTATTGGTATTGATCCTTTATTTAGTGCTAACGAATATTAAGAACATATGGCTCAGGCCAATCATTGTAGGTCGTGGTGTTCACATTCATGAAGGTATTGTATTTGTTGTTATTATTGCTGCATTAATATTACAAGGCTATTTAGCAGCGTTTTTAAGTGTTCCGATTTTGGTTTCGTTTTTAGTCATTGGGCGCTATCTGCGGCGACGAATATTGGGTTTGCCCCCTTTCCCCGAGCAGGACCCTTTTGTCTCTGATACAAACTCTGACAATTAGCGTGTATATATTTTTTCAGATGTAAGGTATATTAATCAAATCATTCATGCCAACATTTAGTGTAGTAGCTCCCATTTATAATGAAATACAAAATATGCCTGAGTTTTATCGGCGTGTTCGGGAAGTCTTGGAATCAACAGGTGAGAGCTGGGAACTTGTCCTTGTGGACGATGGATCAACTGATGGATCTGTTGACCTCCTTTATGAACTCGAGGAAAAGGACTCTCGCATCCGTACAGTGATATTTGCTCGTAATTTTGGACACCAAATAGCGGTCACTGCAGGGTTGGATTATAGCCGTGGTAACGCAGTGATCATCATGGACTCAGATTTACAGGATCCACCTGAAGTGATCTTAGATTTAATTAACCAATGGCGTGATGGTTATGAGGTTGTATATGCTGTAAGGTCTGAACGGGAAGGGGAAAGTTGGTTCAAGCTTGCTACCGCATCAATATTCTACCGGTTAATCCAGCGAATAACCGATGTCAATATTCCGATGGATGCAGGCGATTTCCGACTTATGGATCGCAAAGTGGTTGAAGTGCTTAATCATATGCGCGAGCGACATAGATTCCTGCGAGGAATGTCAGTTTGGGTCGGATTTAAGCAAACGGGAGTTTATTACAAACGGGCACCAAGACTAGCTGGAGAGACTAAATACCCCTTCAGAAAAATGCTAAAATTTGCAAGTGATGCCATTACAGGATTTTCGTATTTTCCTCTCCAAATGGCCACATACCTTGGTTTTTTCTCAGCGAGTATCAGCATTTTAGCAATTCCGATTGTGATTATATTAAGAGCTTCAGGGTTAGAGGCGTTTCTTGGCCAAGCAACGACTTTAATTGCGGTGCTGTTTTTAGGAGGCGTCCAATTGATCTCTTTGGGAATTTTAGGGGAATATGTTGGTCGTCTATATGATGAAGCGAAAGGTCGTCCTTTATATATAGTTAAGCATGCCCCTGATGATGAATAACCTAATACTGAAACACCATCCTTAAACTCCGATATATAAGTGTCGATGAGTATTGGAGCTGATCCCAACTTTGAAAGGTTTAGAGATATTCGATGATTGATTTGACGATATTTGGTGAAAACTTAGATCGAGCGGTTAGACGAGCTCGAGAACGCAACATAATTATTCCCACTTTCGCCCAAATGAAGAACACTTCAATGATTCCAAATCAAATCAAAAATGAGTTAGCCGAGATTGGACTCTGGGATTTACATCCAAGAAATCTGTTTCGTATTTCTTGGAAGAACGAATCTAGTGATTTTGGTGGTGGGTACGATCGCGTAAATTATTTAGAACTTCCCTCCAGTTTGACTGGGGTGAAAGCTCGTATTATTGCTTTGGTTGGAAAGTGGTTTCCAACTGGAGCTCATAAAGTTGGAGCGGCTTTCGGTTGTCTAGTGCCGCGTTTGGTGACAGGACAATTCGATCCAACCACCCAGAAGGCGGTTTGGCCCTCGACTGGAAATTATTGCCGGGGAGGTGCCTATGACTCAGCCTTATTGGCTTGCGATTCAATAGCTATCCTGCCGGAAGGGATGAGCCAGGAACGATTTGAATGGTTGGCTAATATTGCTGGTGAGGTCATAAAAACCCCTGGTAGCGAATCCAACGTCAAAGAGATCTTTGATAAATGTTGGGAGTTGAGGCAATCAGGTAAGAATTTAATGATTTTCAACCAGTTTGAAGAATTTGGGAATTACCTATGGCATTATGAAGTTACCGGTCATGCAATGGAGGAAGTCCTCGTTCGAGAGTTGAATCCCGATGATGAATTTCGTGGGTTAGCTCTTACTACCGGATCAGCTGGAACTATCGCTTGCGGTGATTATTTGAAGCAGTTATTCCCGGGGTGCAAGGTCGCTGCAGGGGAAGCTTGGCAGTGTCCCACTTTGTTAGAAAATGGTTTCGGTGCTCACCGTATTGAGGGTATAGGTGATAAGCATATCCCTTGGATCCATAATGTAAAAAACACTGATATGGTGATAGGTATCGATGATAATACGGTTGTTAATCTCGCACGCCTATTTAATGAGCCCGCTGGCAGAGCTTATTTAGTTAAAATGGGGGTGCCTGCGGACTTCGTAAATAAACTGGATTTATTAGGTTTCTCAAGCATTGCCAATACCGTCATGGGGATTAAAATGGCGAAATACTACGAGTTACAAGAAAACGATGTAATCTTGACGGTGTGGACAGATTCTATGGATCTATATCAAAGTCGTCTTGAAGAAATGCATCATGAATTTGGTGACTACACAGAGCTGGATGCTGCGGCTCATTTTGCACGTTATTTGGAAGGACTTACCATCGATCATCTTCAAGAGCTGTTATATTCAGATCGGCGTCGAATTCATAATCTTAAATATTTCACTTGGGTTGAACAGCAAGGTAAGACATACGAAGAAATTATGGATCAATGGTATAACGGTAACTATTGGACAAATTTCCAGGATCAAATTTCTGATATTGACAAACTAATTATTGATTTTAACGATAAGGTTGGCCTGATATCCGACAGAACCTGATCACCAGCGCAGAGATAACTTAACGTGGTCGATCTTCCAACACCTGAGAAATTAATTTTGGTTGCATATGTTCCATCTCCAAGAGATCTGGAAATCGCTCGGGTATTGGGGTGGTATCGTATTCCTTTACGTACTGCACCCAAGGTTGTATCAGTAGATTACATTGCATTTTATCAACCGGCTTCATTTGGGGAGAGGAAATGGCGAATTGAGTATTTTGCTCCAGTTAAAGGGCATGAACTTACAACTCGCGGTCAATTAATGCAAGATCAAGATGATCACCCTCGTGCAAATGATGAATATTTCAAAATCCAAATCGGATCTTTTGGACGTCTCCCAGAACCTATATACGCGCATCGATGGAAGCGAATAACCTTTTTATACACAACTGGGGAATATCTGTTAAATGCCAAAACAATCAACGATTTAGTTGTCCATTCTGAGGATCGAAAGTTGCTATGGAGAGCACTCCGTGAAAGAAGTACTGCTTCACAAAGATATGAGCTGCCTGATGTCAATGTCCCAGACGATGTGTTGAAATCGTTACTCGGAATAAAAGATCTTAAAGAAATATACGATCCATAAATGGTATCATCCGTTCTTCTGAAGTCAGGAACGATCGTCACCGCCTCAGAGACCTTTAGTGGAGATATTCATATAAAGGATGGGATTATTGCATCTATAGGACAGGAACTCAATGTCCCGGGAGCGGAGATTGTTAATGTCGCTAATAGACTCGTGATGCCGGGTGGTATTGATCCTCATACTCATTTCGACCTTTCCATGTTTGATACCGTTTCTTCGGATGATCATTACACTGGACACAAGGCAGCTGCCTTCGGTGGCACCACAACCGTATTAGATTTTATCCCTCAAGATTTCAACTCACTACATGAGGCTGTTAAGGTATGGCACGCCAAAGCGGATAGCAAAGCGGCTGTTGATTTCGGATTTCATATGAATATCACTCGTTTTGATAAAACCGTAGCTGATGAGATTCCTCAGCTGATAGAGCAAGGTATTACAACTCTGAAAGTTTTCACAGCTTATAATGGTCGTTTACGACTACAAGACGGGGAAATTTTCCAAGTTATGCGTATAGCAAAGCAACATGGAATGCTTACGATGCTGCATGCTGAAAATGGAGACGTTGTTGAGGTACTCGTTTCAGAAGCACTCGCTGCTGGTCACAGTTCTCCAGAGTGGCACGCCATTACTCGCCCCGCTTGGGGAGCAGTTGAGTCTGTCTTTCGCGGTTGCTCGTTGGCTGCTCAGGCTGATGCACCGCTCTACATTGTGCACATGAATACTGCGGGAGGCGTTGCTCAAGCGAAATATGCCCGTAGCCTTGGCGTAAATGTAATGCTAGAAACTTGTCCACAATACCTATTTTTTACAATCGAAGACATCCGGCGAGAAGATGGCTCGAAATGGATATGTTCACCCCCAATGCGGACAGAGGCTGACAATATCAGCCTATGGAACTCTTTATCTGATGGGACAATTCAAACAGTAGCCACAGATCATTGCCCATTCTTTTTTGACGGCACAAAACCAATAATATATGAAGGGAATAAGGTTGCCATCCCTGGGAAAGAATTGGGACGTGAGGATTTCACAAAGATCCCCAACGGGCTTCCAGGAGTTCAGGACCGTATGCCGATCTTGTGGACAACCGGTGTTGTAAGTGGACGCCTATCGGAAAATCAATTCGTCGCTCTTACAAGTACAAACGCGGCAAAAATTTTCGGTTTATATCCAAGAAAAGGAGCTATCGTTAAAGGTGCTGATGCTGATCTCGTTGTGTGGGATCCAAAACGAAGAGTTAACTATGGCCTAGCATGGGTTCATCAACGCACAGACTACAATCTATATGAAGGTTGGGAACTAATTGGCTACCCTGAAAAGGTGTTTCTAGGGGGGCAAATGATAGTTGACCGGGATCAATGGTTGGGTCGACCGGGAATGGGAAAGTATCTTTATCGTGACCCCCATGCTGAGATATTATTATAATTTTGATTACATACCTAAACAACTTTTCTTTTTTTGATGATTGGAGTTAGATATGCCTGATTTCGAAGAGAAACCCTTAAATTGGAAACCTGATCCCAATGTGGGTTATTCTGTTACACGGCGTGCTGATGGCGGGATGAATTTAACCTTCACGGATGCCAAAAAAGAGACACTACAACACTGGCATGAATTTGCGAGTGAACATCTCCTTGGATCAGATCGCTTAACCCGCAATTTATATGATCTACGCCAAGTTGAAGAGATTTCGGAGGATGTAATACAGATTGCGATAGAACTGAATGCAGATCCCTCTTCTAGAAATATACGTCTTGCAGTTGTCGTTTCTACAGAGAGAGTTAAATTGGCTATGCAGAATATTGCAGACTTAACTCCTGCTGGAGGTGTTCGTATGGCAATATTTGAAGAGATCGATCAAGCTGAAGCATGGTTAAGTCGTCCCATGGAATTGATGGTTTGATTCTTTACATTACTGCTCATTTACAAAAATACAGAGCCCCATTATTGTCATGAGATCTAATCTTTCGTCATTAATATTTAAGGGTAAAGAATTCATATGGGGGGATAGAACATATATTATGGGAATATTGAATATCACCCCAGACAGCTTTTCGGGAGACGGATTGATTTCAACAGATAATCAGACCATCGATAAGCCGGCGAAGAATTTTATTGATCAAGATAACTATAGATTGGATCTTGCCTTATCCCGTGCCCGTATGTTTGTCGATGCTGGGGCAGACATTCTGGATATTGGGGGGGAAAGTTCTCGCCCGGGAGCTGAACCGATTGGTGTGAATGAAGAACTAGATCGAGTTGTCCCTGTTGTTCGTGCTATCGCTGAAGAGTTAGAGGTTGTGATTTCGATTGATACCTATAAGGCGGCTGTAGCAAAGGCTTCATTGCGTGCCGGAGCTCATATGGTGAATGATATCTGGGCTTTAAAAGCCGATCCAGAAATGGCATCGGTGATTGCAGAGTTTCAAGTTCCTGTTATTCTTATGCATAATCGTAGTAATCCCTCCAGTGCTGAAGTACGTGAACGACTTGGAGGACGCTATATCGGTGTGCATTACGACAATTTACTTGAAGATGTGAAGGCAGAGTTGATGGAGAGTGTTGAGTTAGCTCATAAAGCAGGGATACTCGACGAACAATTAATTCTTGATCCAGGAATCGGTTTCGGAAAAACAGTGGGACAGAATTTGGAGCTACTCGATCGCCTTAACGAGATCCGCGCCTTGGGGTATCCACTTCTAGTCGGTCCCTCTCGCAAGTCGTTTATCGGTTACACGCTTGATCTTCCTCCCGATCAACGGCTTGAGGGAACGGCAGCTACGGTATCAGTTGGAATTGTTCGAGGAGCAGACATTATACGCGTTCATGATGTTGAGACGATGAGCCGTGTCGCTCGTATGACCGACGCGATCATTCGGGGGAATTAAACGGGTCAACCAAATTGGCCTCAGGTTAAGAAGTTTTTTTGTTTTACTTACGTGGTACCTCTCTGTATCAGAGGGTTACATCAATAATTATTTTGTCATTGATCGAGTATAATTTGTGCTCTGAGGTGGAAGGGTGAAAAACCGTTGTTTTATCTAAAGGAGTGTTTATGCCTACAGATTATTTTCAAACTCGTGAATATTTGAAAACTACCCATGGCATTTATACAATATACAGTTTAAAAAAATTAGAGCAAGGCGGATTGGTCCAATTGGATCGTATCCCGTTCTCGATTCGTATTATGCTTGAGGCTGTTCTACGCCAATGTAATGAGAGGGAAATCACTCGACAGGATGTGATCAACCTGGCTGGCTGGACACCAAATGCGCAAGAACGCTTGGCCATGCCATTTCGCCCAGGCAGAGTGGTTATGCAGGATTTCACAGGGGTTCCAGCAGTTGTAGACCTGGCTGCTATGCGCTCCGCTATGAAACGCTTAGGTGGAAATCCTAAGAAGATCAATCCCGTCGTTCCAGTCGATCTGGTGATTGATCACTCTGTTCAGGTCGATTTCTTTGCATCTGAGGACTCCCTAAGACGTAATGCAGAACTGGAGTTTCAGCGAAATCGAGAGCGTTATGAGTTTTTGCATTGGGGTCAAAACGCTTTTGAAAACTTTCGTGTGGTCCCTCCTGCCACGGGGATCGTACACCAAGTAAATCTCGAGTATTTAGCCAAGGTAGTATTAACCAGAGAAGTTGATGGAGAGATTCAAGCTTTCCCTGACACTCTTGTAGGGACGGATTCCCATACGACTATGATTAATGGAATTGGGGTTGTTGGTTGGGGGGTGGGGGGCATTGAAGCCGAGGCAGCTATGCTAGGACAAGCGATTGACATGCTTACACCTGATGTTGTCGGATTCAAACTTAATGGGAAACTAAATGAAGGGGTCACCCCAACGGATCTCACCTTGACCATCACACAAATGTTGCGTGCCGAAGGGGTTGTTGGAAAGTTTGTTGAATTCTTTGGACCTGGTTTGGCGTCGATGTCTTTAGCTGATCGAGCAATGATTGCAAACATGTCCCCAGAAAATGGAGCCACGATAACTTTTTTCCCAGTTGATGAGGAGACTTTAAGATACTTGCGGTTAACTGGGCGCTCTGAGGATTTGATTGAATTGGTTGATGCGTATTTTAAGGAACAGGGTCTATTTCGAACCCCGGATACACCTGATCCGGAATTTTCAAATTTGATGGAATTGGACCTGGGCACGGTAGAGCCCAGTATTGCCGGACCAAAGCGACCGCATGATAGGGTTATATTGAGCGAACTTAAAGACGCATTCCATAAGGATTTACTTGCCCCAAAAACCGAAAGGGGTTTTGCGATTGATCGAGCTGATTTGGACAAATTGGTTGAATTTGGAACAAACGGCAAAACCGTTCAACTCTCCCATGGGTCAGTAGTGATCGCTGCGATTACATCCTGTACAAACACCTCAAACCCATTTGTAATGATCGGTGCGGGTTTATTGGCGAAGAAGGCAGTAGAAAAAGGGTTAAAAGTACCTCCTTATGTAAAAACAAGTTTAGCCCCTGGTTCTAGAGTAGTAACAGAATATCTTGATCGAGCTGGGTTATTGGAAGATTTGGCTGAGCTGGGATTTAACCTGGTTGGCTATGGATGTACAACTTGTATTGGTAATTCGGGACCTCTTCCAGGCGAGGTTGTTAAAACAATCACTAGTGCCGACCTTGTATCTGCTGCGGTATTATCCGGAAACCGTAATTTCGAAGGAAGAATTCACCCATATTCGCTTGCCAATTATCTAGCCTCACCACCATTAGTAGTCGCTTATGCATTAGCGGGTACTGTTGATATCAACCTGCTGGAAGAACCGATCGGTGTAGGTAAGAATGGTGAGAATGTCTATTTGCGAGATATCTGGCCCACAGATCAAGAAATATTTGAAACCATCGATAAAAGCCTCGAATCGGAAATGTTTAAAGAACGCTATGCAGATGTGTTTACAGGAAACGAAACCTGGAACAAAATTAAAGGCAGTGAAGGTGATTTGTATGATTGGGATCCTGAATCGACTTATATTCAGGAACCCCCCTTTTTCATCGACATAACCCCGAATACTCCAAACATCCAGGAGATTCATGCTGCCCGAGTTTTAGTCTTACTCGGTGATACGATAACAACTGATCATGTATCACCTGCAGGAGCTATACCTGTAGATAGTCCAGCAGGTCAGTACCTCATAGAGAATGGTGTTAAAGTGCGTGAATTCAATTCCTATGGTTCCCGTCGAGGCAACGACCAAGTGATGACCCGAGGGACGTTTGGCAATATTCGATTGAAGAATTTATTAGTACCCGGTATTGAAGGGGGATATACGCGTTACTTTCCAAGCGGTGAGCAAATGTCAATTTTTGCTGCTGCAATGAAATATAAGCAGGAGGGTGTTCCATTAGTTGTGATTGCCGGCAAAGAATACGGCACTGGTTCTAGTCGTGATTGGGCTGCTAAGGGTACTTTGCTTTTGGGTGTCAGAGCTGTGATAGCTGAATCTTATGAGCGTATTCACCGCTCTAATCTAATAGGGATGGGTGTTTTACCGTTGCAATTTCGCGAAGGGGAAGGAGCGGATAGCCTTGGATTAAATGGCCGGGAGGTGTTTGATATTTTATATTTGGATAACGATTTAGCACCACAAAGTGAAATTAAAGTTCGGGCGACGAAACCTAACGGAAGCACTGTTGAATTTTTAACCCTCGTCCGCCTAGACACAGAAATAGAGGTTGAGTACTATCAGAATGGAGGCATATTGCATACCGTCCTAAGGAATATGCTCCAATAAATGCAGAAGTTACGAAGTTGGGGAGATAAGGACCCCCCGCCCTTATCCCTGAACTACGTAAATCCTAAATCGATTAATTAATATATATCCAATGCCGCGGGATTTTCCTGCGGTTATTAGTATCAGCACATCTAATGTGTTTTTGATTTCCAGATCTCACTGTAGAATTTATCAGAGATCCATTACAGCATAGTTGGCTTCGTTGAATAATTAATATTCTGTTCTCACATCAATACCTTCGCCAAAAAATGACTAACTGAAATGGGCAACCTGTAGTAGAGTTGTTGTTAACCACAACCTCAACTCAGAACCTACAGGAAGCCCAGATGAATATTTTAGCACTTTTACAAAGTACAA
>JASFVL010000022.1:0-25283 GCA_050049875.1 Anaerolineales bacterium
TGGAATGTGAACTGGAGGAATGTCCACATTGCGGAGAGGAATTGAAACCCCGTAACACATGGCACATGAGGAAAACGGTGCAGACATTGGATGGGCCAGTATTTGTGGCAGGGAAGACAAAGGAATGCGTCAATTCAAAGTGTAGTCATTTGGGCGGGCATTACTATGCAAGCCAGGCATCGCTGATCAGCCTACCCAAGAGCACGTATGGATTAGACGTTTTGGCATATATCGGTTGGCAGCATGAACACGAACACAAGCAGTTGGTTGAAATTCAAAGGGAATTGAATGAGCGGGGGATTCTGATCAACGAACGGAATACCGGGAAATTATATCGGCAGTTCCTGGCGTTCCTGGGAGCGATGAGCGAACGAACAAAACAAAGACTTGAACAGGCAGTGGATGAACATGGGGGATTGATTTGGGCATTGGATGCATTACAACCAGAGGGCCATGGAACATTATTGTACGTGCTGTACGAAGTCTTGAGCAATACGCCGGTAGCGGCAATCCAGTTGCAGCATGCCAAGACAAGTGAGTTGGTAGCGTGGCTTCAGCCTTATCAGGATTTACCCTATCCGGTCCTGGCAACCCTATCCGATGGGGAAAGAGCGATCATCGAAGCCCTGGAAGCTTGCTGGCCGGAAGTGTCAGGCGCATTTCTTGAACAATTTAGCCGATCCAGCCCTGGTCTATGATGATGAACTGCGAAAATGGATGCGAAAAGACCTGGGTGGGCTGCCCAAAGCGCCTGAAGACCCCCCTTTTTAGCTCATCATCTTGAGTTAGGTCGAATTGATCAACAGATCCGAATGGCAATTCGGGATGCCGTAAACCGCAGCACCCGTAAACCCTTCTCTTGGGGAGGTTTGGCTGGTTACCAACAATTAGAAGCCATTGACCAGGCTTTGACGAAATTGACAACGCTTTACCCAGAGCGTGCCTACTTCCAACAACTCTCCAAGAAAGTCAAACGAGTTCTCGATAAAAATCGCACCTTGGCTGACAATGTCAAGGAAGCTCATCAATGGCTGCGACAGATTTCTGATTGTTTACGCTATCCCCAAGGATCATTTTCTGATGAACCCAGCAACAGTCTTCAGGTTGCCAGAGAAATGGAGGGCCTGCTCGATCGCTTCGATCCTGACCCGAAATATCAACGTCCCCAAAGTGCCCTCAAAAGCAAACTCCAGTGGGTTTGGAACTTATACGGACCGGATTTGTTACACACCTACGATGTTCCTGGCTTACCCCCAGATAACCTGCAAATCGAGAGCCTGTTCGGACGATTACGACGACATCAACGTAGAGTGAGCGGGCGTAAGTCAACTCGTCCACTGCGGGAATTTGGGCATTATCAAGTTCTTTTTTGTGCCGATAGTCAAGCAGATTTGCTCAAACACCTCCGCACTGTTCCGCTGCATGAATATCGGAAGCATCGGCGACGGCTGGAATCTGCTGAGACCACTCGTCGATTTATGCACCGCCTTCATCGGGATGCCGAAGGTACCTTGCAGCGTTTAGTCACAACTTATGTTGATCTCGCAAATTTATATAACACACCCAAATGTAGTATTTAGACAGCAAGGGCCATTAAGTCCCATATCTGGGGGAGATTTTATCTATTCAGTCCATTATTTCCATGCCATGGTACCGGGGTTGCACCCGGTTGCACCAGGTATGATGAAGGAAGGACGAACCATAACCCTGATACACAATTATCAAAGATATCTCTATAAGATCACTAATACTCAGTCAAATTGGTATTGATGGATAAGGTCTTTTGAGTTTAACACGAGCATCGGTAACGTGAAATTGCCCATCAACACTTCTGTGGTTTTCATTGCGATCCTCAGTCAAGAACTGCACATGAACTATCAAGTTGTCATCGTCAGGAATGTACTCAGGCAGGCTGTAGCTGTACCCGCTCCATCTCAACTGAGAGAAGCCAATGAAGATTTTGTGGCATACTATAACCACCAATGCTACCATGAATCCTTGGATAACAGGACACCCGCTGTTGTTTATCAGGATAACGTGAATTCGGGTTAAACTGGTAATAAAGCATATCTGTCTAATCCAAGAAAAGGTTTCTTGGGTTGATGGTAGTAAGCAATTAGCCCATACAGCACATTGACAAAGAATTTGACTGGACTGCGGTGTCTCGAGTGCCTAGCTTGAACTGTGTCCCCTGCACTTCCAGCCACTCGTCGAACTCACACCAGCGTACCGACCACTCCAAAGCCCCTCTCTTGGCTGAGACCGGCTTTGCCTTCAAACCGGATCGCCTCGATTCGACCCCGCTGGCTTATCGCATGGCGCACCTGGTTGATCAGCAGCAGTCCAACGCCGAGGAGAACCGCCTGTTGTATGTGGCCGCCACCCGCGCCAGGGAGAAGTTGATCGTCAGCGGGCACTGCATGGAATCAACACGCGGTTGGCGAATGGATGGTTGGATGAAGGCTTTGTCTGAGGTATCAGGCCTCGATTTTGATACCATGGCTGGTGCACCCGGGGAATGGCATCAGCAGGAGCTTAACGCTGGGGCGCTGGTTGGAGCCTATATGGCGCCAGAGGGTGCCGATGGCGTAACAGGGCAGGAGACTGAAGTCGATGGGGAGTGGCCTACTTCCACCTCAAAACCGCTTTACTGGCTCTCGGTGTCAGGGGTGGTGGAAGAACTCGATGCTGAGCTTGACCAAGAACCGGCTTGCGATTGGCGGGCCACCGGCGATCGGGGACACCCCCCGGCTTCTGTGGTGGGTCGAATGGTGCACCGGGCGCTGCAGGTTTGGTTGTTCCCTGTGACCAGGCCCTCGACGGACTGCTGGAAACAGTTGCCCTTAGAGAGGGGCTTGTCGATCCCCGCCAGCGCAGCGGTGCGATGCGCGCGGCGAAGAAACTGCTGGAGCGTCTCAGAACCCACACGCTTTGTGCGGAAATCGATGGCGCTGCTGAGCGCTATCACGAGCTGCCCTATATCCGCCCCCTGCCTGACAGGCGCTCGACTTCTGGGATCATTGATTTGTTATATCGTTCGGATGGAGGCTGGGTCCTGGTCGACTTCAAGATTAATGAGCTTCGGGATGGGGAGATGTTATCACGGGCAATCGAGCGCTATCGACCTCAAATCCATCGCTATACGCGGGCAGCCCAAGCGCTTCTCGGGGCGCCCATCAAAGCAGAATTGTGTTTCCTTGATTACATGGGAGAGATCAGAATTGTATCTTTGTAGTTAAAAACACCAAAACAGCAGATTTCAAATCGAAAGTTTCACTTCTTGCAGAGTATCAACGCAGGAAATCCAGCAGGAGGGGGTTGACTTGATCCGCCTCGTCGTGCTGCACCCAGTGGCTGGCCCCCTCGAAGAGCACCAATCTGCCATCCGGTTCTCTCGCTCAAGCCTAAAATATCCTGGGCCGAAATGTCGATGTGATAAGCGGAAACGCCCTCGGGTTTATCGCTCAGGTTGTAGCCGCGCTGATCCGGAGCCCACACCCGCATACCGCTCTCCGCCAGCGGCCCAATCTGATGCCGCCACCCGTACCAGTATGGATATGCACAATAAACAAAAAGGATTGATCTACACTACTCGTCTTGTGTTGCCTATAAAGAGCAAAAATGACTAACTTTACTTGATGGGTTTGCAGCCCGGTGCGTACTTACGAAGAGATGACTCACAATATTATAACGAAATAGTATTCTCATCTCGTTCATAAATAACATATCCTTGAATCAAAGTTTCATAAGACACCCAACGAGAGTTGGTTTATTATTCAATTCACCAAGTGTTTTCTTGGATTAATATAGAATAGAACAATCATCGGACATGTAAAATTACGCTCTTGGACTGTATGGGAATTTAATCCTGGCAAGGTGCGCTGGGTTGTCCTCTTCTTTCAGGGCTAGGATCAATCTGGTAAAGCAGTGCTTGGGGAGGGGATACATTCCGTTCACTACCAATTTAAATACTCGCCCACTGTCTATATTACATACACATCTCAGACAACACCTTGAACTGAGCAGGAAATTAACCTATAATAAATATGTGAAAATTCTTACTAAACATTGATTTACTTTGTTCCCCCCTTGTCAGGTAAAGGTTGGGAATGATGATAATAATCTATTTCTTTTATGGTCTCTTTTTTGGGGGGCTAGGGTTAGCGGCGCTTCTGCAGCTCCGCAGTGGGGGTGATTTCCCATTAAGAAAGCATCTTCCCTGGCTGGCAGCTTTTGGTTTGACGTATGGTGCTGTTGGTTGGGTCGATATGTTTCTGACTAGTGGGATATCACATGAACTGGTTGAAATCTTAACTATCATTCGAATTGTTCTTCAACCCCTGTCGGGGTTGTTACTTCTATTTTTTGGTTGGGGAATATTAACAAAATTGGAACCGTTACCGTCATGGACAATTTTCATCCCTGGCGTGTTAATTGTTCCGATTGCTTTCATAATATCGTATGCGGTTACGACATTTATTACCCCTTCTCCCATTGAGATTCCCATCGATATCTGGTCTAGTTATTTGCTCTATCTTCCTGGAAGCGTAATGGCGGGGATAGGTTTTCTTCGCCAATGGAAAATTCAGGGTCGACACGGTCACCAAGATGTGAGCAACTTGATGTTGGGAGCAGGTCTAGCCTTTTTATTTGAAGCTTTTGTGGTTGGTTTAGTTGTGCCGGCAGCCCCCTATGGTCCAGCATCTTATTACAACTATGACCGAGTCCTTTCGAATGCCTTTATCGGTGAACAGATTGGTATAAAGACTGCTTATGGTCTCACGGCTTGGCTGGATTATGAGCGTGTCCTCGAAGTGACCGGATTGCCCATCCAATTCTGGCGGCTGGTGTCCGCGATTGCTGTAACGTTTTTTGTCATGCGCGGCCTGGACGTTTTTGATGCTATCCGTAAGAGGAAACTGCATGCTCTACAGTTAGAGCGAGATAATGCTCAAAAAGCTGCCTACGAGACTCAAATTACTGCTCGTCAAACAGCTGAAGGATGGACGGATGCCCTTGTCAGTATCAGCCGTAGGATTGCAGAGTTAGAGGATGTCGATGACATTCTTCTTTACATCGTCGGTAGTGCCAGGGAGCTCCTTAAATCGGATTTCATTGGCATCGGTTTACTCAATGAAGAATATACTTGCTTGGAGCTGAAGTGCTTCTCTACCCATCATCGCACTGAGATGGTGACCTCACCCTTGCTGGTGAAAAACCCCTTAATATATGAGACTGCACTCGCCTCGCGACCTTATCGCTCAAAAGGTGATAAGCCTCTCAAGATGCTTGAAAACATCTGCTTTTTTGAAGATATTCAAGCCAAGGAAGTCGTTATAGTACCTCTTACTCTCGACAAAAATCCCATCGGGGCTTTGTGGATTGCCCGTTGCGGAAAAAGGTCTTACCAAAAATCCTACTCTGAAACCGATTTGATCTGGTTGGAGAGTATGGCAGACCAGGTTGTAATCGCGATTAAGCATGGTGTGATGACTGCCCAACTTCAATCCCTCTCTGTCATTGAAGAAAGAACCCGCATCGCCCGCGAAATGCACGATGGGCTTGCCCAGATTCTGGGTTATTTAAATCTACAGGTACAGACCCTGGAATCTTTACTGAATCAGGGCAAACCAGAGATGCTTTTGACTGAACTTAAAAATATGCGCGCCTCGATCCAACTCGCCCATGCTGATGTTCGGGAAAACATTCTTAGTTTACGAACAACTCTTGCCCATGAGAAGGGTTTTGTGCCTGCTATTATCGAGTATTTGGATGAGTTTGGTGTCCAAACTGGCATACAGGTTCAATTTAAAAACAAGATTGAAGATGAATTGAACATCTCATCATTAGCAGAAGTTGAACTTGTTTGCATTCTCCAGGAAGCTCTGGCTAATGTCCGTAAACATGCTGAGGCACTTAATGTGAAGGTTTTGTTGACCAGGGAAATTGATGTAGATGAAGAATACATTAACTTATCCATCGTTGATGATGGCATCGGTTTTACTTTGTCTGATTCAATACGTCGTTTCGGCTTACAAACCATGCGGGAACGTGCCCGGAGTGTGAGTGGTGAATTAATCGTGCATTCTACTCCAGGAGAAGGCACCCGTGTTGAGTGCAAATTACCGTGTTTGTATCATGAAAAACTGGAGAAGGAGAGTATTCTTATATCCTAACAAGTCGATCTTCGTGCAAGTTGGTTCGGTTTTTGTTTTGGAGTACCTGAAACGGTTATCACTATGAATGTGCGCGAATGGGCATTGCCTGTTTATACGATCTTGATGGAGTTGGCCACCGGGGCGTTCTTTGTAATTTGGCTCGTACGTTCCTTATCGATTTCTAAGTACGGGCGGGAAAAAATCGATTGCGTCTTTGAAAACTCCATTTTAGTGATCTTCATCACCATTGGAGCGGGTATGGTTGGAGCCCACTTTCATTTAAGTAAACCATACCTGTCGTTTATCTCTGTCCTGAATATCCGTTCTTCTTGGCTCAGTCGCGAAATACTCTTCACGGTGCTTTATTTTCTGTCGATTGGTTTATTGTGGACGATTCAACGGCGCAGGATGGATATGCCTCGCCTGAAAGCCGTCCTGGGTTGGATCGCCATTTTCTTCAGTTGGACTAATCTATACTGTATGGCAAAGATCTATATTTTGCCCACTCAAGCTTCGTGGAATACTTCGCTTACAACAATATCTTTTACCGGTACAGCCTTTCTCGTCGGAATTATGGCTTTGATAACTTTAATGATTATGGACTTAAGGTATTCAGAATCGCACGATCCAGAAAAAGCAAGTCTCCAGGAGTTGCTGATTAACAAATCCCTTCTCTGGATTGTTGTGGTTGAAAGCCTTGTCGCCGCTCTTTTGATCTCGGCAAATCTTTATCAAATACATAATTTAAGGAATAGCAGCCTCCCAACAGCACAAGCCAGTGTTACGCTGTTATTAGAGGTTTATCCAATGTTATTCATTTTGCGATTGGCTTTGATCCTAATAGGAGTGGGAGGATTTGCACTAGTCGTGCTCTTAAACGCTCGCAATCAAAAACCGGTTAGGGATTTGCTTTCACCCATCTATGCTACATGTCTAGTGGTCGTGATTGGGGAGATCCTGGGACGTTTCTTGTTTTATGCAGTTCACATTCGTACGGGAATATGAAAAAGAATGTCACGCTAAGGAAGGAATAAGATGGCGATCCGAGTATTAGTTGCTGATGATCATAAGCTGTTCCGCCAGGGACTCATCAGCCTGATTAGAACGCGAGGGGACGATGTTGAGGTGATTGGGGAGGCCGCAACGGGGAAGGAAGCAATACAATTGGCGAAACAATTGCGACCAGATGTGGTGCTGATGGACATTTATATGCCTCATGGAGACGGTTTGCAGACAATCAAAGAAATGCGGGAGCGTTTCCCAGATATCGCCGTTGTGATGTTAACCTCCTCCGAAGATGATAGACACCTTTACGAAGCTGTGAGGTTAGGGGCATCCGGATACTTGCTCAAAAGTTTGGATGCAAGCGAATTGTTCGATCTCCTAAAGGGTATCATGCATGGTGAGGCTGCAATGACAAGAGAGATGGCAGCCCGCCTGTTGAAGAGTGTGTCCAACCGGTCGGTAAGGGCGGATCGAGGGGAAGAACCCCTCACTGATCGCGAGATCGATGTGCTGGGACTCGTGGCTCAAGGTGCCAGTAATCTACAAATCGCTGACATCTTATGTATCAGCATAAACACGGTCAAGTCCCACCTAAAAAATATCCTAGCTAAATTACAACTTGAAAATCGCACGCAGGCCGCTGCTTATGCAGTAAAGAGTGGACTTGTTTCAACCTTGGATGAAGACAGAAACCTAGAGTAGAACATTCTTTACTCTTCACGAGTATCTCAGAAAAGAGGTCAATCTGAAGATTTGTGAAATTAATCACCCATTTGGGTGAGAGGAAAGCACCCCCGAGGGGGATGCAAAGAGATGGCGTCTCCTGTATCCTGATAGAAGGAAATTTGTACCTGCCTGGTGGATACTCAATTTAAAGAAAGGAGCTGCCTATTTTAGAACCAAATAATTACTTGCATCACCTTAGGGGGTTTCACGAATAACCATCGTTCCTCAATCAATGCCCAAAACAGGGCGATTATTGCTATGAGGAGAAGATTATGTTTCTAATTGTGAAATATGGAGGAAAAACCCATGAGCGATGAAAACTTCCTCTTAAAAACTTTGAACGATACCGTCCTCAGCAGGCGCAGTTTCCTAAAGTGGAGCGCAGCGCTTGGAGGCACAGCAGCGCTGGCCGGAGGGCTAGGAGTCGGCCTCAAAGCAATCGAAAACGCTGCAGAGCAAGAAGCTGCGGAGGGTAAATGGATCAGCGCGGCTTGCTGGCATAACTGCGGTGGGCGCTGTGTCAACAAAGCATACGTTGTTGACGGGGTTATTATACGTCAAAAAACAGATGATAATCACCCAGATAGTCCTGATTATCCTCAAATGCGTGGATGTGCTCGCGGTCGTTCACAACGGTATCAGGTATTTGGTGCCGACAGGTTGAAGTACCCCATGGTGCGCAAGAATTGGGAACCTGGAGGCGGTGACAAAGAATTACGCGGTCGCGATGAATGGGTCCGTATCAGCTGGGATGAAGCCTTGGATATTGTAGCTAGCGAGATCAAGCGGATCAAAGAGGCCTATGGCAATGAAGCGATCCTTCTACCAGGGGGGGGTGAGATTGGTCGTATGCTAGATCTATATGGCGGTTGCGTGGCGCACTGGGGTGCCCATTCTCGAGGAACATGGGGTAGCCCTGTCAGCGGAATAATAGGGGCATATAGTTGGGGGGCAAGCGATCGTCTTGACTATCGCAATTCTAAACTTATCGTCATGTGGGCTGAAAATCCAATCTGGGCTAGTGGAGGTAACCCGACCTACAACTACCTCCAGGCAAAAAGAGCTGGAGCCAAGTTCATCTTCATCGATCCGTTCTACAACGATTCAGCTCAGGTTTTGGCTGATGAATGGATTCCCATCCGCCCGGCGACGGACACAAGTATGCTTCTTGCTATTGCATACGTACTCCTGACAGAGGATGATACCATCAACAACCCATTAATTGACTGGGATTTTCTTGACAGGTGCACGATCGGCTTTGATAAAGAGCATCTACCCGAAGGTGCTGATCCTGAAGACAACTTTCAGGACTATGTACTAGGTCTTGACGCAAGTGGCAACACAGCTTCGGAGGGTCACAAGAACTATCCAGCAAAGACCCCGGAATGGGCCTCTGAGATCTGCGGGGTACCTCCTGAGAGAATCCGACGCTTTGCCAGGGAAATTGCAACCACAAAACCGACAGCGTTTCTTTGCGGCTATTCAATGGCCCGCGTGCATAAGGCATATAGTATCCCCCAGGCTTTTTTGGCAGTGGGCGCGATGATTGGAAGCATGGGTGTGTCAGGAGGAGGTGTTGGTCCGAGTACCCATGGTCATGCATGTGATCGAGCGAGGGAGGCTCCGCGCTTGGTAAATGTGGGGGGCACAGGGGTGCCTGGTATAGAATCTACACGGATCAGGTTAAACCATAATGATATGTGGAACGCAGTGCTAAATGGCGAATACATAAGTGATGAGGGCTCAAAGGAACAAATAGACATCAGGATGATTTACCATGGCGGGAGCAATAGACTTCAAACCGATATCGGGCAAGCCACGGGTATCGTTGCTCACCGAGCAGTGGAGTTCGTCGTAGCACAAAACTTTGTCCTAACCTCCAGTGTCAAATATGCTGATGTCGTTCTGCCAGTCACCACTCAATGGGAGCGCTACGATAGTTTCACAGGTGGCCTTCCCAACACTGAGATCAGTCAGATTTTGGCTAGTCAGATAACTGAGCCACTCTTTGAAGCCAGGGATGACATATGGATCGCGAAGGAAATTGGAGTTAGACTTGGGCTCGATCCTGAAGTAATTGATCCTGTGCCGCCAAACCAACAACTATTTAATCAACTGGCAGGTGCAGAGGTCATTACAGAAGACGGATCAGCGTATGAGAAACTTGTAACGATTACAGCTGAGGATATCGCCGAGATGGGTGTGGAAGGTGAACCCCAACGAGGTCGGATTTCACTGAAGGAGTTCAAAGAGAAAGGTGTCTACCAGGTGAAGAGATATCCTGGTGACAATTATGGCTTTATTGCATACAAGGATTTCCGTGATGATCCAGAGGGGCATCCCCTTAGCAGTGAAAGTGGAAAGCTTGAGATCCATTCCCAGGCATTAGCGGACAGGATAAATTCGTGGGGTTGGGAAACTATTCGCCCAATTCCTACTTATATTCCACCAACTGAGGGCTACGAAGATACCTTTGCTGACTGGGAAAATAAGATCAAGGGCGATTATCCTTTACAGCTTTTCACAATTCACTATGGTAGACGATCCCACACGATTTTCGATAATGTCTCTCATCTCAGGCGTGCTTTCCCACAAGAATTTTTCATGAATCCCATTGATGCGGAAGCACGAGGCATTACGCAGGGAGATACTGTGTTGGTTACAGGTCTTCATGGCAAGTGTTTACGTCCAGCCTATTTAACTGAACGGTTGATGCCTGGTGTCGTCATTTTGCCCCACGGTGCTTGGGTAGAGGTGGATGAAGAGACCGGGATAGACGAAGCTGGTTCCGATAACTACATCCAAGATATTCCAGCAACACACCTTTATGCACCGTACAATAGCATCGTCCAGGTTGAAAAGTATGAAGGCCCCATTGAGCTGTTGCCTGATTATCAATGGCCTCAGAGAATTCCCATAAAGGAGGCATAAAATGACAAATCAATTAGCCTTCTATTTCGATGCAAGCGCCTGTGCCAACTGTAAGGCATGCCAGGTTGCCTGCCAAGAAAAGAATGACTTGCCTGCAGAGATACGCTGGCGACGAGTGTTGCAATATGGAGGTGGTAGCTGGATACCCGATCCTGACAACAAATACTCCATGTTACCTAATAACGTCTTCGCTTACTCCATCTCCATTGCCTGCAACCATTGCCTTAATCCACTCTGTGCAGAAGTTTGCCCAGCGGGAGGAATTACAAAGCGTGATGATGGAGTGGTTCTGATTAATGAAGATATATGTATCGGCTGCCGCTACTGTGAATGGGCTTGCCCCTACGGTGCCATACATTTTCACGAAGAACGCAATGTTATGACCAAATGCACATTCTGTGAGGATTTGCTGGCAGGAGGCGAAAACCCTGCGTGTGTGGATGCCTGTGTGATGCGTTGCCTGGATTTTGGTGAACTCAGTGATTTACAGGCCAGATATGGTGATTCTGTAATAATTGAGCCTCTACCACCAGCAGATATAACTAACCCTGCCCTGGTCATTTCACCGCACAAGAATTCGCAACTCGTAGGGACGGGTACTGGCAGAATTATAAATCTACCGGAGGAGGTGTGAGATGAATGTCCGTGAATGGGCGTTAATAGCTTTTACCATACTTGCTCAGATGTCTGTTGGTTCCTTTCTCGTGTTCGTGGTTGTTCACTTCTACGCTACCCGTAAAGAGGGTATAGAAGAAGCTGACCGGATGGGCGACAGAGCATTGTTGGCTATTGGACCAGTGATGGTGCTAGGCCTATTAGCTTCACTCTTCCACCTTGGCAGCCCACTGACTGCTTATAGAGCTGTGACGAATTTAGGGTCGTCGTGGCTCAGCCGGGAAATCTTCTTCGGCGTGCTGTTCGCGATCTTCGGTGGTTTGTTTGCCATTATGCAGTGGCGCAAGATCAGCACTGCTGTGGTGCGCAATGTCATCGCATGGATTGCAGCCATCGTTGGGGTAGTATTTATCTACAGCATGTCGAGAGTGTACATCCTGCCGATCCAACCGACCTGGAATACGCTGGCTACACCCCTGTTGTTCTTCACTACCACTTTACTATTAGGTGCATTGACTATGGGAGCAGCTTATGTTGCTAACTACGCTTATGTGGAGCGCAAAGAACCTGACTGTGCAGACGTTCAATGCGGTTTGATGCGTGATGTAATCCGCTGGATTGCAGTTGCCTCGATCATTCTGGTTGGCATCGAGCTTGTAGTCTTGCCAGTGTACCTGTCAAGCCTAGCCGCCAGTTCGGACGAGGCAGTTCTAAGCGCTTCTCTATTTGTCAGCGAATACGGCATCGTATTTGTAGTGAGGCTCATTCTGGCTTTCATCGGGGCAGGCATCTTTGGGATATTCCTTTACCAAAATGCGCAAAGCCCTGGGAGAGAGAGGGTCTTAGGCAACTTAGTCTATGGAGCATTTGCCCTGGTGTTGGTAGCTGAAGTGATGGGAAGATTTCTGTTCTATGCCACCCAAGTACAAATTGGCATGTAACAGACACCCAATTTAATAACCAGATTCTTGCTTAGGAGGGGAGGCGATATCCATAGCCTCCCCTCTTTCACAATAGGAGATGCAGATTGGTTAAGGCTGAAAGATGGATATTTTTTGGCACTATACTTATCGTTGTGAGCTTATTCATAGTGACTGGTCAAAGCGATGCTGCATCTCCCCTTTTGATCAATCAATCGCAACCTACGCCAACCGGTCACATCGCCACAGAAACTGAATTAGCACTCGCCTATGTCGAGTGGTCTCAATCAGCTCACTCTGATACCTACGACAATGGTATGGGGGCTAATACGACCTGTGCTCGATGCAAATCCCCTGTGAATTGGGACCCAACCCAAGAAATTGCTCAATTGGAAGCTTCAGATTGTGGATCATGTAAACGAATCCCTGGTGCTCCACGACCCGAGCTTCCATCAGGTATTGTAGTCGAAGAGGGGGATTGGAATGGCATTCCATGTGAGGTGTGTCACATACCAGTGGGTGATTCTTATTCAGTATTACTTGTGTTTTGGGATCAGAAAGAAAGTAGATATGTTCCGGTGGAAAGTGAGTACGAGTTGTGCGGCAAATGCCATGAAGGTCGTCACGGATTCCATGTCATCGAGGAACAGATTTCATCCCCTGCGCATACTGGTTGGAATTGCAGTCGCTGTCATGGTTCACATGGGAATCAGGTTACATGTGAGGATTGCCATGACCCTGAGATAGGTATTGGTGTCGAAGAACATGTTCGGCATCAGTACATAAATTGTACAGCCTGCCATGACGCAGGGAATTTAAGTGTTTGGCAGGATTCTGATAAGAAATCTCGTCATTATGGAGAGATTATACCTGTTCGCTTCGCTCACGCACTTACTTCATGGCCATCTCATAACATTCAACTCAAGGTGAGGTGCCAGCGGTGTCATCATCCAAAAGAAAAATATTCTAGGATTGTAGCCGCAAGTGTCCCTTGCATAGCATGTCATACTGAAGGGGCAAGTTTTTTTTGGTGTATTGGTTTTCTCCGAGATCCAGAACCACCCTATAAAAACCTTTATGACTATGATCTAACAAATCCATGAGAATCTTGAATCACATAACTTTAAATGTCTATCTCCTGGCGAAGAATTTAACTCTAATATCATTGCTTGTTATGATATCAGCCTGTCAAGATGAATTACGTCCTGATATGAATACTCCATCAACTGATAGCCTCTTTACTCAGACTACCACACCAACTATTGAACCCCCTCTAGTAGATATCTGGAACTTGTGGAGAGACAGCCCACACGCTAATACCTATGGCTTTGAGAAAGGGCCAAACACTTATTGTGCTTGTTGTCACTCTCCTCAAAATTGTGACCCGGAAGCGCAAATCGATCCACCGCCGAACTGCGTATCATGCAAATTTCCGTCAGACCCCGAAATTAGAACAGCTATCGGTAACGCATTTGTGCCTGAAGAAGAATGGAAGAATATTAGCTGCGAAGTTTGCCATTATAGGAGTTATGATGGCCTCGATTCAAAGGAGAGTTGGTTAAACGTACAAACCGGTTACCATGAAACAGTACTTAACTCAACTCGACTTTGTAAAAAGTGTCATATTGATACCAATACATTGAGGCATAGGAGGGATTTAGGAAATGACGTTCATAGAGATTTTACCTGTACCACTTGTCATGATCCCCATTCAACGAAAGCAAGTTGTACTTCATCAAATTGCCATCCCCAAATAATTCTGTCAACATTAATTTCAGGGCACGATAAGGAGCATGTGGCTGTAACTTGCACAGCCTGTCATGATGCGTCAGGGTATGAAGTAGGTCTCTCTGAAGATAATTATTCATGGATACTTTTCAGAACAACTGAAATTCTCGGAAGACCAAACACAGAACCTTATCAATCCCATAATCTTCAAAAACATGTGAATTGTACTCGCTGCCACTTTCCAGATAATCCTTGGGAACTTTCATCAATTAGTACACCATGAGCAAATCCATAAAGTGTAAATTGAACCTTTTTTTTTGCTTCATTTTTTTATTCTGCAAGCCTTATTCTATACGCGCGCAAGAGATTGAAACAATTTTAAGGATCGAATATCCATATGAGGGTGAGACCATTTATGCTGGTCCTTCTACCCCCCGCTACAATCTACCAATTAGTGGATGGTTAAACCTTGGAAAATACAGCCATGAGGATGTTGAACTGCATTTAGAGATTTTCCGGGAAGGCTTGTTGACTGGTAGCACAACAACCAAGCCATCAACTAATGGCCAATTCATTTTCTATACTCTTGTCAATCCTTTGTCATCAGAATTTGTGCTTCCTTTGGGTGGTCAATGTGGGGAAAACTGTCATTATCCAACAAATGTCGAAGTGGATTTATCTCTCCCCTCAGGAAAGGTCTTGTTAAAGGTTACCGCTTTTGTTAATGGGAAATTAATGGGTTTAGCAGAGAGAAACATTATTGTAGATAGGTCAAACTTAGTCAGCATCCCGATAGAAATTCATTTTATTGGGGATACAAAAGTTGTGAATGGTATTCGAATTTCAGGTTCGACACGATTATATTTATGGCGCGCTCGTCACTTCTCAACTGTTTCAGGTTCAGATGGGAAAGCTCTTATTGAAGTGGAATCACTATCTGAGGGACCAACTCACTATTTAATTAAAATTGAACCCACTGTCATCAATGGTCTGCTGTATGAAGGTGTTGAGCCAGTAGAATTGATACTACCCCCTGGCGCAACCTCCATTCCCCCTGTTAAAATGGAAGTGAAAAGCCGTACTGGCCAGATAAAAGGGATTCTCGTCAGTAAGCAAGCAACAGGAATCAAGCCTACTGATATTACAGCCATACACCTACCGGATGGCTCAAGTCATAAAACTAAAACCTCCGAGGATGGAACATTCTCCTTTACTGAATTACCAATTGCCCGTTACTTGGTCACGGTTGACAATTCAATACTGATAAAAAATGGGTTGTATGTAGTCGAACAGGAAGTTGACCTTACCAAAGATATTCAAGTGAATATTCAGTTACCGATTTCTTCCTATAATGGTGGGTTGCTGCAAGGCGCGATTCTCAATGAACATGGCATAAGGCTACCCTTTGCCTGGATCACACCGAAAGACACTCCTATTACACAAAGAGTTCTACCGGACACTGGTATGTACATGCTCTATGATTTGCCCCTGAAACCTATCACGCTCCTGGTGAGTGCGCCTGGCTATTACAGTCAAGCTAAGGTCGTTGAGATGCTTACAGGGTCTATCTCATACCTCGATGTACGCTTAGTGAGGCAGCAAGAAACACAAAGCATACCTTGGGGCGATGGGGAATTGTTAATACCTACTGAGACAAAAGCAGAGATTCGTGATCAATCTATTGCCCTCAAATATGGTTGGCTTTGGGGCGAAGCTAAAGACACCCAACCGTTGGTCATCCATACAGATTCCGCCGAAGTCATCATATTAAACGGCAAATTTGGTCTTGAAGTTTTACCTAAACAAAGTGAATGGTTGTATGTTTTTGATGGCAAGGTCGAAGTGCGCTTACAAAATGATTCTAGAAAAATAATCCTTCAGACCAACCAGATGGTTAATTTAATGAATGATGAAGGACTTAAGCCTGTACCTTATGATCCAATAGTTTTGATGGCTCTACGCCAAGGCGATGAAATCCCGATAACCTTAAGCCGGGAACCAACCTTAGAAGCTCAAATTCGAGATAGGTTGGCGCGCATTGGTATAGGCTCTGCCCAACTTATTACCCTCTTCACTTATTTTATAGGGTTTCTTTCTCTTGTTCTAACCCCGGTTGTTGCGATATACTGGTGGTGGAAGTACAAAGAATCCAGTCAATAATAAAGAACTTGAAGGCATGAGCGGTTATGAACCTCGAACGGAATAATCAAAATAGTTTGGAGTGGACTTCAACCTTATTAGCAGAGCAGCTTGTCCTTGGTTTATTAGGGAAAATACTCTTTGAGTTTCCAGATAAAGACTTGTATCAATCGCTGGTTAATGAAGTCGTCTTTGAGGAGATTCCTCTGGCAGCTGAACAACCTGATGTCCAGACAGGCATGGCGTTATTGAAGAAATGGAACAAAAGTAACCAAGACAGTTTTTCAAACGAAAATTTTGAGGCCATAAGGGAAGATTACACCCGACTTTTCATCGGACCTGGAAAGGTTCTGGCACCACCTTGGGAATCTTTTTATTTCCATGAAGCGCGCGTTATTTTTCAAGAACAAACTTTGCAAGTGCGAGAATGGTTCCGTCGCTATGGTTTGGAATCTATAAAAATCCACAACGAACCCGATGACCATATCGGTCTTGAACTGGCTTTTTCCGCTCATCTCGCTGGTATCGGGTTAGTGGCTATTGAGGAAAGGGATCAAACAAGATTTAAACAAGTTTTAGATGCCCAGAAGCAGTTCCTTTCTGAACATCCCCTGAGATGGGTGGCGGAATGGTCCAAACAAGTTGAGATCCACTCCCAAACGGATTTCTTCCGCGGAATTGCCCTGATAGCAAAAGGAGTTTTAACCGAATTGGCATCAATTCTTAATGATATGAAAACCTGAGGCAAGAGAAGTGAATTTTTTATCCGCTGCAGAACACTTCGCCTCAATTGACCGCTCAGCGGTGACTCTCAATCAACATAGCTGTCTTCACACGATCAATAAGTTCTCCAACTGCGATGCCTGTCATGATATTTGTCCAGTTGAGGCTATCCAGGTTGGAAAACCGCCTGCGCTTGATCAAGCCCGTTGCGAGACTTGCCTAGCTTGTCTCCCCACTTGCCCCACAGGGGCCTATCATGCAGATGACGAGGTGGCAGCTCTACTTACCTGCGTTGCCAGGATGGAGGGCGAATGCCTTGAACTCGTCTGTGAGACAAATTCGCAGTCTGACCTTGGAGTCGCCTCCACGGACATTGCGATTCAGGTAAGAGGGTGTCTGGCTGGTCTCGGTTCTGGAGCATACCTTACCCTGGCAGCTATGGGATTACAAAATATCCTAGTACGCATGGATGCCTGTGATGAGTGCTCTTGGGGAGCGTTGCAACCACATATTGAACAGCAAATCCAAGGTGCACAGCGGCTGCTTGAACCACATGGCTGGTTTGATCGCGTATCCTGTGTGAGAGAATTACAGACTGAACAAGTGCATGAGCGGCCTGTCTGGGATGCAGACAATCCACCTCTCTCACGCCGTGATCTCTTTCGCCTAGCTTCTCGCCAAAGCCAAATTGCTGCCGCGCGAGCTATCTCAGCCAACGAATTTGCGGTTCATCAAAAGATACTGGGACGAGATCGCCGCCGGATTATCGCTGCTTTGGATCACATCGAACTTCTCGAAGCAGAAAAGGAGGGAACATCCTTAGAAGGCTTGGGTTATGCCACACTTTCTATCTCCAATGCATGCACAGCTTGTGGCGTCTGTGCCCGTTCTTGTCCCACAGGTGCGCTGATTTATAACCAGGATAAAGAGAATCTCGGCTTCAGTTTAGAATTTATACCTGATCGATGTATAGCCTGCCAGGTCTGCTTACATGTGTGTGCACCCGGTGCAGTCAGCATTGATGATGCACCACGATATAAAGATGTCTTTCGTATCAAAGAGCCAATCATATTACGCGAGGGAAGCCTTGCGCGCTGCGGGCGATGTGGTGTATTAATGGCATCTCGACCGGATTCTACATTATGTCCGTTGTGTGAGCACCGGCGCAAGAACCCCTTTGGGTCGAAATTACCACCCGGTTTCAAGGGTCGAGATAGAACTGATCCCGGAGCCGAAGAAAAATGATCATTGGTGTTGACCGAACCACACTTCCAAAGATCAAGAATCCCGACTTCCGCGTTTATGCCGGCAAGTATGTGGATATCTACGATGATTTTATGGAACAGATCACCCAAATGGGGTTGGAGGTTGACCCACATGATTACTCCGAAGTAGTGAATGAAAAAATAGATCGCTTACACCAGAAGGGTGCTATCGTACGCAACGATGATAAGAGCATTTATATTAACAGCATCTCCCCCTCTTGTGTCGCCTGTCGAAAAGGCATTGGGAGTGCAACTTATTTCATCTCCCTACAGTGCCATCGGGATTGTTTTTACTGTTTCAATCCCAACCAGGAGGGATACGAAATCTTTTCAAAAAATGAGCTTGATCTGGTGACAGAACTCGAAAGCATTTTCAAGAAAGGCGCAAAGCTGAAACACCTGGCTTTAACCGGAGGGGAGCCGCTTCTGCATAAAGAGGACACCATTGCGTTCTTCCGCACAGCCCAGCAAAAATTCCCTTCCGCATACACACGCCTCTATACATCAGGAGATCATCTCAACGCGCAGACCCTGGAAGAATTAAGTGACGCTGGTTTGCATGAGATCCGTATCAGCATTCGCATGCACGATCTTGAAAGAGGCAACCGGCATACATTTGATATGCTTTCCCTGTCAAAAAAATATATCCCTACTGTGATGGTGGAGATGCCCATTTTGCCGAGCACATTCGAGGAGATGAAAAAGGTGTTGAAGGATTTGGAGCTCATTGGCATCTTTGGCATTAATCTACTGGAGTTTTGTTTCCCGTTCACCAATGCAGAAACTTTCCGACAGCGTGGATATAAGATCAAGTACCCGCCCTACCGAGTACTCTATAACTATTGGTATGCGGGAGGTTTACCCATTGCTGGGAGCGAGATAGATTGCCTGAACCTGCTCGAATTTGCGATCGATGAAGGCTTGGGCATCGGCGTTCATTATTGCTCCTTGGAGAATAAGCATACCGGTCAAATCTATCAGCTAAACGTTAATCATGATCCCCCAAAGGCATTATTCTTCTCGAAGAAAGATTTCTTCCTCAAATCCGCTAAGGTCTTTGGAGAAGATATCCCTCTGGTTATAAATACATTGAAGAATGTAAAACGTGCAAAATTCACGACCAATCAGGAACATAACTTCCTCGAATTTCATGTCAGAAATATTAAGTCATTAGCTGAGTTGGATGTCGAGGTAGGAATATCTTCAAATGTTATGGAATCACGTGAAGATGGAACTTATTTGCGCGAGTTGAAGGTAGATCTATGTTATCCAAAAGTATTCAATTTTTCAACTGATGTGTAGTAAAGGAGGATGACTATACCGAGTTGGTTTATTGGGTCCGAATCAATCATTCCCCTGGTGATCGTATTGTAGCTCTTCAGGGTAAGGCGCATCAGTAAAATTGCCGGTGAGTTAAGAGCAGTATGCGTGCTTTCCGGAAGGAGCTTTCAGAATAGTTGGAGTCCGAGGAAAACAAGGAGAATTAAGATCTAAGTGAGTAATCAACAGGAAGGTGTTGTGTCGCGAAAACGTTCCTGGCGCGATTATACACGGGCATTTGGTCGCGCTCATCGGAAAGCTAGTACCCAGCTCGAGACCTCCATGCCGCTCCTGCAGCATCTTAACGAGCTGCGCCAGCGTATATTCAAGGCTTTTATTGCGGTCATCATAACCACTGCCATAAGTTTTGTCTTCGCAGCCGATTTGATCGACTTTCTAGCCTCACCTATTGGTGGAAGCAAAGCATTAGTTTCGATCGAAATTACTGAGAATATGGGCATGTTCATGCGTGTCTCGTTGCTCAGCGGCTTAATCCTTGGGATGCCGGTAATTGTCTACCAGGGGTTGAGATTTGCCTTGCCTGGATTGAGCCGGAAAGAACGGCGCTGGCTGGTGTTTGGCGTGCCGGCTGCCAGCTTGTTATTTATCAGTGGGGTGGCTTTCACATGGTTTGTGATGGTCCCAACTGCGATTCCCTTTCTGGTAGGCTTTATCGGTATCACAACACAGGTGAGACCCTCTAACTATTTCGAGTTTATCACTCGGATGATGTTTTGGATCGGCATCTGTTTTGAGATGCCCCTTGTGGTAATGCTCCTTGCAAAGCTTAAGTTTCTAACAGCTAAGCAGCTAATCGGTGGGTGGCGGTATGCATTAGTGGGCGTAGCGCTTGTTGCTGCTGTTGTGACGCCAACAGCCGACCCTGTCAATATGGGACTGGTCATGTTGCCTTTAGCAGCATTGTATGTCATTAGTATTATTCTGGCAGCAGTTGCGGATTGAGATTAGAAGATGGAAATATTTGGTGTGGGTGCTAATGAACTCCTGGTAGTAGCGCTCTTAGCAGCCATTGTGCTGGGACCGGAAAGACTGGCGCGGGTGGCTCGGGAGGCTGGAAAACTCGTACGCAATTTAAAAGCATACTTTAATTCCTTGTCTGACGAGTTGAAAACGGAATTGGATGTGCTGGATGAATTGAATGATATTAAGCGTGAGTTAAACAAGCGTTGAGAATTTCGCTTGGAACCGGATCATCACACCAATGGTTCGACCGGGTACCCCGAGATCACTCGAAGGAGGGATGTCAAATTTAATCATATTTGTTATGATGTTCACAAGTTGAAAATCACAACTCCTCCGATCTGCTCAACCTAAGGTCCGTTGTCTCAACCCATCGGGCTAGGGTAGGGCGGACGACCTCGCCATGTGCGAGGACTCTTCGATCGGACTGTTTAATCAAGGCTTCTGGGGTTTTCTATCTCAGGTCTTACTGAATGGGAAGGACGAATCGAAGAGTCAAGGCCAGCCATGGAAACATACTGGCCCCCCGATGTCCCGGGGGATTACCGGGACGGAATTGGAAAGGAGACCGCGAACTGTGAATGTTCGCTATATCTCGCCAGAGAGTCTCCTGGCGAGATTGCATATAAAAAAAGATCAATCCAGCCTTTTCTTGCTCACCGGCCCTCGCGGTGCAGGGAAAACCTCTTGTTGCCTCGAATTGGCTGAGGAAGGCAGGAGACAGCGACTGTCTTTGGGTGGGTTGATCTCGCCCCCTGTTTTGATCAATGGAATTAAACTCTGCATCGACCTCCTGAACGTTGCCAATGGAGAGCGTCGCCGCCTCGCCCATCACCGCAGATTTAACCCAAGAGTAAAGGCTAATGAAGAGCCAATACTCCCAACTGAAAGCGTACTTTCAATGGGTGCATGGTGCTTCGATACAGAGGTGTTAGCATGGGGGAACGCCATCCTTGAACAATTGGAAGATTGCGATTTGTTTTTCCTCGATGAGATCGGGCCTCTGGAGTTCAATCACAGTCGGGGTTTTCAGGCTGGTTTCCATCATCTCGATGCGCGCTGTCACAGATTATCATTCGTGGCTGTGCGTCCTGATCTAATGCCTCAAGCCCTGGAACGCTGGCCTTGGGCGAGGATATTTCCACTCACCGCATGCCAGGAGATTAACGGATCATGATCCAGGTGCGAGATCTCTCAGTAAGCTATGCATCAGTCCCCGCTTTATCTGGGATAAACCTAGACGTGAAAAGAGGGCAATGCCTGCTGGTGACCGGTCCTTCCGGCTGTGGGAAAAGCACACTGGCACGCGCTTTGACCGGTTTGATCCCCCACACTATTCCTGCCACCATAGAAGGTACCGTCCAGGTGGCTGGCCTGGATATATGCCAGCACACCGTACCAGAATTAACCCAGCAGGTTGGGGTTGTATTCCAGAACCCGTCTTCGCAGTTATTCCATCTGCGGGTGGAGGATGAGTTGGCCTTCGGCCCTCGCAATCTCGGTTTATCTGTTGAACAAGTGAATACACGCGTCTCGTGGGCTTTGGAGGCGGTGGGTTTAAATGCCTTACGCGAATGTAGACCCTGTGATTTATCTGGTGGTCAAAAACAGCTGGTAGCGATTGCCGCTGCCTTAGCAATGCGCTCACAGGTGCTGGTGTTGGATGAACCGACAGCCTCCCTGGATGTACCTGGTACGAACTATGTTATGACAGCTTTGCAGGATTTGCGAGATAAGTACGGGGTGACGATCGTGTTGATTGAACACCGTCTTGCTGAAGCTGTTCAACTGGCAGACCGGGTCATTATTCTAGATCAGGGGCGCATTGTAGCAGAAGGGAGAACCGAACAGGTCCTGTTTGATCGTGCTCAGATGCGCCGTCTTGGATTGCGCCGCCCGGTCGACGAGCCCCTGGCGTCTTGGGACGCCCTGCTGTTGCCAGATGGAATCCCACCTGTTGGCATTCAACCGCTGATTGAATTCGACAGGGTTTCAGCAGGGTACGAACGGCGTCCTGTGATCCATGATGTAGACCTTGCGTTGTATCCGGGTGAGTTCGTTGCTCTGGTGGGCAATAATGGCGCCGGAAAATCGACCCTGGCACTGGTTGCGGCAGGATTGCTCAAGCCCATCAAAGGAAATATAATCCATACATGGGGAAAGCAGAGTCGCCCAGGTTTGGATGTAACATTACTTTTTCAAAATCCAACCGATCAGCTGTTCGCCGACACTGTTGATGAAGAGATCGCTTTCGGACCACGCAACTACCAAATATTTGACCCCGTCTCACACAAACGCGTCCTGGATGAAGCGGACCTGCTCAAGCTCACGGTTCGGAAACCATTCGCGTTGTCCGCTGGGCAACAGCAGCGTACTGCTTTAGCTGCCTGTCTCTCCCTACACCCACAATTAATCATCCTGGACGAACCCACTCTCGGTCAGGATTGGGGACATTTGCAACGGCTGATGGACTTCCTGAATGAGCTTAATCAAAAGGGTATGACAATCTTGTTGATCACACATGACTATAAGCTTGTTCATCATTACGCACGGCGGGTCATATTGATGGAAGGAGGACATATTATTTTGGATGGAAGGAATAGAAATAATAGGAATAGGAACAAACAGAATCAGGAGCCTTTTGCTTTATGATCCTGGCAAAATCCTTCGTTTGCTGAGAGGAGATCACAAATGAAATTTACAACTCGTCAACTGGTCATTCTCGCTGTGTTTGGTACATTGTGGGGTGCGGTTGAAATCAGCCTGGGAGCCCTGTTGAAAGGTTTGAACATCCCTTTGAGCGGTGCGTTCTTGGCTGCTATCGGACTATCGATTGCGCTGATAGGTCGTCTGTTCGTGCCTATCCCAGGAGCGACCCTATTTATCGGTGTGATCGCTATGGTCCTTAAACTTTTCAGCATCCACAACATTATCATCGGGCCGATGATCGGCATCCTGGCTGAAGCCGTGATCGCCGAACTTGCTCTAACTATGCTCGGACAACCTTCGCGATTGAGCCTTGTATTCGCTGGAGGTTTGGGGGTGCTGTGGACTCTGGCACAGCCGCTGATCACAGGACCGCTGCTATTTGGACGGGGAATCTTTGTCGTTTGGCTCGATCTGCTCGACCGGGGGAGCAGACTGTTTGGTCTAGATTCGGGAGCGACATTGTGGATCTTCTTGGCATTGGTATTTCTTCACCTGATCATCGGCGGTGTGGCTGGGTGGCTGGCCTGGAGTGCCGGGGGCCTTATCCATGCCAGGCTGGGTGTTCCAGCGCTACCACCCACGCGATCATCAGACGCTTAACCTGCTATTCGTGCGGAGGAACTCAAAATGAAACGTATATTGCTCCTGTCCCTGGTATTTTCTCTCGTGCTAGTTGGCTGCAACCAGACGAATACATCAGCCAATGGTGATGTCCTTAAAGTCACCGACGGCACAAAAGAGAAGATCTACACAATTTCCGATCTTGAAAAATTAGAGGCTTCACAGGCGACCTTCAGGGATGTAACCTACACTGGTGTTCGATTGTCAACCCTGCTCCAAAATGCTGGCGTCGACTTCAATTCTATCAAAGCTGTGAAAGCCATCGCGGTGGATGGATTCAGCGCAAACTATGACCAGGCTCTATTTAATAAAGAAGATACTATGGTAGCATATGCGCGCGCCGACGGCCCACTTACCGAGGATGAATTGCCGTTCCGGATGGTGCTTCCGGGGGAGGAAGGCAAGATGAACCCACGCCAGTTGGTAGAAATCCAGGTTATAAAATGACCTATGAGAAGAACCAGATAGGGATCTCCGCACATCAGAGGGAAAAACCATTACTTGGAACGCGAGCATATCTGGCGATCTTGGGATGGTCGCTTGGAGTAACGCTGCTAGCATCCCAATCACACCTAATAACTGTAGCGGCTTTGTGTTTGCTTGTTAATGGCTGTCTCTACCCGCAAGCCATTCGACGGTTGTTTCGTCCACGCCTGTTATTCTTCCTGAGCATAATTGTCCTGGTGAATGCGCTTTGGACAGGCGAAGCGGACCAGAGATTGCTGGGCATCGTGTCAATATCTACCCAAGGCTTTGCAATCGGCTTACTAATGGTCCTGCGCGCCTTGGTTGTCCTGCTGGCTGTCGATGGATTTTCCAGCGCAGTGAATATCTCCGAGATTGCGGGCTTATTTGAGAAAGTTGGCCTGAAAGGTCTCGGCTTTTCTATTGGGGTGGCAGTGAACTTGCTGCCCGGATTGCGCCAATCGAGCACAAATGCCTGGTACAGCCTGAAAATGCGTGGCGGATTGCGGAAGAAACGCTGGCGTGGTTTGCAGCTTCTTATGGTTACTGTTGTGTCTAACTCCTTACAGCATGCCGAAGAGATTGCCTTGGCAGCAGAAAGCCGGGCGTTTTCCACAGAACATTCTAGACCAATGCTTGTTCGTACGGGTAGTCTTGATGGTCTGGTTATGATCATAAGCGTAATCTCCGCTATTGCCTTACTGATTATTAAATGGGGATAGAGGGAATTGGATGTAAGTTTGGCTATACAACGTACAATGAAAATTGTTGTTCCAGTAATTGAAGGAGTCGTAATTTAGCTTAGAAAAAGGGAAATTTATACTGATGTCAATTCCAATAATCTGCATCATCGGAAAATCCAAATCCGGGAAAACAACGCTCATGGAAAAGCTCATCGCTGAGCTCAAACGGCGGAAATATCGCGTCGGTACGATCAAACATCATTCTCACCCTGGATTTGACATCGATTACTCTGG
>JASFVL010000210.1:0-6872 GCA_050049875.1 Anaerolineales bacterium
TCCCCATCCTTTCCGTTCGAGCTGGTTACCAGAGCGGGCGACCAGTCTGCATCCCCGGCGATATAGCTGAATGACACATTGTCAAAGCGGATTTGCCCTCGCACCGCTTTCAAGGCAACAGCATCGCCCTGATCCTCAATCTCGACTGGGAGATCCAAATATTCAAAAACACGTTCAAAACTGACCATCGAAGTAGCGAACTCAATCTGCACATTCGTCAAGGCGGAGATAGGCCCATAAAGACGAGTCAAATAAGCAGCAAAGGCAACGATGGTTCCCACACTGATGGCACCATCCAATACAAAATGGCCTCCAGCCCAATATATCAGGGCGGTACCGAGTGAGGCGGCGATACCTAATCCCATGAAGAACCAGCGACCGACCAGCGCCCGGCGCACGCCGATATCGCGTACTTTACGATTCGTCTCTCGGAATCGAGTGATTTCAGACTTTTGACGACCAAAAATCTTAACTAAGAGAGCACCATTTATACTTAAAGTTTCTCCAATCATGCTGCTCAAGTCTGCGTTGTACTCCATGGCTTGGCGACGAATACGGCGCAACACGTTCCCAACCCTACGAGCAGGCAAAATGAATAAGGGCAATACTACAACCGAAAGCACCGTCAGGCGCCATTCAATAGAAAGCATCACCCCCAGAGTGGTTAGTAAGGTGATCAAATTGGTTACGATATTCGGTAGCGTTCCGGTGATTGCATTTTGTGCGCCGACCACATCATTGCTGAAGCGGGAGATGATCTCCCCCGATTTGGTATGGGTAAAAAAACGCAAGGACATACGCTGCAGGTGAGCGTACATCTCCTGACGCAAGTCGAAGATAACACCCTCCCCAACGCGAGCGCTGAAATATCGCTGGGCTACGCTGATCAATCCACTGAGAAGCGGGATTCCGACCATCCCTAAAGCCAACAGGTTGAGCCGGGAGATATCCCGGTTGGGAAGTACGTTGTCAATTAGGTCTCGATAAAGCAGAGGGGGGATCAACTCTAAGAGGGAGATCAAAACAATGGTGAGCAGCAGCAGGGTGACGACTTTCCAATAGGGCAAGGCGTAAGCGAGTACGCGCCGCAGCAGATTGCGATCAACTGATGGCTTACCTTTGGACTCGTCGTATGCTATGAAACTCCACCAGCCACTTCCATGAAACATAAAGACTCCTTTTGATAAGTAGGGACTTATTCCGCGCCAGGATTGGGCTGCGCGGTCTCCCAGAGGTTGAGAAATTCACGCGTCTTGTGATAGTGATGCAAGTATGCAAAGCGGGTCACCTCACGACCGATATCTTTCAGCCGCTGTTCCAAAGCCTCATCCTGAAGGTTGCCTTGTTGATCGAAGATTTTCCACGCTTGCGGGATGATAACTTGCTGAGGGATAACCCAAGCACGCAATGCGCGGCCAATGGTCCGCAGACTGTTCAAGGGGTGGACGGCTCCCATCATGCCAGCCGAAACCCCAATCAGCCCCAGCATACGGCCCTCAAATTCATCGAATCCCATCAAATCGAGGGCATTTTTGAGCACACCACTTATACTCCCGTGATATTCAGGAGTGCCGATAATGATCCCTTGGGCGCTCTTCACATCCCTACGCAAGCGCTGCACACCTTCTGGGTATGTGGTCTTATCGTGCCTACCATCGCAAAAAACCAAATCGTAATCCCCCAAGTCGATGGTATTCGTATCCGCACCCATCTCCGCCGCCCCTTGCAAAGCGATGTTGATCGCCATACGCGAGTAACTTCCAGTACGCAGGCTTCCGCAAAAGCCGACTACACGGATGGGTTCTTCTAAGGGTTGTTCACTCATCGATAAAAGCTATCTCCAGATTCCCTTTGAAAGCAGATTCCTCCATCATTAGGATGAAGGTTCATGCTTTTCAAATATACGCACAATCCTGTTGGTAAAAAGCGAACATCACAAGACGATTAAACCATTTTGAAAGCCCATCTTGACCGCTTCAATACGGTTCGATACTCCGAGTTTGGCGTAGATCGACGAAATGTGATATTTAACTGTATGCTCGCTGATTTCCAATTCAAGCGCGATTTGTTTGTTCGCTAAACCATGAGCCACCAATTGGAGCACCTCACTTTCCCGTTGGGTAAGCGATTCAACCAACAATTTTTCTGGGAGCGCCTCAATCTCCAGCTCGCCCTCCAAAATTTCCTCCAAGAAGTCCGCAGGGACAACACTCAACCCCTCATGCAAAGCACCCAGTGCGGCGGTCAGTTCCTCCTGAGATGCATCCAACGGTAGAACGCCCCAGGCCCGAAGTGGGAGCCGCCGGAGGGTCCTTGCTGCGCGCGGTTCATCGGCTAGAAGCAGCAAACCCGGATAAGATACTTGCTCCTCAGTTAAACGATCGAACTGAGCGAGCAAGCCGGACACCGATGTACAAACGATCACATCGGTGTCCGGGGGCAAGGTTTCCAATTCAGCCAAATGGCTGATCTCAGCGGTGACCAACAACCCTTGAGCGCTTTCAATTAAAGCGCGCAAACCTGCTCTCAAGGCGAGGGTGGAAGCCACCACCAAAACGCGTATCAATCCTTATCTCCTGCTTTCGAACTCCAGAAACCGAGAAAAGCATACATACTCGGTGTATTTTACACTAAAGTTGAGAGCGTTTTTTGATTAAACTCGGACGCCTTGCCAGGAGAACGACGGGGCGCGTTGGCGACGAAATCCTTGGCAATACGTGCCGGAATAGCCACACCCTGATCGCCGCCGACAATTAACGTGTTGATGCCCACCACACGACCGCAAGCATCGACCAGCGGTCCACCAGAGTTACCGGGTGCCAGCGTAGCATCCGTGCGGATGATGGGAATTTGTTTACGCCTACCGCGTGTTTGTGCTTGACTGAGCGCGCTGACGATTCCAGAGGTCACAAGACCGCGTTCTCCCCAGGGATGACCAACGGCGAAAACTAATGCACCAACCTGCAGCCCATCTGAATCAGCGATTTGGGCTGGGGATAAATTCTCAGCCTCTATTTGCAGTAAGGCGAGATCAACTTCTGGATCACGAGCGACGACATCAGCTTCGAACTCGCGGCCATCGCCAATGACAACAAGGGGATGCTTCCTCCCAACAACATGATTGTTGGTCAGGATCAAGCCATCAGGCTGCCAAACGATGCCTGCCCCAGCCCCGAAGCGTGAATTCTTTACCACAACTAGACTGGTACGCACGCGATCAACCAATTCGGTCAATTCCTGGGAGAGCGCAAGGGAGATTTTTTCAAATCCGTTTGAAGCGTTCATCGCCGTCCCCAAGGACCTCGCCTGCGATGATGACCGGGATGCCAACCGTGGGAACCTTGGGAGGGCAGTTCCCTTTGACCGACGGTCACTTCTACCACACGCTGCTTACCGCCGCGCAGCACTTCCACCGGAGTCGGTTTCCCTACAATGTCACCACCGAGTTGGCCAAGCAGTTCATCATGATCACTGATGGGGGTTCCAGCAATCCCCACCAGGATATCGCCAACCATCAAATCGCTGTCGGCAGCAGGGCTATTGGATTCGATATTGACAAGCAAGAGACCTGTCTCCTGCTCTCGCCCCAACTCTTCTCGAGCTTCCGGGGGAATCTCAACCAGTTGGCTACGCACTCCCAAATAGCCGCGTTTTACGGTTCCATGTTTCTCAAGAGTTTGCGCCAGACGCCAGGCTACTTGGACCGGTATGGATAGAAGTGTGCCGTGAGCCAATCCGGAGGTGTTTACGCCCAAAACCAAGCCACTAGCCTCAATAAGGGGACCCCCTGAAAAGCCAGGGTAAGGGATCGCATCCGTGCGGATGTATCCTTCCAGTGTGCCTCCACGTCGGGTGCGCACCGGTCCACCCAAAGCACTGACGATGCCCAAACTGGCCTCGTGAGAGCCTGGGGAAGGGTGTCCTAAAGCCAGCACCAACTGACCAACCCGAGCACCGTCCGCAGCGGGCTCAGCTGGAGCGGCATCAGCTTGCTCTAAGCGCAGCAAAGCGAGGTCACTGCTCGGATCGCGCCCAGCTACTTGAGCTGCAATCTCCGCCTTGCTGGGGAGAACAACCCGGATCTCCTCCTCGCGCTCAACAACATGGTTAGCGGTCAGAATCAGATCAGAGGCGTACGCGACTCCTGTGGCGGGTAAACGCCGGCGGGCATCCACCAAAACCGTGCTTGCAGCGGCCTTTGTCACCGCTGCCGCCATGGCTTCTGATAGGGCTTCCAAAGAGTTCTTTTCGTTTGTCATGGAGATATTTCCTCTCTACACTAAAAACTAGTTACCGGACAATTTCTATTTGATTTTTTCTTTGATATTTTGGGGGTATTTTTCGAACCCCCACCCCTCCCCAAAATTGGGGGAGGGGCTACTGACATCAGGTGTTTTTGGGCGGTAATACCGCCCAAAAACACCTTCAAATCCTTTCCTCCATTCCTTGGAGTAAGGAAACAGTAGGGAGGGGTACCCATGAATACCACTGGGTGGTGAATCATTCATAACTGTCCGGCGACAAGTACTAATAATAGGGCTACACATTAAAATGACTGAACCTAAAGTGGATTCGTCATGACGTACGGTTTAGCCCAACGGATCACCAGTATAGCGGTTTAATTCGCAAAGCACATCAGAAAAACATCCAGGTATCCCCCTAGAAATTCGGGTAGGTCAGCCGACCCGGCGACCCACCCAAAAGACTAGGATTTCGAATAATCTTGGAAGGTTAGCTCCCTGTTGGCACTTCCCCCACCCCTGAGATCGAGGTGCAATAAAGGTCAAAAACTATCCTTCTCCCCCTTTGTCAAAGTCAAGCGCAGCCGAATTAATGCAGTAGCGCAAACCTGTCGGTTCTGGACCATCTTCAAAAACGTGACCGAGATGAGCGTCACATTTGCTGCAGAGCACTTCCGTACGGATCATGCCATGACTGCGATCCGTTTCGGCACTGACCTTCTCTTGATCGATGGGTTCCCAAAAACTCGGCCAACCCGAACCGGACTCGTACTTGGTATCGGAACTGAACAACTCATTTCCGCAGGCGACACAACGATAAACACCCGTCTCTTTGTGCTTGTAGTATTTACCCGTAAAAGGCCTCTCGGTGCCTTTCCGCCGGGTCACCTGATACTGCAGATCGGTTAGCTGCTCTTTCCACTCTTGGTCTGTTTTTTGAATTTTTTCCTGTGACACGAATAAATCTCCTTTTTACAGTTGCGATTTCACCATCAGGAGAGTGCGCAAACCAAATAGGCGACTTTATCCTGATCCGCTTAATTATAGACAATAAGTGTCTAAATAGAAAGGCATTAACGGAGAGTCAGTATCACAACTTAGCAGTCTATTGGAAAATGAACCGTTATTAATCAATTTCTGGGAAAATATTGCTTAGGTGAGGTCATTGCGGAGACAATGACGATATCTTGTGTACTAATCTGATATCCAATATTATTGATGTATAATATCATAAATATCAGATTACCTCATTGTGACATTAAGATTGGTGTGCACGCAAGACTAATCGAAAGAACCCTTGTACGAATTCGATATACGCGTTTATTGGACCGATTAAAAGTACAAAAAGATAGAAATTTCCTGATCATATTTAGCAAGCCCCTGTAACAAAAATCGAAAGACTATTGCCATGGACATCGCAACCGTTGACAAATTACTCACAACAACAAGAGCAGTGAAAAAACGTCTCGATCTAAACCGTCCAGTAGAACAAGATGTCATAGAAAAGTGCCTTGAAATAGCTATACAAGCACCTGTGGGCGGTAATATCCCCAAATACCACTTTGTTGTGATTACAGGTACTGAGAAAAAAATTGAGATCGCAGAACTATACCGGAAGTCCCTCTATGAAACTTATCTTCCGCACAGAGACCCAGATGACATAATCTTCACCGAAAGAGAAGAACTATGGATGAGATCTACCCTCCACCTCGCGGATCATCTACAAGAGGTTCCCGTTTTGATTATCCCCTGCATCGAAGGACGCTGGGAGGATCCCTCTCCCTGGTATCAGGCTTCAATGTACGCCCAGATCATTCCAGCTGTATGGTCGATGATGCTTGCCTTGAGAGCCAGAGGGCTTGGAACCAGCTGGACCACCCTGCATTTACTTTATGAAAAAGAAGTCGCCGAGTTGTTAGGGATACCAGATAATATCACCCAGGTCGCTCTTATCCCGGTGGCCTATTTCACTGGCAAGGACTTCCGGCCCGCAAGCCGGATCCCTGTCCAAGAACGCACTTACTGGGATGGATGGAAAAGCAACTAATATAAAGGAGAACGAATGGCTGATCTTAAAACTCAAATCGAAGTTGCAGAACGAAAATGGCTTGATACCTGGACCATGGGCCCCTCGCGTATCCGTTGGTCCCAATTGCCCCTACAGGTTGGCGATCCAGCACCAAATGTCAAGCTTCGTGATTTTTCGAATCAAGTTGTTGAGCTAAAGTATTTGTGGGAAAAAGGTCCCGCCTTGCTGGTTTTTTTACGCCATTATGGCTGCAGTTGCGCCCACGGTCGGGTTGAGCTGCTCACGAAAGAATATGCCGAATATATAAAATTGGGGGCAACTATTGTGGCCATCGGCCAGGGTGAACCAGAGCGCTCCGCCGCTTTCGCTCAACTCAAAAAACTTCCATTTCCACTATTGAGTGATCCTGACCGGGATGCCTACAGAGCCTATAATATCCTTGAGGGGAAACCATCACAGGTAGCATATGGGCTGTCGGACGAATTTTTAAAATGCGACTATCAGGTCGCTGCTGAAGTGCAGGAATCAAGACGTGGCAGCGAGTATGCCCCTGTCGATAACCCCTACCAACTGCCTGCTGAATTTGTAATCAACCAGAATGG
>JASFVL010000211.1:0-6852 GCA_050049875.1 Anaerolineales bacterium
GAACCGGCCTTGCGCACAGCGTTCTCCCGGTCAATAATGAATACCGTAGGCCCTGTCTCGGTCATGCCAAAACCCTGCTGGATGATGAGGCTCCTCTTGGCGTAATCCTGAACCAAGGAGGGGGGCAGCGACGAACCGCCGCTGGCCCAACTGCGCACACTGGAGAGATCGTACTGATCGAAGTCGGGGAACTGGGACAGCACCAGATAAATCGAAGGCACCAGCAGGAGTACAGTCACTTTCCATTTCTCGATCAGGCCCAACAGCTCCCCAGGGTCAAAAGCCCGCATGACAACCAGCGTCCCGCCAGTGTGGAAGATGGGCCCCGCGTAGAGCCCCAACCCGCCGGCATGAAATGTGGGCAGCACATTGATGTTGACGTCCTGCGAACTCAGATCGATAGCCTGCCCCATACCCACCGCGTTGTAGAAGAAATTGCCATAGGTGACCTGAGCGCCTTTCGGCCGACCTGTGGTGCCGGAGGTATACAGAATCGCCCAGGTATCATCGTATTTCAACGGCGGCATCTCGACCCCTTCCGGTGAACCCGAGGCCAAAGCGCCCTCGTAAGCCCACTCCCCTTGCGGGGCTTGGTCACCCATGCAGATGTAGAACTCAGCATCAATCAACGAACGCAGCTCATCCACCTGCTCGGTGAAGGCAGGCTCGTAAATCAAAACACGCGGAGTACTATCGTTGAGGATGTACTCCAGTTCCGGCACAGCCAGGCGCCAGTTGAGTGTGTTGAGGACGGCGCCCATCTTGCTGCAACCGAAAAGGACTTCGTAGTAATCAGAGCCGTTTTGCGCCAGGATCGAAACCCGCTCACCCTGCCGTATCCCCAGTTGGTCCTTCAAGAAGCTGGCCAGGCGGTTCGCCCGCTGGTTGAATTGGTGATAAGTGAATTGCCTGCCCGTGTGGGCGTCCACCAGAGCCAGTTTGTCCGGCGTCCGTTCGGCATGGCGCTTGATCCAATCGAAATGGTACATGGCAACCTCCTTGAAAAATTACGCTCCCTTGCGCACTTTATTTAAAAAAGTGAGCATGTCCCGTTGGGTTTCTGGTTGGGCGATCAGTTTGACAAAGCGGGAGCGTTCGGTTTCCAGGCGCCCCTCGAGATCACCCAAGCCAATGGAAAGCAGTCGCTTGGCGCCCCGCACGCTGCCAGGAACCTGAGCTGCAATATCCTTGGCTGCTTGTCGCGCCGCTGCGCGAAGTTCTTGCAGGGGGACGATGCGACTTGCCAGGCCCCAGGCTACAGCCTGCTCAGCGGTGATGGTCTGGTTGCGCATCAGCACCTCAGCGGCACGTTTAAATCCGATGATCTGGGGCAGCAGCGCCGTCCAGCCCCCATCCGGGCTGAACCCTACAACACTGTAATATGGGGTGAATTGGGCCTCCGGTGTCAGGAGCACGATGTCACAGGCCAGCACCAGCCCGAGCGAGCCGCCCGTGACCACACCGTGCACCGCTCCCACAACCGGCTGGGACAGGCGGATGATCCCCAGAATCGCTTGGTTCAGCAGCCCAACAAGCTCGCTGGCGTACGCTTCGATGTCATCCAGATGGGCAGCGAAGCCGCGCAGGTCCCCACCTGTGGAAAAAGAGCGACCATTAGCTTGCAGCACGACCGTCCGGAGGTCCGATCTAACCCGGATGGAATCCAACCCCTCCAGCAGCGCCTCTAAAAGAGCTGGAACCAGGCTGTTGTGGCGTTGGGCGCGGTTCAAGGTGAGTGTGGCGAGGCCTTCTTCGATCTCCAACAGCACAAGGTCGCTCATTTTATACCGATTTCACTCACCCGAGCGGATGCAGCTCAAGCGCTAAGCTTTGACCCGAAATGCCAGATATGTCTTTTTCTCTCCGGCAAGCTCGCGTTCAACGTACTCCACTGTGACCGGCGTGCCGATTTTAATCTCCGCGGGGCGCTGGGGGTTCACCCCGAGTATTTGAGCGCTGATCGACGGCCCACCATCCAGCTTGACGACTCCGGAACAGTAAGGGTTATCGCGCCCATAACCGGCGTCGAGCATGGCCGTCGGGGCGATGTGAATGGTGGTGAAAGCTATCAGCTCGCCCTCAGTGGGCATTTGCTCCCATTCCAACTGCTCGCCGTAGCAAGCGGGACAGAGAGGGCGCGGCGGTAGGTGAAGCGCACCGCACGACTGGCAGCGGGAACCCATCAGCTTGTGCTGGCTGAGATATTGGTTGAACGTCGCACTGGTGAAATCCATCTTGCTCATGGCTCATCTCCTCTCAAAGATGTGTACGACACAGGTTTGACCGGTGCCGCCCACGTTGTGAGTCAACCCCAAGTTGACATCGCCGGCAACCTGGCGCTCACCAGCCTGGCCGCGTAACTGCTTCCAGATCTCCACCGCCTGACCAGCGCCAGAAGCGCCGACCGGGTGCCCCTTGGATTTGAGACCTCCGGAGGTGTTGATCGGTTTGGCGCCTTGGCGGGATGTTTGACATTCTTCGGCCGCCTTGTACCCCTGCCCCGGAGGGAAGAAGCCCAGATCCTCAATAGCGATGACTTCGGCGATGGTGAAGCAGTCATGCACTTCCGCTACCTTGATATCGGCTGGGGCAACACCCGCCATTTCGTAAGCCTGCTGTCCCGCCAGCCGCGCTGCCCGCAACGTTGTCATCTCGTCCCGGTCGTGAAGAGCCACATCACTGGCCTGACCGGAGCCGATGATATACAGCGGGTCGTCGCTGAATGATTTGGCGATTTCCTCGCCCACCAACAGTAAGGCCGCAGCGCCGTCCGAGATAGGGGAGCAGTCGAACAAGCGCATAGGCCAGGCGATGACCGGGTTGGCGCGCCCGTCGTGTAAGAATTCCATCTCATCAGCCCAGGTGGGGACAGGTCGGCCCTTGGCCTGGGCGCGGGCGACTTTACTCTCCATCACCTGGCGGATACTAGCGCCGAACTGCGCTTTGTCGTTGAGCGCACCGTTCTCGTGATTCTTCATCCCCACCTGCATGAAGGTCTCCGGCGTGGCGCCGTACGCGTGCATGTAAGCGGTCGCCATAGCAGCGTAAAAGCCCGGGAAAGTGAAACCAGCTGGAATTTCGTAGAGCATGTCGCTGGCTGTCGCCAGGGTGTCGGTGACTTCCGAGGTCGGCAGATCGTTCATCTTTTCGATGCCGCCCACCAAGACGATATCGTACAGACCGGATGCGATTGAGATGATGCCCTGTCGAAGGGCAACGCCGCTGCTGGCGCAGGCATCCTCGATACGAGTAGCCGGGCGCGGCGCTAGACCGACCCAATCTGCCATGAAGGGAGCGGTGTGGCCCTGCCCCTCGAAGAGATCACTGCTGTAATTTCCAATATAAAGGGCTTCGATGTCCTGCGGATCAAGACCTTTGTCCACCGAAGCGCGCATCTCTCGAAAGGCGTCAACGAACAAGTCGCGGGTTGACTTTCCCGGGAAAGCACCAAATTTACTCATCCCCGCGCCGACAACGGCGACGCCGCGCTGGAACCTCTTTGTGGTCATAATGTTCTCCTTGTGATGTATTGTCTCCAGTGGTCAACTCGTGCTCAACACAAGTTCCTCAAACCTCAAACTGCTCACGCAAATCGCGTTTGAGAATCTTACCCATGGACGAGAGGGGCAGTTCATCCATGAACGCTACGCTCTTGGGTACCTTGAAACGCGCCAGATGGTCGCGCATGAATTCGATCAACTCATCCTCGCTCGCCGTGGCGCCCGGCTTGAGGACGACAACAGCCTTACCGACCTCCCCCCACGTCTCATGGGGTACGCCGATCACGGCACACATGTGCACAGCGGGGTGCTTGTAGAGCACGCTTTCGATCTCAACAGGATAAACGTTCTCACCGCCCGAGATGAACATATCCTTCTTGCGGTCAACAACGTAGAAATACCACTCCTCATCGTAGCGCACAATATCGCCGGTGTGGAACCAACCCTTGTCATCCCAGGCGGCAGCGGTGGCCTGCGGGTTGTCCCAGTACCCGGAGGAAGCGCTGGGCCCCTTGAGCACCAATTCGCCCTCCTGGTTGGGACCCAATGGGTTGTTGTCCTCATCCACCACGCGCACGTCCACGAAGAAGTTGGGGCGCCCGATACTGCCCGCCTTACGGATGGCGTCCTCAGCTGGCAGCGCGAATAAGCCAGGCCCGAACTCCGTCATCCCAAAACCCTGCTTGAAGCGCACATTTTTCTGGCGGGCGTAGAGCTCCACCAAGGGTACGGGCAAGGGCGCGCCGCCGCTGGTGCAGAAGCGCAGGCTGCTCAAATCGGCTGTCTCCCAGTTGGAAGCCTGGGTCATCATCTGGTACATAGTCGGCACCCCAGCAAAGACAGTCACCCTCTCGCGCTCGATCAACTCCAGCACCTGGACGGGGTCGAACTGACGTGTCAGGATGGTGGTGTTGCCGAAGACCACCTGGGATGAGCAATAAGTAAACAGACCACCGGTGTGGAATAAGGGGAAAATACACAAATAAATATCGTCATGGGTAATATCATGAATGACTGTGTTGAGCACATTCCAGCAAATCTGACGGTGGCTGATCATCGCCCCTTTGGGCAACCCCGTGGTGCCGCCGGTGAAGAGCAAGCAAGCGATGTCCTCTTTTTCAAGCGATTCGCAAGTCACAGGCGTCGCGTCCGAGGCCTGGAGGGTCGTTTCGTAGTGGAAACTCCCAACAACACCCTGTCCCTCAATGTGCAGGTACTGCCCGATAGCGTGATCTCCCCCGCGGGTCGCCTTTTCTAACTCAGCAACGCTGGTTATAAAATCATCCGAATAAATCAGCGCCTTGGGCGTGGTGTTCGCGATCAAGTTCGCCAGTTCGCGCCAATGTAGCCGCCAGTTGAGAGCGGTATGGATGGCGCCGAGTTTGCTGCAGGCGTAGAAAAGCTCGAGATGCTCGATCCCGTCGCGAGCCAGGATCGCTATCCGGTCGCCCTTCTCAATCCCGACGACGCTTTTTAACCAATTTGCCAGGCGGTTGACGCGCTGGTTCCATTGGCGATACGTCAGGCGGATCTGGGGGTCCTTCCCAGCGTCAACAACCGCTAACTTGTTTGGTGAATAAACCTCACGCCGCCCGAGATAATCTCCGATGTACATACTCCGCCTCCGAAACTATTCACTGTCTACTGTTTCTCGACCGCTGTCCACCTCCACACCGCAGCCGCCATGGCCAGCCCACCACCACTGGCGCAGAAGACGACGTGGTCGCCCGGTTTCGGGCCTTTGCCCCGCTCCAACGCGTCGTCGAGAGCCGCAGGGATACAAGCCGAACCCAAATAGCCCCACTTGTCCATGATCCAATGAGTCTTATGGAGCGGTTGACCTAGATTCTCCATGACAAGCTCGATGGTGCGCAAGTTGAGCTGTGTGAAGAGGTAGAAATCGATGTCCTCCAGTTTCAGGTTCGCTTTGCGCACCACTTCCCTCACCAGGGGAGGCCAGTTGTCACTGTTGAAAGTAGCCGGGAATTTTTTGACGAATTGGACGCGCGGTTTGCCATGTTCGGCCACCGCCTGCGGGGTCGCCGGCCGGAAGGTACCGCCGGTGTAAATTCCTAAGGCGTCGTGATATTCCCCAGCGGCGATCAATTTACCGCTCAAGAAACCAGGTGCATCCCCGGCGCCGAGAATCACCACCCCGGCGCCATCGGCGAACAGAGTGCAGGTGTACTTATCGCTCCAATCGAGGAACTTGGTCATACCGTAGCCCCCAGCAACCAAGATGTACTTATAGTCCTCGTCCGTGGCGATGTAGCGGGCAGCCATATCCAAGCCCGTCACCCAGGCCGCGCAGGCGCAGTTGATGTCATAGGTGCCAGCGCTTGAAGCTCCCAGCTTGGCTTGCACGACCGAAGCGGTCGCTGGGCTGAGGTAATCGGGCGTGTCCGTAGCGACCAGGATCAGGTCTAGGTCAGCAGCGGTGATGCCAGCGCGCGACAGCGCCCTCTCCGCCGCAGCGGTGACCATGTCCGAGGTGGTCTCACCATCCGCCATCACGTGGCGCCGGTGAATGCCGACGTTCTCCACCAGCCAATCCCCAACATTCTCACCCAACATCTCGTTCAAATCATCATTGGTGATGACTTTTTTCGGGATATACCTCCCGGTAGAAAGGATCTGTGCAAAACGGTTCATGGTAAAAAATTTACTTATGTACCTTGGCTGCCTGTTATCAGGACATAACTCACGCTGAGCACCATGCGAGCCGCGCCCATAACAGCCTCCAGTAGGGTGGAGAGCGCATTTCTCTCAACTTTATCCGCAATACTGCCCTCAATGATCTCTTGGATCCGGCTTTCGGTGATCTGCACGATGGTGTGCAGCTCCACGACGGGGTACCCTTCCTTCTGCCGCTCATGAGCGACAGCGACCAGATAGCGCTCGAGGATCTGTGGGTCGTTCTCATGAACGCTGGTGGCAAGCATCTTCAGCCAACGTTCAGTCCTCTCGATCGTGCGAGCTAGCGGGGCTTCCCAGTACGACGGAATCTGGCTGACAGCATCCTTTACGATACTATCGACCAGCGATTCTAAGTGCTCTGTGACTAATTCGTCTAAAGTGATCATTTCGCTACGTCCCTACAACGATACCTCCGTCCACACGCAACGTTACACCGGAGATATAACTGGCCTCGTCCGACGCTAGGAAGAGATAAGCATTGGCGATGTCCTCCGGTTCGCCCATGCGACCCAACGGCGTGTGAGCGATCATGCCGTCCAATATCTTTTGCGGCATCTGCCGGACCATTTCGGTCAAGGTGAAACCCGGGGCGATCGCGTTGACGCGCACGTTGTGACGACCCAACTCCCGAGCCCAAACCTTGGTCATGCCGATC
>JASFVL010000212.1:0-6838 GCA_050049875.1 Anaerolineales bacterium
TATTTTTCAGTGAAAACCTGGAGGGAGACCCCGCGTTAATGCTTTTAGGGTCCATCCAGATCTCCGATTTTTTAGACGTACTATCGAAGCGCGAACACTTACAATCCTTTCTAACGGGTTTCCTGGAGCATTTAGACAGCCCCACTGCTCCCCCTTGGAAGCAGCTTGATTGGTACAACTTGCTGGAAGATTCCCCTACCCTACCGCAATTACGGAAAGTGGCGAACCGCATGGGTTGGAAAACCACCCAAACCAGAATGCAACCTGCTCCCTATATCCCCCTGCCAGATGATTGGGATACTTATCTAGCAGGGATTAAAAAGAAGCAGCGTCACGAAATACGCCGAAAGCTGCGTCGAGCTGCTGGTCACTTCATACCAGTGAACTGGCGCATCGTGGAAGACGGAAACAGCTTAGACGCAGAGATCGACAGCTTGTTCATACTAATGGCTCAGGATGCTTCAAAGGAAGTATTTCTCACTGAGGTAATGCGTACGCAAATGAGATCCTTAATTCACGCAGCCCAGCGAGCTGATTGGCTTCAACTTGCCTTTTTGATGGTAGGGGGAGAGAAAGCGGCTGCCTACTTGAACTTCGATTACGATAATCGAATTTGGCTTTACAACTCCGGTCTTGACTATAAATTCAGTGAGCTCTCACCGGGATGGGTCCTACTGTCCCATCTGATTCAATGGGCGGTCGATCACCGGCGCGATGTTTTCGACTTCCTGCGTGGCGACGAGGACTATAAATACCGCTTCGGGGGAGTGGACCGCTATGTGTGTCGAATCCAGGTGCAACGTTAATTCAGGCGGGACCGGTTTAGACACTCCCGCCATCTGGATATCGTATTAATTCAAACGAGAAATTTCATTTCTTCGGGTCGACAACCTGGAGGTCAGCGCGGCTGCCAACACCTTCACCTGGGTTGATAACCTCAATCCCGGTCTCCTGACTACTGGCTACACTCCCCTGGCTAGCAGTTAAGGTAGCCCAGTCCACCTGTAGATTATCGTTGACACCATCCGATGGAACATACATTCCGAAGCCCACCCGACCTGAAGAGAGAGAGATATCGGTCCCCTGCCATACTAATGTGCCGTTGATGGTGTAAGAAAGTTGATTTCCAGAGGCGGTCACTTTCAGAACGTTCCACACACTGCCTTGGTTGATGGCAGAGCTAAATGTCCAATCGATCACTTCTATGGGGTTGCCCCCAGCAATGATTTTCCAAACCGAGAAATAACCCTCCGAAGCATATTGAAAACCATAGTAGTTGCGCCAGCGGTTGAATGTGCCTAAAGGCTGTGGTTCACCGCGGATGTAGAGTACGTTGGCGCATGTCGCACAGCCCTCTCGCCGCACGCGAACCCGGTAAGTGAAATCCTGATATCCCGCCTGAAAACTGGCAGAGGCATAAGCATTGGTGCCGCCTTCCGCTGAGTACTTGCCGTTCTCCAGAGTCCACGTTCCGGAGTGGGTTTGCCATCCGTAGGCATCACTTGTGAATTGGGAGTCGAAGCCTTCTGAGAGATTGAATTCGCGGAAGATCATGGGGATGTAAATCCAGGTGGTAACGCTCACGGACTGAGAAGCGCTCCAAGGTCCCTGGCCTGGGGGGCCGAAAGCTCTGACGCGGTAATGCCAAGTCCCACCGGGTTGATCCATCACCGTTGTTTGAGTCAGTGAACCATTGTAAACCAGCGTTGGGGCACTAAAGTAGGGATCGGCGCTTTGTTCCAGGGTGTAACTGGTGGCACTAACCACACCAGTCCAGGTGAGATTGTATTGTCCATCCCCATCGGAGTTGCTTATCGGCTGCAGGACTGGCTCCCCCAGCGCGGGCGTGTTTACCGTGGTGGACTGTATCGGCATGCTCCAATTACTCTGCCCAACCTGATTGTAGGAACGCACCCTATAGTACCAGCCACCCCCTCGCTGACCAGTCACGCTGTAAGTCCCTGCTGTCCCATCGTATCGCACCAGCGGGCTGGAGAAGGTCGGGTTGTCGTCCTCCTGCAAGGTGTAGCCGATGGCACCGGAGACCAGCGACCAATCCACCGAATAGGCGTCTAGGTTGCCGGAATTATTGATCGGCGCCAGCAGCGGAGCACCTGGTAACACGCTCACTGAGCGGACGACACTCCAGTCGCTATTTCCGTTCCCGTTTGAAGCGCGCACACGGTAATACCAGAAGCCTGTCTCCCTGCCATTGACTTGGTACTGGGTGTTCGCGCCGTTGTAAATGGTTTTCGGAGAAGTAAATGCCTGGTTATCGTCCTCCTGCAAGGTATAGCTGGTGGCGCCCGAAACGCTGCTCCAATCGACCAAGTAGCTGCCATCGCCATCCGAGTTGCTGATGGTGTACAGGTTGGGAGCGTCCAGGGCCTCGTAGGCCTTCAAAGTCTGGTAGGCGTTGATGCGACCATGACCATAAGTCGAGTCCCACCCCGATGGACCCAGGTCCACAGCGCTGTTTTCGATTCTGGTCTGAACCTGGTCAGGGGTGAGAGAGGGATCAGCCGACCATAACAATGCTGCCAGACCCGCCACGTGTGGAGAGGCTTGGGAGGTGCCATGAAGGTAATCGTAATTGGTATAAAAACCAAAATTGGTCGTCAAGTAAACCGGGTAGGTCGGCATGGTGCTGTAGATGCCATCTGTGTAGGGGCCCATTTCACCACCAGGAGCGGCGATGTCGGTATGAGACCCATATTGAGAGTAGAAAGCATAAATATCGTCGGGTCCCGTAGAAGCAACGGCCATCACATTCTGATATGCTGCCGGGTACATCGTTGGGTTGCCCTCATCACGGTAATTCCCCATCGCAGCCACAACCAGCGTGCCAGCTGTGTGGGCGCTGTTGATCGCATTTTGCATAGACTGACTTTGATCTTCGCCACCGAGACTCAGATTAATAACCTCAGCGTGGTGGGCGACAGCCCAATTAATGGCGGCGGTAATGTCGCTGTTGTAGCCAAAGCCTTCAAAATCTAATACACGCAAAGGCATAATGCGCGCCCCCCAACTCATGCCAGCGATTCCTTTTCCATTGTCCGTCACCGCTGCAGCGATCCCAGCCACGTGAGTGCCATGACCATTGAGATCGTGGGGATTGCTATCGTCACCAACCCAGTCATACCCAGCTACAATTTTATTTTTCAGATCCGGGTGGTTCTCGTCGATACCAGTGTCGATGATGGCGATGGTGACGTTAGAGCCACCCGTGGCGATCTCCCAGGCTTGCTCGGACTGCACCTTTTGGTGTGCCCATTGCTTGTAATAACTCGGGTCGTTGGGCTCTACAAAAGCGCGGTAGATGTAATTCAACTCGGCGTATTCCACCTGAGGGTCGGCGTTGAGCCGGGCGATGGTCGCCAGCTCCTGTCCCTGGGGCACACCCCATAGCTGAACTGCGGAGCCGTAGACGGTGTCGAGATGTACAGCGTCGTACGAATTGAGATAATCCCGAGGCGTCTGAAGTGAAACTCCCGTTTTGAAGCTGACCAAGATCTCCCCAGGGGCAAATTCACCGCCAGCCGACGGTATCTGATCCCAAGGAGACCTACCCTGACGCCAACCCTCGGGCGAGGACGCCCCGGCTAACCCAAAACCGCCCGATAGCATCCCCAGCAAGGTGAATATAGCTAAAATTGCGCGCAGCACGGTGAAAGATTTGCCCTTGTGAGGATCAGGTGCGCCAGTTCTCGGTTTGATGTTCATCTTATCCTCCTAGAAAAGATTGAATGCGATGTTATCTCAGCTTCAATAAGGTGCAAGAGATGGACCGATCATCAGACCCCCATTATATACGTCAAAACTTTATTTGGATATGGATGCTCTCCTGGGTATCCAACTCGAAGCGACCCTCACCAAATCGAGCGGGGAAAACCCGGACCGCCGATACGCACGCTGCTTAATTTGTCCGTCCAAACGCCGGGAATAGCGGTAGCACACTGCGGACAGGTCCCCTTGGCTGTCAAGCGGTAGTCCAAGATGATGTAACCATAGCGTTCGATCAGAAGCGTTCGACAGTTGGGGCAGAAGGTGTGTTCGTATTCACCCACGCGACCCGGCAGATTGCCGGCATAAACGTAGTTCAGACCCGATTCCAGCCCAATTTCAGCAGCCCGAATCAGGGTATTGACCGTAGTGCGCGGTGGATCGGTCATCTTATAGTCAGGGTGAAAAGCAGTCACATGCCAGGGGATGTCGCGGGAGACGGAAGCGATAAAACGAGCTGCATCCAACAACTCCTCCGAACTGTCGTTGAAACCCGGGACAACCAGGGTGACAATCTCCACCCAGAGACCCATCTCATGGGCCAATTTGATGCTGTCCAGGACATGATCGCGCACCCCACCCAATTTGCGGTAGTGCTTGTCCTGCATGGTTTTTAAATCCACTTTATAGCCCACGATATGGGGTCGCAGGTATTCCAAAACTTCAGGTGTGGCATTGCCGTTGGAGATGTAAACGCAATCCATGCCGGCCTGATTAGCCAGTTGGAAGATCGCCACCGCCCATTCGGAGGTGATCAGGGGCTCGTTGTAGGAAGAAGCCACCACAGCAGCTCGCGCCCGCTTACCGTATTCGACAATCTCTTGAGGCGACAAGCGGCGGATATAGCCCCCCGAGGCATCCGATCTCGGATCGCGCATTGCTTGGGAGGTGAGCCAGTTCTGGCAGTAAGAACAGTGAAAATCACAGCCCAACATTCCAAAAGTTAAGGCATCACTACCGGGTCGAACGTGGAAGAAAGGTTTCTTTTCAATGGGGTCAGCCTGCAAGGAGGCAACATATCCCCAAGGGACCTTCAATTTGCCGCCCTCGTTGAAGCGGACTTTGCAGATGCCGCGGCGGCCCTCACGGATGAAACAGCGGTGCCCGCAGGCATAGCAGCGCAGCCCATTGTCTTCCAAAGTTTCGTAAAGCTCCCCCTCAACTGTTAATTCGTCTAGTACTTCAGCTAACGTGCTCATCATATCTACCTAACCAAAGTCCAAAGCCAAAGATGCTCTTCGGCGATCAAGTTTCGCTCATCCTATTGTAGCGCAAGATTCACCCCGCTGGGGGCACCAATTCTCATTGATAAGCAGTTGAACTACCTTTCGCTCCCGGCCCCCTTCACACCTTACAGATACACGGTGTGTCGCTGCGCTGATGCTTTGTTCCCACTTACCCCCAATGGGATGCGGCGCGGCTCTTCGTGCGAAATCATGTGCATACTTTCCATTATAATGCCCCCATGTTCAGCATCGCCATCCAAGCCGGTGGAGAGTCCGAACGCATGGGGCAGGACAAAGCCCTGATGCCGTTTCTCGGGGAACCCCTGATCCAGCGGGTCTATCAACGCATGGCACCCATCGCCGACGAAATCCTGGTGACGACAAACAACCCAAAGGATTACGAATTCCTGAATGTGTCCCTTCACCGCGATACTATCCCGAACCGCGGGGCCTTGGGAGGTCTGTACACCGCTTTACAGGCTGCCAGCTATCCCATCGTCGGCGTGGTGGCTTGCGATATGCCTTTCGCTAGCCCCGAACTGCTGCAAGCTATGCGGGACACGATGCAAAATTCAGAGTTGGACCTGTTCATCCCCCAAACAGAGGTCGGCTTAGAGCCCTTTCACGCTGTCTATCGGCGGGAGACATGCCTAGCAGCGGTGAAGCGGGCCATCGATAACGACCAGTGGCGGCTGATCTCTTGGCATCATGAAGTAGCAGTTAAGGTTTTCCCTCTAGAGAAAGTAGTCCGCTACGACCCAGAGGGGTTAGCTTTTTGGAACCTGAACACGCCGAATGAGTTTCGTGAAGCTGAAGGGATTGCCCGGTTGAGAGCGTGAATACCCCCATATGGTGCATGCGAAATCAGTCAGAAAGAGGTAGGAGGTTCGCCAGTCAGAAATGTAGCGCTGAGATCCTTCTCAGCGGCGACAGGGCACGCATCCTTATAGGCTATAAAGATTCAGCCATCTATTGCCCAATTGACCGGCTTAGGGGCACATAGCCGCTTTCTTGGATCAATACTTGTCCCCCTGAGGTAAGTATCCAATCTCTTAATTGATAAGCTGAATTGTTTGGAGACAATTCCCTGCGGATGACAACATAAACCTCCGTGGCGTAGGGATACTCTCGGCCCCCGATCCTCTCCCCGTCAGGATACACCCCGTCCACAGCGATCATCTTGACACGCTCCTCTTCGGGGGCCATATTGCGCTCATAAAAATAAACCGAGTAACCGATCCCGTCAGGGTCTGTGCTCACGGCGTTAAAAGGGGCAACCATGGTCGGCAGTGTCATATCGGGAACTGCAATCATGGTTAAATCCCCCATGACCAACTCACGCATCAGCACCTGGCTACCGGAGGTTTCATTGCGCTGGTAGGGGTGGATCTCAGCATCCAATCCCCCAACGTCCGCCCAGTTGGTCAAGCCGCCAGTATAGATCGCCCGAATTTGGGCCGTAGTGAGTTCGGCTACAGGATTGTCCTGATTAACGATGAACACGAAGGCGTCGAGCGCGACGGGTTTGACCTCCAGGCTCACCCCTGCGTTGGTGGCATAGACCAACTCGTCTTCCGACGGCGCACGGGCGACGAAGATCAAATCCGCGCCGCCATCGATCAGGTTCAAATAAGCCCCATGGGTGCCGGAGACCTGGAATCCCGGAAAATCCCCTGCATAGCCGCCGAGGTCTGGCACGAGCCGCCGGTCACCACTTAACCACGAAACCCACTCACAGGGCACATCCATGAAATGGCAAGTAAGTGTGGCAAGAATCGGTTCGGCAGAGGTTGAACTATCCAATAGAGGGAAGTTGTCAGCAGTAATCT
>JASFVL010000213.1:0-6833 GCA_050049875.1 Anaerolineales bacterium
ACTGGCGGGATGTCAGCCCGCAGGGTGCGCCCCCTGCTGAGGTACTTTTCGTTAGCCCGATGGAATCGGGAACGTATTACCGGGAGTTGCTTGCCGCGGTTCAGCCGCAACTGGTCATCCCCCTACACTGGGACGATTTCTTCCGCCCGCTGCACAAGCCGCTGCGCCCGTTTTACAGGCCGCCCCGGCTGGCCCTGCCGCCGCTGCAGCGTATTGACTTGAATCAGTTCAAGAGCGTGGTGGCGCGTAACGCCCCGCTGGCGCGAGTGCTGGTCCCCGAGTTGCTGGAGAGTTACAATTTTAGAGACGTTTTTACAGTCTGAAGACTTTGCAGCGCGAGCCCGCGAGATGGCCCCCAACAAGCCTCGTGGACGTATCTTCCAACCATCTATTTGAGCTTCTCAGCTAGCCAGTGCTGGATGTGGTTTCGAAATTGTTCCAGGTCTTCCAGGTTTTGTAGATGATCGTAGACCAGGTCCCAATCCACGCTCACATACTCATGGACGAGTATATTCCGGAATCCGGCGATGGGAGCTAGCTTACGGGCGAAATCTGGTTCAAGCACCCCTAACTCGCCCATTGCCACGATGGCTTCGTAGTAATCTGTAGGCTTCTTAGCGTTTTCCAAGGCGATGATGCGGTGACTGATGTCAATACAACATTGAGCCGCAATTTCGAGGTTGCGCTCAACGATGTCGCGCAGGTAGGCGTCCTGGTCAAATTCGGAGCGGGGCTTATCTCTGAGCGGGTTTAATCTGGCTAAGCGTTCGCTCAGTTCGTCTAAGCGCCTCTCGATACCGTTGAACTCTGCGGTCATATCCTTCTCCTCCCAGGACTTGCTCGCGCTGGTCTCTTAACACAGGTAGATAATCGCCGTAACGGCTCATGGTGTTCGCTTCGAACTCAACGCGCGTGGCGGTATCGCGCTGAAATATGCAGGTCCCCTGGGCGATGACTGCATAAGTTAGTTCGATGGGTGCGCGGTTGAGCAGGATGACATCGACTCGATCTATTTTCAACCCCTTCCTCACCTTGTGAACCAACTGAGCTTGGATCAAATCGACGTCCTCAGTGTTGGCAATCAAGACACCCAAATCGATATCGCTCATTGGGCCAGTTTCACCCTCGCCCCTTGAGCCAAAGAGATAAACTAAGCTTATCTCTGGTGTGTTTGAGAACACAACCTGCAACTTATCGCTGATTTTTTGGACGCCCATGGTGACCAAAATTATAACATTTTATGAGGCTGAGCTCGCTATGAGAGGTAATTTACCCAATATAGCAAAGAAGGGGTCACGGTTTGAAGGAAGTGGGCGAAATCCGAGAGGTGACTTTGTTGGCTTCCTGATTTTAAAGTGTGTGGACCTTGCTTAGGAATAACTGGGGCATCCTTCCTATTCTGTGCGAAAAATACAGGCTGCTGGTACAATTGACCCATACAGCGAGGGTTTCATGCTGACGAGAGAAAAAATCACCGAGTTGCTCCGCCAAAGTTATCCGTATCTCTCCTCCGAGTTTGGAGTCAAGAGAGTTGGGTTATTTGGGTCTTATCAACACGGGTCAGCAAACGCTTCCAGTGACATCGACCTTGTAGTCGAGTTTGAACGCCCGATTGGACTGCGGTTTGTTGAATTGGCGGAGTACCTGGAAGGCCTTTTCGGCAAGCCTGTGGAAATCTTGACCCCAGCTGGTATTGAGGGGATTCGAAATCCCCGTGTCGCTCAAGATATTGAGAAGAGTATCGTCTATGTCTGAAAGGCGGATATTCGATTATCTTCAAGACATCCTTGAAGCGGGGCGACGTATTGGGGAATATTCAACTGGAATGACATATGAGGCTTTTCAGAGAGACCATAAAACACAGGATGCTGTCATTCGCAATCTAGAAGTTATTGGTGAAGCCGCGAAAAATATACCAGAGCCTTTTCGTAGGAAGTATCCTGATCTACCTTGGAAAGAGATGGCTGGAATGCGAGATCGGTTGATACATCACTACTTTGGGGTGAACTTGGATATTGTATGGGATGTCATTCGTGGGGAGTTACCAGGGGTATTGGAGAATATTGAGGGGATATTTCCTGAAATTGGATGAGATTGTAAGTCAAATTTCCCTAGCTGGTTTCATATAAAGCCGTAATCTCCCAGTGCCAAGAGAAATTCTCCCGGCCTCGCCCCCTATCCTTCCAGTTCCCCCAACAACGCTTTGGCATCTTTCAAATCCGCGGTATCGAACCCCTCGGTGAACCAATCGTAGATCTCGCTGAGGCGCTCGCGAGCCTCCTTGATTTTCCCCTGTTTTTGCCATAGGCGTGCCAGGCTCATCACCGCCCGCAGTTCGAGGGATTTCGCGCTTTGTCGCTGGGCTATTTCAATGGCTAAGTGAAATTCCACCTCTGCCTCCGCAGCGCGTCCCGGATCATCGGCCAGTATCAGCTCGCTGTGTAACCTGCGGATTTCCGGTTCCATCGAGCGCTGCCCTGTTAGAGGGTGTGTATCCTTCTCACGCTTAACGGCTTGCAGTCCTTCCTCCACCGCACCGGTCGCTAGACATGCCCCTAGGTATTCGCTGAGAGCCCATGACCAGAGGATGAACGCACCGATGCGTTGAATCATGCTTTGTACTTCATGAATTTTGTCCATCCCTGCAACACCTATTCCCTGTCTTGTAAGTGCTGCACCCTGAAACAGATTAGCCATGGTGATAAACAAAGGGAACCTCTGCTCTTCAACGAAAGCTAGGAATCTTTTAATTTCATCCGCTGCATCTGCTAACTCGCCACGGTAGAGTTTAATAAAAATTACTCCCCATCTAGCAAAAGCAGATGAGAATGGATGTTCAAGCTGCTTGCTGAGCGCCAGCCCTTCTAGGGCACGCTGATCTGCCTGGTCTGGGTATCCAAGCGTCCAAAGAATTGTGGCACCGATACTCATAGCGCATGCCTTAGGGTCATGCCCATAGAATTGAATGTGGGCCTGATGCAACTCAGGTTTGTAAATCTCCAGCCCATTTCGGAGGTGCTCTTCCGCTTCAATTGTATTTCCACGAGCCCATTCCGTCGTCCACCCCGAGTGATGGGCTTCGAGCAGCAGGGCCTCATCCCCTGACTGCTCTGCCAGTTGGAAGAGCTGCGCCATCAGCTTTTTCGCCGTGTTGAAATCATCAATCTGGTTGTAGTGCACCCACTGGCCCCAGGTGGCGTAGAACAATTGTTTAAACTGCTTTGTCTGCCCGGCAAGTTCGCGGGCGCGGGTGTAAGTGTGCTCTACTTCCGGAACACCAAAGCCGCGGGCAGCGATCAGGGCAGGGCCCAGGCTCATCAGGATTTCTAGTTCCTGCCGGGCGCGCTCGGGCGTATCCGGCTCCGTCATGATCAGCTCCAATGCCCGTTCGAAAAAGCGGATCGCCTCTTCATTGGCGTATTTTGCTACCGCTTCCATACCTGCTTTGATTAAATATTGAAGCGCCTCGGTTTTCTTCCTTGCCAGCTCGAGGTGGTCGGCGACCAATCCGGTGAACTCCCCTTCCCGGTCGCCAGCATGTTCGATCAACCACTCCGCCACCAGGGCGTGGTAGGCCTGTCGGACGCGCTTCAGCACGCTCTCACAGGTCACCTCCCGCAGGAGCGCATGCTTGAAGATGTGCTCGCGCGCCTCGGCAAAGGCGGAGATCTCTCGTCGGAAGATCAACTCCCTGGATCTAAGATCGTTCAATACATCCGTGATGCCTCTATCCGTGATCCTTTCCTTCATTGAGCCGTTGATATGCTCCAGGATCTGATCCCAAAACACGCGTCCGATGACGGAGGCTCCTTGTAAAGCTTTTCGTTCTTCCGATGGCAGCCCGTCCAGGCGGGTCTGCAGCACGCCTGTGAGGGTGGGAGGGACATTCACCTCCGCCAGGCGGCCTGTCTCCACTCGCCAGTGCGGATCCTCACGAATGATGACCCCATCCTCGACCAGCATCTTGATCAGCTCTTCGACGTAGAAAGGGTTGCCCTCAGCGTTGCTGACCACCAGTTCGCTCAGGGCTTGCGGCACGTCCTGCACCCGCTGAAGCACTTCGGCAACCAGCTTCCGGCTTTCCCGTTTTGACAGCGGTTCGAGCAGGATACGCCGGTGGAAGCACTGGCCTTCACCCCAGTGCGGTCTGCGTTCTAACAAACTGTGCCGGGCGGTCGCCAGGATGAACACCGGCTGATTCGTCAACTCCGTTGCCAACCTGTTGAGGGTAGCCAGCGAAGCCTCGTCTGCCCAGTGTAAATCCTCCAATAAAATCAAGATAGCGCCTTTCTCGGAAAGTGACTTGAAATACCCTCCCAGATACAGGAGCGCCTGGTCTCGCAGCTGCTGTGGATTCTCCAGGACGCCAGCCAGGTGCGGGCTGTCATGGAAGCCGTATCCCAGCAGTTGTCCGATGATGTGGCTCTTCAGTTCGCTTGATTCGCCCACCCCCAGCGCCTCTTGAAATCCAGCCACCAGTTTTCCCCGGGCAGCTTCCGCCCGATCGTCATCTTGGATTCCGAAGCGCCAGGCAAACAGATCCCGCAACAGCCCATAAGGCAGGCTCTGGGTTTCTAATTGTGCTCTACCTTTGTAGAGATGCACATCCTCGGGCAGTAAATCCACCCAGTTCTCAAACTCGTACAGCAAGCGCGACTTGCCCAGTCCGGCCTCCCCCACCACCGTGACCATTTGCCGCTCGCCCTCGTCGATCGCTTCATGGAATATTTTCCGCAGTTGCAGGAACTAGGCCTCCCTGCCAACCATGCGGGTCTCGACCCCTTCCACGCTGCGTATCCCGCGATAGAAGGGGCGCGCCTTGGCCCGCAGCACCCGATAGACCATCACCGCTTCGGGGAATCCCTTGGCCTGGATGGGCTCTAAAGGCTCGAAATCGAAGATGCCCCGCACGTGTTTGTAGCTCTCATGTGAGATCAAAATCGTCCCCGCTTCCGCGGCGCTCTCTAAGCGGGTTGCCAGGTTGACCACAGTCCCCGCAATGGTATCCTCCGCTTCGGAGTGCCCACCGATCACTGCTAGCCCGGTGTTGATTCCCACCCGCACCTGGAAACCTTGGATGCCCCACCTCGCTGCGACTTCCCCGGCATACTCCTCCGCAGCCGCCAAGATCCCCAGACCAGCCCGCAATGCCATCTCCGGGTCGTTTTCCCGTGCTACAGGTACCCCGAAGATGGCCTTGAATCCATCGCCCATGTAGCGGGATACGTGGCCGCCGTGTTCTTCCACTGGGAGAGACAGTCTTTTCAAAGCGGTGTCCATGATGGCCAGATTGTCCTCCGGGTCGAGTTGGTGGACAATATCCGTCGAGCCGACCACATCCATGAACAGCACGGTCACCTGTTTGCGCTGCTGGGGAGCTTGTTCGAGGGCGGCCAGTTTCTCTTTCAGGGTGGCGATGGTCGCATCGATGATGGCATCATCGAGTGTCCCGCGCAGGGACTCCTGGGCGGTGATGGCTTGTTCGAGCTGCTGGCGTTCGGTCATTGAACCCTCCTGATCCCAAAGGGGATATTGCGGGTGCACCCCTCACCACTGAAATGGTTTAGGCGTTTTTAGCTTCTTGATGAGTGAGGGAATATGAGAGGTAATTTACCCATTATATCAAAGAAGGGGGCCGCGGTTTGAAGGAAGTGTTCGGAATCTGATAGGTATCCTTCAATACTTTGATGTGAGCCAGTGCAGGAACGCTGAGTTTGTGAGAACAATTTGATTGATTTGAATTATAATCAATCAAGATAATCACCATCCGCTATACCTGAATAAAGGTTGTATGCAGAACATGTCAGACAGTGATTAGAAGGGTATTCTTTGACCTGACCCTGGAAGAGGTAAATGAACGTTATGATGGATAGGGACAACATGATTGGGAAACTCCTCAACGAGCGCTACCGGCTGGATGCGCTGCTCGGCCGGGGGGGCATGGGCACCGTCCACCGCGCCTTTGACTCGATGCTTGAGCGCCAGGTGGCGGTGAAGCTGGTGACCGGCTACCAACTGGAGACCGAGGGTCGCGCCCGCTTGCTGCAGGAAGCCAAGTCCATCGCACAACTCAACCATCCAAACATCGTGACTGTCTATGACGCCGGCGAGATGGACAAAGCTCCCTTCATCGTGATGGAGTTAATCGAAGGCGAGAGCTTGCATACTCGCCCCCCCAAAGATCTAAAGGATTTGGTCCGCATCGCCAGCCAAATCTGCCAGGCGTTGGAGCATGCTCACGAGCGCGGCATCGTCCACCGTGACCTCAAGCCGGAAAACGTGCTCATCGACGCAGAGGGCAGCGCCAAGCTGATGGATTTCGGCATTGCCCGCTCGATGGCCTCTCGCATGACGCAAGAGGGCCTGATCGAAGGGACCGTGTTTTATATGGCGCCCGAGCTAGCGTTGGGCAAGGAGTACGACGGTCGGGCGGATCTCTACGCGCTGGGTGTGATGCTGTACGAGCTGACCACCGGCGAACTTCCCTTTCAGCATGGAGATCCGGTTGCCCTCATCTCCCAACACGTGAATGCACCAGTGGTCCCACCGCGCGCCAAGAGCCCCGAGATCCCGCCCGGGTTGGACCGCCTCATTGTGCGACTGATGCAGAAGGACCCCCAGAGCCGGCCGTCGAGCGCCGCCGAGGTCCGCCAGGTCCTCATGCGTCCCGGTATACTAGACGCCTCGGTTGTTGAGCAGGAGCAGCTGTCGACCATCGATCGCATCGTACGCGGCCGCATGATCGGTCGCGAGGCTGAATTTGCGCGGGCGCGTGAGCTTTGGTACGCGGCGGTCGAGGGCGACAGTCAAATCTTGCTGGTCAGCGGTGAACC
>JASFVL010000214.1:0-6826 GCA_050049875.1 Anaerolineales bacterium
GCGTGGAGACGGTACGCTGCTGAGCTATTGGACCATCACCCACAATGCAAATTTTCACAACTACGAGCCCGACGTAGCCTACAGCCCTTTGCAAGACGAGTACCTGGTCGTATGGACCTACGACAGCGTTATCACCGACAGCGACATCTGGGCGGTGCGCGTCAAGTGGGACGGAAGCTGGATGGGCTCAGAGTTTTCCCTCGGACGCAAGGACGACAAGCAGCACAAGCCAGCGGTGGTCTACAACGGTCAGGCTAACGAATACCTGGTGGTGTACCAAAACACGTGGGCTGGTGGTGGGCAGGATATTGACGCGGAGCGCGTACTGGCCAGCGACGGGACACCCTTGGGCTGGGTGAACATCGCTGCAGGGACAGGATACCGCAGTTCCCCGGACGTAGCTTACAATCCTACCAGCAATCGCTACCTGATTGCGTACACCTTCCGGCCGACCAGCGTGCTCGATTCTGGTGATATCTACGGAAAGGTAGCTACGTGGAACATCGGAAATCTCAGCTCCGAGATTCACATATGTGATGACGCCAACGACCAGAACAGTGTTGCCTTAGCCAGCAGCGCAGAGGAATTCCTATCCGTCTGGGCGGATGCGCCTAGCGCGTCGACGACAGAGATCTATGCCCGGCGGGTGGGCGCTTACGGCGCGCCTCAAGGGCCCTCTGGCGGCTTTTGGATCACCGGAAGTCCCGGTCGCCACGACAATGCTCCGGATGTAGCCACAGGAAACGGTCGTGGCTACCTGATCACCTGGCAGCGTTTTGAAGGGGGACTCAATTGGGATGTGTACGGGCGCTATACAACACCGGGCCATGATAACGCCTCTGACGCTGAGTTCCCCCTGGATAACGATGTGAAAACGCAGATGTACCCAGTTGTGGCCTGTACTAATGAGGGGAAATGCCTGATGGCCGAGGAGGACAGCAACACAGCGGGCGGTGACTTCGATATCCGCGGCCGGCTGGTGTGGCCTTACCCGTATCACATCTCGCTCCCAGTGGTGGTCAGGCACTAGCTAAACCAGATCTGCTGGATCCGTCGGATAAATCGGCTGTTTCCTCTATGGAATGATCTTACCTTGTCCCTGGACTTCTGCGTAGGTTAATGGCGGTTCCCATGGGTGGTATATTGAGCTGCTGTATGCAGTGATTTCTCCCGGCGCAAGGGATGTCTTATCCACATCCGCAAACTGATATAAGCTATTTGATCCGGGCTGAATCAATATTTTTATATTCGAAAGGGTTTCAACCTGATCATTCCTTATTTCCCCACTAATCTCGGTTTGCCACCCGCTGCCAGTGAGCACGATGGACAGAATTGTAACCGGTCGGTATTCTACAGGATTGAACATGCTCCAGGAATCAACACTTACATCAAATTCGCCAATATTATCATTGCATTCGAATCCGACGTCTGTATAGATGCTGAATGGGTTGGTTTTACCCGCAAAGGTAGCCACCAACGCAGTGGTATCGCTGTAAGTACCGTAGAGATGACCGTTTTGGTCGTGTAACTTTGCGCTGAGCTTGGCATTATAAACCGTGTTGTTGGTCACGTTTAGGACATCGCCTACAATCACATAAGGGCTTTGGCGATAACATGTGATGTCAGCGTAAACTTCCAAAGCCTGAGAGTAAACGATGTTGGGGAAATATACACAGTGAGGTCCATTGCATCCGTTCTGAGCGCGAGTAATCGGGGATTCAGGGTTTAAAGCAGTGATGAGGATGATTAAAGAGACAGCAAGTCCGATAATCGTTTGGCGTTTCATGAGGCACCTCCCTAATAATCGCTCTGGGTGGAAAAATAAGAAACCACCCGCGGTATGAGCGAGCGGCTCTGCAATGATGTCATTATGAATCCACCTGCCCACAGTTTGATTTAGATATCGTGTTAGGAAAAAATATTCGTTGCTCATTCACCCCTGTTCCCTCGAATAGCTCATCAATAGCTAAGCAATCAGCAAATCCCAATCCCTTTGAATTACTATAATAGTTGATCTTATCCCATTTCACTGTAAAAGAACGCCCCGGGGAAGTCATCGGGTGCTTTTTTCTGTTTTCCACTCCAACTTTCAATATCGATGCGGTAGACCGCCGTAAGTTTTAAGTCATCTTCTGAGGTAGGGCGGTAGTCGCTACCGGGTCGCAGGTGGGGTAAGTACTTGTCCATCAAGAGTTGCAAGCCGAGCTTTGCTTCCTGCTCATCGGTTATTACGCTGGCGCGGCCGAAGACGATTACACTGCTGTACTCCACGCTGGATTCGATCGCTTCATCTGCGGGAAGCAGGCGACCCATCTCGCTTGCGCTGAAGCAAACGCGCGGGTTGGCCTCTACGTTTATGCGTGTGCGACCCACATGAGCAGTGTGTAGGTAAATCGCCTGGGAGTCTTCATCATAGACGAACAGGTTTGTGTTGATGAAGGGCTGGCCTCCATTTTCGGTTGCCAATACACCGTAAGGGGCGCGATTCAAAAAATCCTTAATCCAAAGCTCATCTTTGCCCCGGTCTTTTCTGCGCAACTCATTGATTGGTTTATTCGTATAGTCCATCATTCTCCACCGCGTAGTGCCACGGAGCGTCCCCGAAGGGGATCTGCCACCGCGTAATCCAACGGAGCGTCCTCGAAGGGGATTCGCATTCATCATCTGCCATTTTTATCCCCCACTCACCACCACGCCAATGGTTGCCAAAACGCTCACCAGGGCGATCAGTAGTCCGGTGTAAACCAGCATCTGGCGCATCACTTCCCCTTCGCGGCCGGCCATTCCCCCGGTGCTGGCACCCACCACCACCTTTGTGGGCGCGATCACCGAACCCAGCGCGCCTCCTGAGGTTTGGGCTGCCAAGATCAGAGCGGCACTGAAGCCCAGCAATTCGGCGGTGCGCATTTGTAGAGCCGCAAAGACCACGTTGGAGTTGGTGTTGCTGCCCGTCATGAAGGCGCCCAAGGCACCGATCCAGGGCGACATGACTGGGAAGGCCCGCCCAACCCCTTCTGCCAGACCGCGCGCCAGTGTTTCGGTCATCCCGGCGTGCTGCATGACAACCGCCATTGCCACCATCGAAGCAATCCCCACTGAGGAGGACATCACCCGCTTTACCGTTCCGCTGACGATTCTACTCGCTGCTCCGTCGCTGTATAAACCTGCCCGGCGATAGATTAAATATGCCAGGATCGAAGCGTAAGCAAGGATCGCGCCGGCGTGGCGAAAGAGGGGAATGGCTCTTCCTGGTCCTGCTGGAGTGGTGTAGTTCAAGCGCGTGGACAGCTCTGGAAAGTCCACCGAAAACACGATCTGACCGAGTGCGCTCCGCACTGCAGGGATCAACTGCACTCCGAGGGTGATAACCACGAGGACGGCGTACCCGGAGAGAGCAGTCCCCAGTGCGCGGGTGTTTAGCTCTCCCTGCTGGTTGTGCAGCCCCCGGTAGCGTCGCGCCAGCGGGTAAGCCACCAGCAGTCCCCCCATCCCCCCTAAAAAGGAGCCGATGTTCCACAACCCGGAGGTCGCCGCAGCGTATTGAATAGCGCTCATCACTACTCCCAAAATCAAGGCGGGTGCCCACAGGCGGCGTAGAGCATCTTTACCCCCTGCTGCGTGTGTCACTAACAAGCCAACACCTAATCCAGCGCTGCCCAGCAGGATTGCTGCTGGGGATGCCAAATAATCCCAGGATAAATCGGTGGCAGCCATCAAGGCATTGAACGATGACCCCAACGACCCGAAGGTCACCGCCCAGGAGTGCCCGATGGATGGGATCACCACCGCCGACAGTGGGGTGAACCCCAATCCCACCAGGATCGGAGCGATCACCGCTACGGGCACGCCAAATCCGCCCACACCCTGCAGGAAGGAAGCGAACACCCAGCCGATGATCAACGCCTGCATGCCGCGATCAGCGGTCAGGTGGGGCAGGGCTTTACCGATGGTGCTGATCGCCCCGGCTTCATCGGCAACCCGAAAGAGCAGGAAAGCCGCCCAAATGATCATCAGCACATCCACAGTGAGCAGCAGGGCTTTTGCGTGCGTGTAAGCCAGCAGAGTGGGACCGGCGCCGAAGTATCCGATGGCGATAACCAGTGCGGTCAGGTAGCCGGCAGCACCTGCCCGGGAAGCTCCCCAGCGCAGACCGAGCATGAGAGCAAGGATCACGATGATAGGAAGTGGGGCGAGGAATAGGGACATTGATGATCCAAATATCGTATTACGCTTTATCCTTTGTTTCTGCATCGATGACAGGTCGGAGCCATTCTCGAACTTTCTCCACCGGCAGGGAGTAAGCCACGTGCCCATCGCGCCCCTCTATGGTCTTCGCAGCAGCTAGACTGTTGAGCACAGCTTCCTCCGTGGCTTCCACCACCGCCTGAGCCAGATTACCGAAACTGGCCCATTCCTCGGTTAAGTGCTCTACGGTTTGGACGGGTTGGTTATCTCGTGGTCTGCGGCGGTTGGTGGTCGAAAAAGCGATCACGTAATCGCCGCTGCCCGGCCCGCTGACCGTCCCTGTGCGAGCGAGTCCCAACGGGGCGCGCTTTGCCAAACGCCATAATTGTCGGCTGCTAAGCGGCGCGTCTGTGGCGACGACCATCATACAGGATCCCCCCGGTTCGATTTGATCTCCGAAGTCTTCAGATGTTTTGGAGATCTCCCTATCATCTTTATCGGGCCAATCGCCCAACCACTTGCCGATGGGCAGCCCCCGGATGGCAAGTTGTCGGCGCAGACCGAAGTTCGCCTGCACCAAGACGCCAACCGTGAAACCGCCGCGCTTTTCCGGGATCACCCGGCTGGAGGTACCGATGCCAGCCTTGAATTCATACGTGCGTGTGCCAGTTCCCCCGCCAACGTTCCCCTCGGCTACAGGCCCGGAACTAGCTGATTCCAGCGCTGTCCAGACGTGTTCCCGGTTCACGTGCCGCCCTTGAATGTCGGAAAGCCATCCGTCGTGACATTCCCCAACCATAGGGTTGACCGTCCCGCGGGTGCGGATGCCAATATCCGGGTTATCTTTCAGCATCCAATCCAGCAGGGAGTCAGCGGCGCGCCAGACGTTGAGCGTATTGGTCAGCAGAATAGGAGTTTCCAACGTGCCAGTCTCGCGGATTTGCTCGATGCCTGTCGATTTCCCGAAACCGTTGAGGATATGCACCGCTGTAGCAACTTTGTCGGTGTACAAATTTCCCTCGTGAGGCCGAATTGCCGTTACGCCGGTGCGCACCGGTCCAACGCCCACCTCGAGTGGAGCCCCTTCTCCAAGAATTAAGGTAGTCTGTCCTACCAAAACGCCGGGCACATCGGTAATGGCGTTTTTAAAGCCGGTCTCCAAGTGAGATGGGGTGATCCAATTCAAATCACGCGCGCGAGTTTTTGTCATAGTTCACTCTTGAAAATAATTTGACCCATATAATTACTTCTTTGTGTACAACCAGATCAGCAACACTCCCAGCACCAACGCGGGCAGCTGCACCAGCCCCGCTTCTGGCCCAAAGGCACCGCCCGTCCAGATTTCCGGACCCACCACGTTGTGCTCGATCAGGTGGAAAGATTGGGTCCCGCTGACTGTAAAACCGAAAACCGTGCCTTCGAAAAAATTCCAGCCGATATGCATACCGATGGGAAGCCACAAGCGGTCGGTGCGGACGTATCCGTATGCTAGGATTAATCCCGCCAGGAACAGACCTCCGGACGCCCGCCATGAGTAGTTAGGATTGGTCCAGTGCAATAGTGCGAATGCAGCTGATGAGAGCGGCACGGCCCATTTCATGTTGAGACCGTCTTTTAAGTTTTGCAGCCAGTAGCCGCGGCTGAGTAACTCCTCGCCCCATCCGATCATGATGAAGGTCACCAGCATCAGGGCAGTTCCCCTCACCACAGAGGAAACTGGTTGCGTTTGCCAAGCGAAGGCTTCGAATTGGAGCCAGCCCAGTGCCCATTCTATGGCGAAAACTAACCCGATCATTAATCCGTTGATCACCACCCCGAAGATAAGCTCACGCCAGGCTTTTCCATCCCATTCTAAACCCAGACTGATCAAGGAGCGCTGGTCTAGCCAGCGCCGGGCGATGTAGACCGAGCCGGTGAAGGCGAAAATCGACACCAGACCGTTCAGGACTTGTCCCCTCTCGCTGCTGATCAACTCTTGCGGGGAGATCACGAAGACCAACGGTATGCTGGCGATGATGAGCAGGATGAAAATCAGCGAGTAATGTAAAGCCAAGCGCCAACCTGCTCGCAGGCGGCGCTCGTCGGGGCTGTATAGGATGCGGCTAAGAAAGGAGCGATGGGATCGGTTGTTCATTATAGGAGGGAGAATTGATTTGTTTGTGTTATGGAATTATACCCTTTACCTTGCTAGGTATGCTGAAATTAAATAGCTGTTAGAGCGCTTCCCGCGCATCTGTCACTATGAAGCAATGACAGAATCAAGGCATTTCTCACTTAACAGCATTTTAGACGCTAAAGATTTACTCATGATAACAGCAAGTATTGAGTTTATTTCTAATTGCGAGGCTTTCACGATAAGTGTGCAGTAAAAACCTCCCTGCACAGGGTAGTGTAGGGAGGTCGTGTAATCGTAGGTTAATGTTTTGATTTATCCAGACCAGAAAGCTTTCTCTAAATCGGTGAACTCCTCGACCGGACCGTCGAACTTGTTGCGCCCCAGGTCCAGCACGTAGACGTAGTCGGCGATCTTAAGCGCCTGGCGGATTTCCTGATCCACCAGGATGATGGTCAACCCATCGCGATCGCGCAGGTCCACCAGCATTTGGTAGACCTCCTCAGAGAGCATTTTGGCTAATCCAGC
>JASFVL010000023.1:0-24720 GCA_050049875.1 Anaerolineales bacterium
CCTAGTTAAAAGCTAGGGTATAATGTATGCTTTCCGCTTCTGGCGCTTTCGCGCCGTCCAGGGGCAATCCCGAGGAAAGGAGGATTCTATGCGCGACTACGAAATTGTCTTTATTGTCCATCCGGACCTAGACGAAACAGCTACAGAAGAGATCGTGTCCCGGATCCAAGGTTGGATCACAGATGGTGGTGGATCAATCGAAAATATTGATCCGTGGGGAAAACGAAAGCTGGCATATCCAATTCGCAAACAAAAGGAAGGCCAATACTTTCTCTTCCAGACTCAACTCACACCTGATTTTGTAGCAGAACTAGAGCGCAATCTCCGATTATTGGAACCTGTAATGCGCTTCTTAATAACATCTAGGGATTAATTTGCATTTAATTCCTTATGATCTTGTTGATTCAAATATCATTACGAGAAAAGATACCCGTGCGGTTTTAGCTGATAGATCTTATATCAACTCGTCTAGCAGGAGTCAACCATGAGTAGAGGACTTAACAAAGTAATGATCATCGGTCGTTTAGGAAGGGATCCTGAAATGCGCTATACACCTTCAGGTCGACCGGTAACGAATTTCAGCGTAGCTACCGACCGGACATGGACAACTTCAAACGGTGAACAGCGGACGGAAACCGAGTGGTTTACTATCGTAGCTTGGAGCAACTTAGCTGAAATATGTAAACAATACCTCCACAAAGGTCAACAAGTTTATATTGAAGGGCGTCTGCAAACAAGGAAATGGGAGGATGCAGATGGCAACCGCCGCTCGACAACAGAAGTCGTCGCCAATGAGATGATCATGTTAGGTGACAAGAGAACTCAAAAAACCAAGAACGACGACGACTCTGGAGATGACGAGTTCCCATTTTAAGTTGTTATAAAATATTAAAGGAGTTCTTTAGTGAGTAATTATTCCAATCGACGTAGAGGCTATAGAGGCCGAAGAAGATACTACTCTCGTCCGCGTACCTGCCAATTTTGCACAGATCCAAGTCTTGTTATTGATTACAAACAAACTGATGTACTGCGCAGATTTATCGTTGGGGATGGGAAGATTCGACCCCGACGCCAGACTGGCACATGTGCCAAGCATCAACGCAAGCTTGCGAAAGCAATAAAAAGAGCTCGGCACATCGCTCTGATGCCATTCACAGGAGAAGTTCTACGATAGTTGCTCTTGATAGAGATATAACTTACGCTGTTCAAGGGTAAGGGTGTCACCAACTGCGTAACATCTGAGAGATAATCAATGGCAAAAAGTCGAAAACAAAGAACTATTTCAAGAAAACACCTCGCCCGGCAAGATAAAGAACGCATTCAGAACCGGTATATTCTATTCAGCGCCATTGGTGTGTTTGTGATTGTGATTCTCTTGATAGCTTACGGGTTTATCGAGGAAGGTATTCTCAAACCACAACGTCCAGTCGCTGAGGTAGAAGAGGAGACCATCACAGTTGGAGAGTTTCAAGAACGAGTACGTTATGACCGTTTTCAACTTGTAAGGCAATATTTAAATACCTATCAGTTCATGCAAAGCTTTGAAGATGAAAGTACGCAATCCTTCTTCCAGAGCAATCTCCAGCAGATCGCTTTTCAGCTCGATCCACCTGTCTCATTAGGGCGATCCGTTCTCGATACAATGGTTGAGAACATTTTGATTCGAAAAGAGGCTGAAAAGTTAGGAATCAGCGTAAGTCCGGAAGAAGTGGATGCTGAGATTGAAGCTTTTTTGGGTTTTTATCCTCAAGGTACCCCAACCCCCCAACCAACCCGAGAGATACCCCCCACTTCAACTTTATCCCCGACTCAATTAGCTTTGATACCACCAACACCAACCCAAACTGCAACCATAACAGATACAGCTGAACTGACACCTACTGTCGAAGTGACCGAGGTTTTAGAGCCTTCACCCACGCTGCCAGTTTTATCTGGTGATGAACTAACACCAACCCCCGCGATAACATCAACACCGCTCCCTTCTGCGACTCCTTATACTCGACAAGCCTTTGAGTCTGATTACCAACAGGTTCTCAACGTTCTTGAAGACGAAATAGATTACGGTGAAGATGCTCTTAGAGAATCCTTCGAAAACCAACTCTATAGACAAAAAATCCGAGAAATTGTTGTGACAGATTTACAACCTGTTGAGGAACAGGTTTGGGCAAGACATATACTTGTGGAAGACGAAGAAACAGCAAATGAAGTTCTGAACCGTCTGGAATCCGGCGAAGCTTTCGCAGATATCGCTATGGAGTTGTCGACCGATCCTGGTAGCGCTACGTCAGGTGGTGACTTGGGATGGTTTGGCAGAGGTAGGATGGTGGCCGAATTTGAGCAAGTGGCTTTTGATCTCGAAATCGGTGAAATCAGCGAACCCGTTGAATCTTCTTTTGGCTGGCATATCATTCAAGTTTTAGGACACGAAGAGCGACCTCTAAGCGAAGCAGAATTTGAACAACTCCGCAACCAAGAATTCCAAGAATGGTTAAATAATCAACGGGAAACATCAAACGTAGTGATACACGATACTTGGCAAGATGTCGTTCCTAGTGAACCCTCGATTCCTCCACAATTGTTGCCGCAAGAATGAACTACTTCTAAAAAATCCGGGTTATACGCCCGGATTTTTTTCATTTGGATGTGCAGAATAATCGGATAGGATGCTGGATGCAGATCAGGATTCGAACAATAATGTCAGCCCATTAAAATATCCTGTTGATATCGAAATAATTCTTGAATCCCTTGATATGCCAAATCGAGCATCTTATCCAAATCCACTCGTGTAAAAGGATTCTTTTCTGCTGTCCCTTGTAGTTCAATAAAATGCCCTGCATCATTCATAACCACATTTACATCCACATCTGCAGTCGAATCTTCTCGATAACACAAATCCAACAAGGTATTACCACCAACAATCCCAACACTTATAGCTGCTATTGGAGATTGAAATATCTCAGGGGGTAGCTCTTTACGATCTACAAAACGACTTAAAGCAAGCTTCAAGGCAACGTAACCACCGGTAATTGCAGCTGTGCGCGTGCCACCATCAGCTTGTATCACATCACAGTCAACGATACAAGTACGTTCTCCTAACAAATGGAGATCAACTGCAGCCCTTAGACTACGTCCAATAAGGCGGCGAATTTCCTGAGTGCGTCCACGTAAACCGCGCGTTTCACGAGAAGTCCGTTCCTGTGTTGACCGAGGCAATAATGCATATTCGGCCGTGACCCATCCTCCAGAGATACCTTGATACTGCATCCACCGGGGTGCACCATCCTCAACGGTGACATTGCATAAAACCCGGGTTTCTCCCATCTCAATCAACAGGGATCCCTCCGGGTAAACTACATAATTCGGGATCATCTTCACCGGTCTAAGTTGATTTGCTTTACGTCCATCTGATCTAATGATCTCTGACAATTTTAATCAACCTCCCGTATTAAATCACACAAAGATATTCTTGGATATTCAACCTCGAAACTGAAAAGATTTATCAATATTCACACGATTTCCTTTACCTGATCCATCTTCAAGCTGATCATTTGACTCGTAGAATCACGACCCATCGTCACACCATAGATAATATCCGCAGCTTGAACGGTATTACGGTTGTGGGTAATAATTATGAATTGGGAATTTTCGCTCAATTCCTGCAATATGTCTCTAAAGCGACCGATATTAGCTTCATCCAACATAGCATCGACCTCATCAAGGATGCAGAAGGGTGTTGGTGATACCTTCATCAGAGAAAAGATCAATGCAGTTGCTGTTAAACTTCGTTCTCCACCTGAGAGTAAAGACAACCCATGCGTACGGCGACCTGGCAGACGCGCTTCTATATCTATCCCTGTTAACATAACATCATCCGGGTCTATTAGGACAAGATTTGCTGAACCACCCCCAAATAAGCGCGTAAAGATCTCACGGAATTCCTTAGAAACCTTTTCAAAAGTAGAACAAAACTCGCGTTCCATTATTTCATCTAGTTCACGGATAACTGCCTGCACGTCCTTTTCTGCCTCAGTTAAATCGACAATTTGTTCCGTAATAAACTCATACCGGCTTTTTACTTCTTGATACTCATTTTGGGCATCCGGATTAACAGGTCCAATCCTTCTTAATTGTCCCCTGAGCCGCTTTAATGTATCATCTAAGCCTTCAGGTAACATACTAACAAATGGTAAACGCTCGACAAGACCTTCCCATGGAAGTGGGGTTGGGCCGGATATGTCTTCAGCATATTCAAACTCCACAAGACCGAAATCATGTTCAATCCGTTCACGCAGATTTCTCAATTCTTCTTTACGTCGCGTCAACATAATTCGAGCTTGAGAATACATTCTCTCAACTTCGTTGAGCTGCTTTCGCGCTTTGGTTTCCTCGGTTTGAAGATCGAATAAATTATTTTCATATTTAGATAAAGCTTCTTCATTTGGAATAATTTTTTCCCTCAATAAATCAATTTGGCCAACTAGTTCCGTTTCAGAAGACCGGAGTTCATCCCTGAAAGATTCCTTATCTGTTAATGTTAGAGCTATCTCTGCCAATTGTTTTTCCAAACTTTCCTTACGGAGAGAAAGCATATCCACGGTTTCTTGACGTTCCTGCTTATAACGGCGGGAGGATTCTAACGCTTGTTCAATTACAGCAGTTTGAGTGCTCCAATAGTATGATTCCGATACTGTTTCATCAAGTTTCAGTCGTTCAATTTTGCTTTGAAGATTCTGTTTTTGTGCTAAAATTTCTTGTATATTCAAATCGAGCTGATCTAAACCTTCAGATAGCTGAGCAGCATTTTCTTTTTCCTGTTTGATCTGTCCGTCTAATTGTTCTTGTTGTTTACGATACCAATGTATTTGTTGTTCTGCTTGATCGCGTTCTAAGACAGCTTGAGAATAATTTTCAACTGCTTCCAGTTCCTCTTGGCGAGCATCGTGACTTGCTTGGAGATGTTCATCCATCTCCCGATAGAAAACCACCAACTTGTCGTTGAGATCCTTGATTGATTCCTTCAATTCAGCAATATTCCGCTCTAAATGGATGATTTGATCTTCAATTTCGCGGTTCCGGTTTAAATTCAATACTGGGGATTTGAGATCATAATTAGCAATGACGGGGCCACTAAGATGAAAAATTTCGCCCTTCAAGGTAACTACACGAAGCAATTTGTATTGCTGAAGATTTTCATCCACTAACACTCTTTGAGCGGTCTTCCGATCTTTTACGATGACCACTTGCCCTAATAACAGCTCAATGACTGGTTGATATTCAGGAGTAATCTTGACGAGATTGGAAGCAATCCCGATAACTCCCATTTTCTCATCCAAGTGCAGGCTATTTATTGGATCATATTGCAAGGCATAAAGGGGAAGTAAAACAGCATTTGCTTCATTTTCAGATAATATATCCAAGTAATATTCACTGTTCGCTTTATCATGTAGAATTACTGCATCAACGTAATCCCCAAATGCTGCAAAAATCGCTTTTTGATACTTATCTGAAACAGATATCATATTACCAAGAAGTTCATTTTCCCCTTGGAGTTTCTCAATATTAACAGCGCCAAGAATAACTTGAGCACCATGTTTGTAGTCCAGTAAATCTTTCTTTGCCTCGATAAGGACTTTCAGCTCAGCATCTAAACGAGCAAGCTCTTTCTCTTGGACAGCGAGAGAGTGTAACCTCTCCTCTCGTTCCTTCCTTAATGCCTCTTCTTGCTCATGGTGTTTATTGTATATATCATCAGCAACTCGGCGAGCATTCGTTGCATCCTCTTTAAGTCGTTTAAGAACCTTTAGTTTTTCATCTAAATTCAAGAGATCTTTATGGTTTTTTTCAATTGCTCTATCATTCGATTGCAGAGAGGAATCATGACGATCGATCTGCCTCTCACACTCTGATAGTTGACCTTTAAGATGATTCCGTCGTTCATGAAGATGATCTAATTGATCCTGCATACTTATCAACTTCGATTCGACCATCCCTAATTCCACTTGACGAGACTCTAATTCCTCCTTCGTATCCCCGGCTGTCGATTTCGCTTGAGACAATTCCTGCTCGTACTGCTCACACTCGCTTTTGGCTTCCGCTAATCTCTCCCTTTGAGAGTCCAATTGAACCACTGTACGCTCAAGTTCATTCTCAATGTCAGATTTATTTTTCTTAAGAGCGCTAATTCGCTCCTCTGTCACAGCCAAATCCCGACTGATTATCTCTCTTTTCTTGTTTAACCCTGTGGATTCTTGGTTCCACAATTGAAGCTGGGATCTTATATTTTTTATCTTCTCTTGTAATTCCAAGGTGTGTTTTTCAATCCCTTCATGGTGTCCTCTTACAAACTCAAGTTTTGAGGTCAACCGTCGATCTTCATTTTGAGCTTTTTGCAAGTCCCTTTGAGCGCGGTACCAATGATAGCCGTACCATTCCCTCAAAACATCATGCAAATCACTTTGGATCTGTTGTTGCCGTCGAGTGCGTTCTGATTGTCTTTCCAAACTTCTTAAGCGAGGCTTCAACTCGGACAAGATATCTTCAACTCTTTCTAAGTTTCGCTTTGTTTTCTCTAAACGCTTTTGGGCTTCCTCCCGTCTAGAACGATAAAGTCCTATCCCAGCAGCCTCCTCGAACAACCTGCGCCGCTCCTCAGCCTTCAACGACAAAGCGACATCAACAAGGCCTTGACCTATGATCGTGTAGGTCCGCTCTGATAAGCCGGAGTTCCCCAATAACTCTGTGACATCCCTCAATCGAACACGCTGACCATTAATTAGATATTCATTCGTCCCATCTCGATACGCTCGACGAGTGATAGAGACCTCTGAAAAATCAATCGGTAGCCATCCAGATTCATTATTAAATAGGATCGTTGCCGCAGCCATTCCGGCTCTGGATCGCTCTTCTGAGCCTGAAAATATCATATCAGCAGTTTTGCGCCCCCTTAATAAGCTGTAGGATTGCTCGCCTAATACCCATCGAACAGCATCTGCAATATTGGATTTACCCGATCCATTTGGTCCTACGATGGCAGTTATTGCGCTGTCAAACTCAAAAACCGTCTTACTCGCAAATGTTTTATAGCCTTGCAGTTCTATAGATTTTAGATGTTTTTCCATATTCTGTTATATTAGATCAAGCGCCTTCAAAGCTGCCCGGGCAGCTGCTTTAGCAGCGATTTGTTTGCTTGTTCCCTCCCCTTTACCCCAGATTTGACCATTAATAGCTACCTCAATCTTAAAAACCTTCGCATGATCCGGTCCTGTAGAAGCTATTGTATGGTATTTGGGCGCACCTAACCCGCGCGCTTGGGTCCACTCCTGCAATAAGCTCTTAGGATCTTGAAGTTCGCCTCTAATCAAGATCACTTCAGTCGCTTCATCCAATAAGGGCTCCACAAAAGATTTAACTTGATCAATTCCACCATCAAGATATAAAGATCCCACAACAGCTTCGAATGTAGCGCATAACAAAGCAGAACGAGAGCGTCCCCCCGATTCGATTTCACCGCGCCCTAAACGCATCGCGGCTGCTAGATTAAGCTGGCGGGAAAACTCAGCTAATTGTTCAGTTCGCACCAAAGCCGAACGCAACCGGGTTAGTTGACCTTCAGCCATTTCTGGGAATCGATTATACAACCAGGCACCAACCAAGAAATCTAGGACAGCATCGCCTAAAAATTCAAGGCGCTCATTATCTTCCAAAGCTTCAGGGTGCTCATTCAGATAAGAGCGGTGTGTCAAAGCTCTTCTAAGCAGATGATAATCTGTATAAGAAAGATTCAGACGTTTAGCAAGTTCGCGTGCAGATTCATCATGATAAATCCACTGAGAATTATTCATGCATTCCTCCTAGAACTCAGGGACCGACAAACACCCCACACCGTCGAGTATTTCGCGGTCCAGTAGTTCCTCATTAACTTGGAGTTTTATTTCAAAGCATTCCCAATATACCTGGATATTTGGTTGAGAAATGCTCAAGAATAATAAATCATTTTAAATATTTTATCGTAAGTGACACCATTGAATAATCATCATACATAGATAGAATAATATCACCGAATCTAACAAAGGACCCTAAATTGATATTCATGTGTGCACGCAATACTTGTTATGATGAAGAAGGTGGGGTGTTTTTTTGGGCGGCTGGACCGCCCAAAAACACACCCCACTTAATTCCCTTTGACAACATTTGAGTGGACACTTATTCATTGATATGCTCGTAAAACGAGCACGGCGTTATGACCTCCAAACCCGAAGGCGTTGTTTACAGCAATTTCTACCGGAGCTTCTCTTACCTGGTTGGGAACATAATCTAGATCACACTCTGGATCAGGTGATTGATAATTAATCGTCGGTAGTATTAGATTTTCACGGATAGTTTGCACACATAAAATTGCCTCAAGCGCTCCTGTTGCTCCCATCATGTGTCCCGTCATTGATTTTGTAGATGATATCGGAGTTTTATACGCAAAATCTCCAAATGCAGATTTGATAGCTAAAGTCTCAGTAGCATCGTTTAAAAGTGTGGCTGTACCATGCGCATTGATATAATCGACCTCCTCTGGGTTTATCCCAGCAGAATCCATCGCTAAGCTTATCGCTTGAGCACCCCCTTCGCCAGTTTTGGATGGAGCTGTCACGTGATAAGCATCAGCAGTGGCTGCATATCCTGCTAACTCGCACAGGATATCCGCTCCACGAGCTACTGCATGATCCTCTTTTTCCAAGACAATAATAGCAGCTCCCTCCCCCATGACAAATCCATCCCTATCAATGTCAAACGGTTTTGGTGAAGCAATATAATCATCGTTGCGTTTTGACATTGCACCCAAACGATCAAATGCCGCCATCCCTATTGTGGTTATCGTAGCTTCAGAGGCACCTGCTAAGGCAATATCTATCAGACCTGCTCGGATCATCAGCCACGCCGTACCAATTCCATCAATACCAGATGCACAAGCAGAAGCTACCGAGAAAGATGGTCCTGTGATTTGATTTTCAATCCCAATCAATCCAGCAGCACCATTCGCCATTAGTTTGGGGATCGCAAAGGGATTAACCCTGCGTGGCCCCTGGTCCCTAATTGTTAAAATTGCTTCTTGAAGAGCCTCAATTCCCCCAATCGCCGATGAGACAATAACACCAATTCTTCCCGAATTTATTTCATTTATTGGTAAACCGGATTGATTAAGGGCTTCCGACGCCGCAATTAATGCAAATTGTTCAAAACGTGAACGCCGACGAGCATCCCGGCTGGACATGAATTGATGTGGATCATAATTTTTTACTTCACAAGCAAACTGTACCGACAGTTCTTCGGGGTTAAACAAAGTGATGGGTCCAGTTCCAGATACACCATTGACTGCATTCTTCCATGTCTCTTCGACATTGTGTCCCAATGGATTGATTGCACCCATGCCGGTGATGACTACCCTCTCAGACATGAATTTCCTCCATAAAGAATAAATTGGAATAAATAATTAAATAACCGCTGATGCTAAGTTTTGAGCCCAGAACCCGTAAGTAGAACAACTATCGGTTCTGGAAGATCGTCTACAATTTGCTCCAATGCATTCCACACAACAGCCGATGTTGGCTCTACATAAAACCCCATCCTGGCGAGGTGGTCGCGTCCGGTCATTATAGCTTCCTCTTCGATAGCGACAAATGATCCTTGGCTGGATTCCACTACCTGAAGTAATTCATCACCTCGAAGTGGGTTACGGATTCTAACACCCTCAGCGATCGTTTCCCCTTCAGTAACCCAATTCAATCCCATCGGGCCATTAACGTAAACAGACCACATTGGTGCACACGCAAGTGCTTGCACACCAACCAGAGCGGGTAAATTGTCGATCATGTCCGCGTTTTTTAATGATTGAAAGCCATAGCCAACGCCGAGAAGTAAACTACCTTGACCAACTGGAGAAACCACTGATCCTGGAGCTTCTCCTAATTGATTTAGCAATTCATAAGCTATGACAGAAAATCCCGGAAGTCCCTGAGGTAAATAGGCGTGACTTGCGTAAATATTCCCTTGATCAGCAGCTCTACGGACAGCTTCTGCAGCATTAGTGCGAGGCCCAAGAATACGGACAACCTCAGCACCATAATTTATGATCTGATCCCTCTTTGGCCCTGAGGCGTAATCAGGAACAAAAACGCGGCACTTCAGACCAACTCGTGTAGCGTATGCCGCAAGGGAAGCTCCAGCATTGCCAGAGGAATCCTCTACAGCTTCTTCTACGTCTTTGGAGACTAAAAAACTGACCAACAAGGCTGTCCCACGATCTTTGAAAGAACCAGTGGGGTTTAAATACTCTAGCTTGAAAGCGATCTCATGGTTGAAGGCAGAACCCCAAACCAGTGGTGTATTTCCCTCCCCAAGGGTAACTATAGGAGCATTTTGAGGCAGGTTAAATACATGACGATACGGCCAGATACCCGGCAGATTGTGTTCAACCTTCTGTGGATCAAAGGTCAGCGAGTTTGAAAAGCTAAAAATGCCCCCACAATTCGGGCAATTATATGGGATATCATCTTGAGGGTAAGCTTGTTGGCAATTATTACACGCAATTAACGACATGCGATAAATCCCATGGATAATTAATCCTGTCGATTGGGAATATATTCCCCCTCCACCCAAACTTGTCCTTCTGGTCCAACTTCCTTTTTCCAAATTGGGACAATTTGTTTCAAGCGGTCTATTCCATAGCGTGCTGCTTCAAAGACTCCCGAATCGCGGTGTCCCGCTGAACATGCGATAATAATCGTTGGTGTACTCGGAAATAAACGTCCAATCCGTTGTACAATCGCAATGCCTTCAATTTCGGGCCATTCTTTATAAATTTCATCAGCAACCTGGTGCATCTTCTGTTCAGCCATGGGGATGTACGCATCGTAATCCAAGTAGTCTGTTTGATGAGAACCGCCACGATGAGTTTCCGACCGCACTGTGCCTGTGAATACACAAGCTGCACCCGTGGTGGGGAGAGTTATCTGGGATACAAGATGATCAATACTGATTTCATCTTCGGTTATGTGGGTAATTATCGGTCGATTATTTTTATTTGTGTTCTCGGATGCAGATCCGCCACTAACAGGGGGGAATAGTGCAACTTCCGCTTGATTTGGAATAGGATCATCATCAAATGCATACTCTCGGTTAATAGAAACCAAAGCTGAGTTAAATAAGGGTTCTGCAGTTGGAAATTGAGCGGTCAACTTAGACTTAAGATCAATTACACGAGCGTGGTCATCTAAATCCAGGAATACTTCAGATATATTCGTGCGATCTTTTAACATAGCGAAAAACAGCACTTTTATACGCTTCATAATCATCTCTGAATAATGAACCATTAAAGAACTTTAGTAGAAGGCAGAATTATCCTTCAAATTTTCTATCACCACTCTGACCACCGCGCTTCTCTACTAAACGAATGTTAGAAATTTTCATGGATTTCTCAACACTTTTGACCATATCATAAACAGTCAGTGCTGCCAAAGAGACAGCAGTGAGAGCTTCCATTTCGACGCCTGTTTTTGCACTCGTAAGCGCGCGTACTGTAATGATTACACCAGGTAGTTCAGAATCTAATTTGAGATCGACGATAATCTGGTCAAGTGGTAAGGGGTGGCATAATGGAATTAGTTCAGCAGTGCGTTTTGCCCCCATCACACCAGCGATCTCGGCGATTGTAAGTACATCACCTTTTTTGAAACCTTGTTTACGGATAAGCTCCAAGGTTTCGGGTTCCATAATGACCTCACCTTTGGCAACAGCTATGCGTTCGGACACTGGTTTGTGGCTTACATCAACCATACGAGCACGTCCCTGATCATCGAGATGGGAAAGTTGTGAGTGCATGAGCACATTATAGCACTTCTGTGGTAAAAACACTTACAACCGTGTGCATACAAAGTGATTTTTCTTTAAATTGCGGGTGAACCCCAGCAATTACAGAAAAACTGAAACACAATCTCAAAAAGGCTATTATGGCTGATCCACAAGAGAAATTCCTTGGTGAACTACGATTTGGTAGACGCTTTACAACTACCGGTCAAGTTACAGTAACTGGTTTGATAATAATTATCGCGATAACATTTATTATTGGGGGACCAATTTTGGATGTAATTGGAACGAATGGCATATTCACGAGTCTCGCGATGGCATTTGTTCTTACACTAACTCTACTCAGTATGCTGGAATTGCTTCCAGGGAGCGGTGAACACGGTAGTACCTATATATTAATCCATGAAACTTTGGGGGGAATCAACGCTTTTATAGCTGGATGGAGTGTGTTGGCTGGGTCCGTTGCCGTTGGAGTAGTGCTCATCCAAAATGCATCACAACTCGTTCTTGAGGTGACAAAGTTTCAATTAGCAAAAGAAGCAACAGCTGTTGGGTTATTAGCCATAATATTGATTTTCCAAATTTTACAATTGATTCCGGGTCGTATCCGAAGACGATCTGTGGTCTCAGTTCTTATCATCCTGTTAATCATCGTGGTTGTGAGTACAACACCTGGAATAAAACTTGCTCATTACCAGCAATGGAAACCTTTTTTATTAGGTGACTTTATTCGATCCATTGCATGGACGATGGTTGGATTTATTGGATTTGAGGCCCTTCTTGAATCCCGTCGTCAGATACATAATCCTGGAAAGAAACTACCTCGCGCCATACGAAGTAACTTAATAATCAACACTCTTCTTTTGTTTGTCATCTTAGGAACTAGTGCAGGATTGCCAAGCTTATCGAGCTCTGAGGCACCTACCATTACGACGATCTATACACAACACAGTTTAATCCGCCCAATATTCATCAATCTGTTAGGGATTATTATTTTGATTTTGGGAACCAATGGCGCGTTGATGACGGCAGTCCGACAATTAGACATATTCTGTCGAGAAGGAGCATTCCCAACAACTTTGCGAGAGGTTTTTCCACCATTCCGAATGCCCATATGGCTATTTGTCGTAATTACCCCCTTGATTATTCTATTCCTATACCAATTTCCAAGCTGGTTGTTAATCGAAATTGCTGCTGGCATGTTTTTACTAGCAATGATCTTATTGAATGTGGCAGCAATATATAGCCGCTACAAAGAACCAAATCGTCGCCGGACCTTCGTCTTGCCGTTCACACCACTTTTTCCTTCGATTGCAATAGCGATCAACTTAATTTTAGTATTTTCATTACAATCAAAAGCATTAATATTTGGGGGGATTTGGTTAGGTATTGGCTCTGTCTACTACCTAGGGTATGCCCAACGTAAACAGAAAGAAGCACAAGTCGGTGAAATCGTATTCGGCCGGAGGAGAGAGGAAAAACAAAAAAAGGGGTACAGAATCCTGGTGCCTATTCGTAAAAGCGAAGAACGCAGATTTGTTCTAAGCTTGGCTATTGCTCTAGCGAGACAAATAAAAGGCGAGGTCTTACCACTCCAGGTTATACCTGTTCCCGATCCATTAGCCATCGAGGAGGGTCGGCGAATGGCCCAAGAACGTAATACGCTATTTCAATGGTCAACCCGAATAGCATCTGATACAGGGGTCCAAGTCTCTCCTATTACAAGGCTTTCAAGAAACGTACCAGAAGGGATCATCGACACGGCGATTGAAGAAGATTGTGATTTAGTTATCTTAACATGGGCGATTACAAGCGATAAGCCACAAGGAAGATTGGGTTCTATTCTAGACCCAGTTGCTAGAGGTGTTCCATGTGATGTCGCCGTTTTGGCATACCACCCTCAAAAACAGGATATGGTAGAGGGTGATATGACTAATTTATTCAAACCTTCTAAGCTTTTAGTCCCAACGGCTGGTGGACCACATGCACCTTTAGCAATCCGCCTTTCGTTACTACTTACTAAGGAGCATGATGCGAAGGTCCAAGCTGTATATGTTTCTTCACTCGATACACCGCCCGAGAGTCAAGGGATTGGGGAAACACGGATCGAACAAACAATCACAGCTCTCAGACAACAAGAATCGGAGCTCTCGAAGGGTAACGGTCATGGACCTACATTCGGGGATGTCCCCATTGAGGGAAGAGTGATCGCTGCTGAGAGTGTGGTCGCAGGAATTGTTGAAGCGGGCAAGGAATGCGATCTGGTACTTATCGGCGCTTCGGAGGAAAGCATCATTGACAAGGTGCTTTTCGGAAACATACCCGAGCAAGTTGCACGTGAAAGCGAAACCCCAGTTTTGATGGTTAAAAGATATCGAGGGTTGCCCAGATTTTGGTTGCAGCGAGTCTGGGATACCCTTTATCAAACGATACCTGAAGTAAGCGATGAGGAACAAATTGAGGTGTATCGCCGCTTGCACCGGGGTGCAAGGCCAAGTGTTGACTTCTTCACAATGATCGGACTATCCTCGATGATTGCCACTTTTGGTTTAACACAAAACAGTGCTGCAGTCATTATTGGAGCGATGCTTGTTGCTCCACTTTTCACTCCATTAATGGCATTGAGTTTAGCAATTGTCCAAGGAAATGTTCGCCTTTTACGATTAGCAATTGAATCGACGTTGAAAGGTATTGCTTTAGCAATCGGTCTTGCTGCCTTATTAACCGCACTAACTCCTTTGAATCCGATAACACCTCAGATCCTAGAACGCACTCAACCAGGTTTACTGGACCTGGGTGTGGCAATCGCTTCGGGGGTCGCTGGCGCTTACGCGATATCCCGGAAGGAAGTTGCAGCAGCGTTACCTGGAGTAGCAATTGCTGCTGCATTAGTACCACCATTAGGAGTTGTCGGTATTGGACTTGCCCAAGGCAACCTGTCCATCGCAGGAGGTGCTGGTGTTTTAATCATAATGAACTTAATCGCAATTGCATTGGCTGGAGCAATAACACTCCTCCTATTAGGTTTTCGTCCCTTTCGAGGCGCAAAACAGATGGATATTCGTCGAGGTTTTGGTACTGCAGTTATTCTGTTTGTGATTATCAGTATCCCTCTAATACTCGTTTTTTTTCAGTCCGTTCAAACTTCGAAAACAGAAAATCTGATAAAGACCACATTACAATCTGATTTGGCCAGATTTGATGATATCGAAATTGTCAACCTCGATGATATCAATTTAGAGCGTCAAAGTGATGGCTATGTTGTTACAATGCAAGTTTACACATCCATACCTGTTGGAAGTGAGATCGCCCAACAGTTAAGTGTTCATTTATCCAATGTCGTCCAACATAAAGTTAGAGTCCGTCTTGTTACCCTATCACTTGTAGAACCACCCTGAGGTTGTCAGCGTGATATAATCGCGATTATGGCAGATATTTTTAATAAATGGAGGGAAGGCCTCGCTCGAACACGCAAAACAACCTTTGGACGAATTGCGAACTTGATAGGGACAAGCGAAATAAATGAAGAAACATGGGAGGAATTAGAAGCCTTATTCATCCAAGCAGACCTGGGAATAGATACTAGCGAAGATGTCATTGCAGCATTAAAGGAGCGAGTCCATAGTCAGGGAATTACAAGTTCAGATGAATTTATTGACGCTGTTCGCGAGGAATTGAGCTCCCGACTTAAACCGTCCCCGCATATAGATTTTTCATCTCAACCAAGCGTAATCCTAATTGTGGGTGTAAATGGTTCAGGGAAAACCACAAATATGGCCAAATTGGGAAAACGCTATCACAACAAAGGTAAACGAGTGGTATTCGGGGCAGCTGACACTTATCGAGCAGCGGCTATCGACCAACTTCAAATTTGGGGAAATAGGTTGAAGATTCCTGTAATTTCTGGACATCCAAATGCTGATCCAGGTGCAGTCGCATATGATACTGTGAAATCAGCTGTGGCTAGGAAAGCCGATATCGTATTTATCGATACTGCCGGGCGACTTCATACACGCTATAACCTCATGGAGGAGTTAAAAAAAGTTCATCGAGTTGTTGGAAAAGCATTGCCTGGTGCTCCACACGCGGTTTGGCTTGTTATGGATGCTACAACTGGCCAAAACGCATTACACCAAGCGCGAGCTTTCAAAGAAGCCGTCGAGGTTGACGGAGTAATCCTCGCTAAGTTGGATTCTTCTGCACGTGGGGGTATGGCTTTTGCAATTCAACGAGACTTGGATCTTCCAATTCTCTTCGCGGGGTTGGGTGAAGGATCTGACGATCTCGAACCTTTTAATCCAGATGCTTTCATAGCTGGAATAATGGTTGAATTTAATTAAACTGAAGGTCATTATCGACCATAATACGACTTTTTCCATTTTGTAATATTGAAATAAACTTCAGCTTGTCATCTTGAAGGATGTAAAAGAGAACCAGATATTTGTGAATGTCAGCCTGCGTCGGTACAAAAAATCTTTTGTTCACTCTTATGTTTTTGGAGTTTTTCCAACTTTAGAGCTACTCCAACACAAACCGGAAATTGCTCTCGGGGTTTTGTTTCACTCAAGGGGGAGGCAAAATCAAGGTAATCAACAAATCAAGATTTTCTGCGAAAAACATGATATTCCATACCAAGTCAACGATAAGATGATTAAACGGTTGACCAATCGTGGGAATGACTATGCCGTGGGAATCTTTCGGAAAGTGCAATTACCTCTCGATCCCAATGCGGACCACATCGTTCTCCACAATCCTAGCGGGATGGGCAACCTTGGTACGATTATGCGATCCATGGTCGGCTATGACATGAAAAATCTGGCAATAATCGAACCATCCGTTGACCCTTTTGATCCAAAAGTTGTTAGGGCGTCAATGGGGGCAATCTTCCAATTAAATATCCAAATTTATCGAACATTTCAATTCTATTCGGATATCCATGAATACCACTATTATCCATTCCTAACCGATGGACAATACCCCTTAAATGAAACAAACTTCCAATCACCTTTCGCCCTGATTTTTGGCAATGAATCTCGTGGTTTAGACAAGGGTTCCCATGAAATAGGAACCAGCGTGCAAATTCCACACTCAGCTGCTATTGACTCTTTAAATATATCTCTCGCTGTGGGGGTTTCACTCTATCAAATTTGGGTAAATAGGGAAAAAGAAACGAAATAAATCAACTTCAGGATACAAGGACAATACCACACACGGAGATATATCCACAATCAACGGGGAATTTAATTATAGATAAACCAGTTAGTGAATACATAATCTTACAATATAAATCAACCCATATTGAATCCATCAACTCAACAGGATGGTAAAATTAAACTTAAGAAGAAGTGGTTTGAATATCACCCCTACATTGAGAATAAATTGGAGGTACATCACATGCAAGACATTGTCGAACGTCTACGTGAAAACGATCAAATAATTCAAAACCTTCTGGTGCGTCTTTGACATCGCAGATAAAGAAAAACAGCTAAAAAAATTACAAAAAGAAGCCGAATCTCCAGATTTATGGGAGGACCCCGATCATGCCCAAAAGGTAATGAAATCAATCTCAAATATCGGAGAAGAAATAAACTCATGGATGGAGTTAAAACAAAGCATTAACGATGCGATGGAACTCGCCGAGATAGGGGACGATACTCTACGAGCGGACTTGGAAAATGAAGTCTCTAAAATTGATCGTCAGGTGGCAAGAAGGGAGTTTTATGCCATGTTCTCTGACGAATATGATCGCGGCGATGCTCTGTTAGCTCTCCACGCAGGTGCTGGTGGGACAGACTCTCAAGATTGGGTTGAAATGTTGGAACGTATGTATCTTCGTTGGGCAGAGTCAAATGGTTTTGATACTGATATTTTAGACTTTACTCCTGGTGAGGAAGCCGGAATAAAAAGTGTGACGATTGCTATAAATGGTCAATATGCATATGGATACTTGCGCTCAGAAAAGGGGGTCCATAGACTTGTACGATTATCCCCTTTTGATGCCTCTCACCGAAGACATACTTCTTTTGCCCTCGTTGAGGTTCTTCCCCAGGTCGAAGATGATTCTACGATAGATATTAATCCAAATGACCTGCGCATCGACACCTTTCGATCAGCAGGTGCTGGAGGTCAGAACGTTCAAAAAAATGATACTGCAGTTAGGATTACACACATCCCAACGGGAATTGTTGTTAGTTGTCAAAACGAACGGTCTCAGCTTCAAAATAAAGAAAATGCTATGAAAGTGTTGAAAGCTCGTCTCTTGGAAATCAAAGAGAGGGAACAAGCTGAACAAATCGCTGAGCTTCGAGGAGAATACACGAAAGCAGAATGGGGCAGTCAAATCCGATCTTATGTGTTACATCCATACCAGATGGTTAAAGATCACCGCACGGAACATGAAACTGGTAACGCTCAACGTGTATTAGATGGTGATCTTGACGATTTTATAGAAGCCTATCTGCGTTCAAATGTCGGTAACAATAGGTAAAATCCCAATCTTTCCACCAAACAAGATCAAATGGGCAAATAGCATATACGCATATTTGCTCATTTGTTTTTTATCTGTAACCCTTTCAGGTTGTATCACTCTCTCTGATCCGGAAGCGTCCCAAATCCACAACAAAGAGATTGTGGGCACTATTACGTCTTCACAGAGTGTTGGTCAATCCTTTATATCGCGCCGTGAGAATATGAATAGTTTGGTCCTTTGGTTAAAACCAAAATCGACCAATGGGACTTTGATTTTTGAGTTATTTACTACTCCCAATGATAATGACCCATTGCTTAGGAGGAATATTCACTTATCTACAATCCCACCAAACGGGAGAATGGTTGTTCCTCTGACGCAGCTAGCCAATCCATCCAAACAACATTTCTACATCCGCTTAAGTACTGATGGAGACGAGATAGAAGTTTTGGGCAGGAATGAAGATGCTTATCAAAAAGGAAGCGCCTATATCAATAACCAACCTATTGACAGTGATATCTCATTCAATAGCAGTTATGATTACACTCTAAAGCAGATTATTCAAGATGTTTTAGGGGCTAGGAAATTTATTGGAACAATTCCATCGTTTTTTATGCTTTTGTTCCTGCCCGGGTGGATATTACTAAAGTTCACAGGCGCAGACAAAAATATTGGGCCTGATGAGATAATTCCCCTATCCATCGGGTTAAGTCTTTCCATTGTGCCCCTGCTTATGCTTTGGACATCTACTCTCGGGCTCAAATGGAACACTGCTTCAGTTTGGATTGTGGGGGGTATCGGATTATTGTTCTTCGTTGGAACACTAATTCGGTGGATAATCCTAAAAATAAAATCAGGGGGACTGTTTAAGGGAGAGTGGTTATCCAGCATCAATCTCTACATTGTTATTATTTTCGCTTGTGCTCTATTTGTTAGACTCGCCATGGTGCGCGATTTGGCAGCTCCTCCTTGGGTAGATTCCGTACACCATGGATTAATCACACGTTTGATTTTAGAAAATGGCGCTTATCCAAATACTTATGCTCCTTATCTCCCACAAGAAGCAATCCACTATCATAATGGATATCACAGCATACTAGCAACTTTCATTTGGTTATCAGGTCTAAACATTCCCGATGCTATGTTGCTCTTTGGTCAAGTCCTAAACGCGTTGAGCATATTTGCAGTGTACCTACTCACGACAACATTAACAGACAATCGATATGCTGGGATATTCGCCTCAATGATCACAGCATTCTTAACCCCCATGCCAACTTATCTCACCAGTTGGGGACGTTACACTCATTTAACAGGACTGTTAATACTACCAACAAGTTTGAGATTCATTCAGCATGCTCATATTAAAAAGAAACCAAAATCTTTATATCTACTAAGCATCTTAGCAATTGCTGGTTTATCGCTAGTACATTATCGAGTTTTGATTTTTGGGGTGATTTTGTTATTAACTCTGTCTTTCAAATTTCCTAAACCAGATCTTAAACAAACTCTTAACAAACTTCTGGTTTCGTATGGGAGACTATTTTATATTGGCTTTGGGGCTTTATTATTGGCTCTTCCTTGGTGGTTACCCCGACTTCAGAACCTGCTTATCCCCACTTTGAGATCCTGGGAAGGTACGTATGTACCCGCATTTAACGATTTTGCCTGGAGCTATTTAAACACGGCCTTTGGTATTGAGGCGATGTGGTTAGCTGTTATCGGCGTACTCATAGGTATGTTCCAACGGAAAAAATTTTCATACGCAATAGTACTCTGGATAGGATTAATGTTTGTTTTCGCAAACTTTGCCGCACTGAGAATACCAATCCCAACATATATCAATAACACGTCAGTAGAAATTTCTCTATTCATGCCTATCTCAGTTCTAGGTGGATATGCCTTAAGTCAAGTACTATGCACTATGGAAAAATATATACCAAGGAAATGGTATACAAGCCTTCGTAGAGGTTTAATTTTTGGGGCTTTTATATTTTTAATGTTCGCTGTCAAGCAGTTGTTACCAATCTTAAATCCAGTCACATTTTTGTTCAGAATATCTGACCACGAAGCTATCACTTGGGTAGAGAAGAATTTGCCCCTTCAGGAAACAATCTTGATCAATCCAACCGAATGGGGATATGGTCTCTATATGGGGAATGATGGAGGTTATTGGATCTCTGCACTAGCAGGACAAAGGACTATGCCACCACCCGTTCTTTATGGTTTTGGAAAACCCGAATATATTGAAGGAGTTAATCAAATCGTCCAAAATATTCTTTTGAATAAATATGATATACCAACTTTATGGCATCTTCTGCAATCCGAAGATATTAAATACGTGTTTCTCGGTGCGCGCGGGGGTCCCTTCTCGGCGAAATCACTTTCAATTAGTGAATATTTCAAGACAGTTTACAACAAAAACGGTGTCCATATATTTGAAGTTAGAGATATTCAAAACCTGAGCCTTAGTTATTTACCAGTTCAATAAAAGTATATGGTGCTTTCATTCAAACACTCAATTGATGATTATTGAGTGATTTTTCTGTAAATTGCGGGTAAGACCCCGCAATTTACAGAAAAACTGAAACATGATCTAGTTGATTGGAATTAGTAGTTTGGTATATACTTCTCGTAAATACATTAATTGGTGCTGAAATTATTTATTTTTCATGGACTGCACTTGACATTCGGCCTAACCCTCCTTATAATCACTTACACCTGCCCATTCGGCAGGTATTATTGTGAATGCTGTTTGTTAGGAGAAGATTATGGGAGCACTTCCAAAGAAACGAATCTCGCGGACTCGCCGTGATAAACGCCGGACTCATCACGCACTAAAAAGACGCAACATCGTGCAGTGCAGCAATTGCGGAGAAATGCGTTTACCACATCGTGTCTGTCCCAATTGTGGTCATTACAAAGGACGTGAAGTCCTCATTATTGAGGCGTGAACATCCGAAGTCTATTAATTATGTAGGGCGGTGAAAAACACCGCCCTACATGTCTTTTAGATGGTGTTTCAACTATGAGTTCTCAGCCGATCGCTTTAATATTTCCGGGACAGGGTTCTCAGGTTGTAGGAATGGGAAAGTCTTTGGCAACAAAATACCCCTCTGCCCGCAGAGTCTTTGATATGGCTGATGAAATATTAGATTCAGAAATATCCAAAATTGCTTGGGGAGGTCCTGAAGATTTACTAAACGATACATTCAATACACAACCAGCATTACTAATCCATTCCATCGCTGTACTGAAAGTGCTCGAAGAACATAATTTTGTTATTGAACCATCCTTTGTCGCTGGACACTCAATGGGAGAATTCAGCGCTCTTGTAGCTGCAGGGGTATTATCATTTGAAGAAACCCTTATTTTGGTTCGCAAAAGGGGAGAATTGATGAAGCGCGCCGGTGAAATAAATCCCGGGAGGATGGCTGCCATATTAGGTTTGGAGATTCCCGAAGTGGAGCAAATATGTGTTGATGCCAGCACAGAACACGGTGTTGTTCAAATTGCAAACGACAACTGTCCAGGTCAGGTGGTCATATCGGGTTCAATCCAAGAGATAGAAAAAGCAACATCCCTGGCGGTGAAAGCAGGAGCAAGGCGGGCTATTCCCCTTGCTGTCAGCATTGCCTCTCATTCCCCACTCATGGCTCACGCTCAAAACGCTTTCAGCGAAGAGTTAAACCACACATTGTTTTCCCCAGCAGAAATCCCGATTGTCGGTAACGTCAACGCCAAACCATTACGGAGTCCGGCGGAAATCAGTAGCGACCTACGAGCGCAACTTACATCACGCGTCCGCTGGACAGAATCTATTCAATACATGATACACAACGGTGTAAACACATTTATCGAAATAGGAAGTGGAAAAGTCCTAACTGGTCTCTTGAAAAGGATTGACCGCAATGTAAGTGGGATAAATCTTGAGAGTCCCGAAGATTTCAGTAATTTATCTAGAAGCATATACTAGCGAATGTTCATATCCTAACTTTATAGTAACAAAAGCAGCCCAAAAATAATTTAAACAGGACTTACGCAGATGGGGAAGTATGCATTATCAGTAGGCCATAAACAAGTTCTGATGCAGGGAATCAATCATTATTGATCCCGCTATTTTGTTTATAATTAGGGAGAATCAGTAAGTCTCCAGTCCTTGGTGCGGTATAATTAGCCACCTATTCAATAGGAGATATTTATGCCCATTGAACATTCTCTTTCCCTCAAAGACCGGAGTGTGATAATAACCGGTGCTTCGCGTGGTATTGGAAAAGCAATAGCTTTAGAGTTATCAGACCGTGGGGCTTCAGTGGTGATAAATTATAACCACTCAAAACAAGCTGCAGAAGAAGTAGCTTCCCAAATCAAAAATAATGGAGGCCGCTCGATCATTGTCCAAGCGGATGTCTCTGACTATGCTCAAGCCCAAAATTTGATTAAGACAACTCTCGATAAATTCGGAGGTTTAGATATACTGATTAATAATGCCGGTATAACGAGGGACAATGTCATCATGATGATGTCTGAAGAAGATTGGGATATTGTCCAAGCGACCAACCTAAAAGGAACTTTCAATTGTTCAAAAATTGCTGTCCGTCACATGATGAGGAAAAGATATGGCCGCATTATTAACATTACTTCTGTGGCTGGACAAATGGGTAACCCCGGACAAACTAATTACTCAGCTTCCAAAGCTGGGCAAATTGGATTCACCAAGGCTCTAGCTCGAGAAGTTGCAACACGTAATATTACAGTCAATGCCATCGCTGCTGGATATATTGATACCGATATATGGGCAAATGTGCCTGAGGAATCCCGCAAGGCAGTTTTGAATCTAATTCCTTTGGGTCGTAAAGGCAAACCTGAAGAGATTGCACATGCAGTTGCCTTTCTAGCTTCAGACCAAGCAGCATATATAACCGGGCAAGTACTCGGTGTAGATGGTGGCATGACGATGATGTAAATCATCCTATTTTAATGGCACTGGGTAAATTATCTGAGCACCATGGAGAAAATATGGATCTATCGACTCGCCCTCCAGGAAAAACTACGATCGCCCCCGGAGTTCTCTTAACCATCGCTCGTTTGACCACATTGGAAGTTGAAGGTGTAAGTCGAATGTGCCATCTGCCTGGTGGAGTAAATCGAATATTTAAACGGGGACAGGGAGAAGGCGTTAGAATAGAGATCGAAGATGATAGTGTGTTCATCGATTTACATCTGGTCTTAGAACACGATACTAACATTCGCGATGTAAGCCGGAACATTCAACACAATGTTACACGTGCAATATCCGAAATGGTGGGGATGGATGTTGGTTATGTAAACATTCACATAGAAGATATTGACTACCCATCGGATCCTGAAGGAGAGGATTGAATCCAGATGAAACTTCGTACCAGGGCACGTGGCGTTGCATTGCAGGCCCTGTATGAAATCGATCTTGTAGAGCACAAGGTCGGTATCGTTATTGATGAACGTTTAGGAGATTCATCCCTTGATGAACGCCTCAAGGTATTCGTACACCAGATCGTCACTGGAGTATGGATTATGGTTGATCAACTCGACCTATTTATTTCCGAGCACGCACCAGAATGGCCACTTGATCAAGTCGCTATTATTGATCGGAATATTTTGCGAATCGCGTTATGGGAATTTGCTGTAAATGGTGATACACCGGTTAAGGTAGCAATCAATGAAGCCGTAGAGCTTGCAAAAATATATGGTTCCGATAGTGCACCGCGATTCGTAAATGGTGTTTTAGGAAGTTTGGCGGCAAGGCAAAATGAAATCTGCCAAGCTTTTCAAAATGTAAAATCACAAGATTAGAATCTAGTTATGGATATTCTCGGTATTGGTCCCTTAGAATTATTTTTCATTCTACTAATAGCTTTGATTGTCTTTGGTCCGAATGACATGGTAAAAGCTGGTAGGTCTTTGGGGAAATTCTTAAGAAGGATTGTTCAATCCCCTGGTTGGCAAATTGTTCAGAAAACATCACAAGATATCCGCTATTTACCGAACCGATTAATGAGAGAAGCTGGATTGGATGAATTGAAAGAGGAGATGCCACAGATATCACCCGTATCGCTCCAACATCTAGAAATTAATGAAAAGAAAAAGGAAGAAAAGCAGAAAAAAATTGAGGAAGGTATCACAGCGTGGACAACGCCTCCAACTCTTGGAGACGAAACAGAAGAAGCATCAATTCCTCCTGAAGAGATAGATACGTCTTCAGCTGAATCCCCGACTGCTGAAAACAGTTAAAAGAATATCAGATTATGGGTGATAATTCTACAACAAAATCACCGCTCCGAAGACTCTGGCGTATTATCACCTCCCCTTTCCGTTTGATCCGTTGGATTATACGTAAAATCTTTGAATGGATCAGGAACACATTT
>JASFVL010000215.1:0-6799 GCA_050049875.1 Anaerolineales bacterium
GTACTCCCAAGTTTCTGAGCTTTCGAGGGCTTTCCCCGAGGGAAAAGGTTATTTTCCTATTCCTAGCCATGATTAGAAGAGCGAAGGAAGGTGGTGTACCACGTCGTGCTTCTCAAACCCCTTACGAATATGCTGAAAAATTGCAAAATTCCTATCCAGATGTGTTGGATGAGATTTCGGAAATGACGGATGCTTTTGTTGAGGCGCGTTACAGTCAGCACAAAGTGGAAGATGAGAAAGTGAACATTGTCAAGAAGTATTGGAAACATATACGTAAAGCATTGTCATCCTCTCGGAATGAGTCTTAACCTGGCAAGATTTTAGGCGCCCGTGTCAATGCAAATACCCCTTAGGGTTGCCGTTCTATCTGCGGCAACTTTGTTGTTGGAGAGCACTCTAACGCGATTACTTGCAATTGCCCAATTTTATCATTTTGCATTCCTCGTTGTGAGTCTCGCGTTGCTGGGATTCGGTGCAAGCGGCACATTCTTAAGTGTTTTTCCCAAGCTTAAGGAGATCCCATTAGATATACTCTTTCCACGTGTAGGTATCGGATTCTGTTTAAGCATTATCATCACTCTTGGTGTTATCAATCTCCTTCCCTTTGACTCTTACAGCATCGCCTGGGAAAGACGTCAAATTCCATATTTCTTCCTCTATTATTTGGCATTAGCTATTCCTTTTTTTGTCAGCGGTCTGGGTATTGGGGCAGCTTTGGCAAGGAGTTCAGGGTATAGCCATATTATCTATGCTGCAAACCTAATCGGGTCTGGATTTGGCGCACTCCTAGCTCCAATTACCCTAAAGGTAACCGGTGTAACGGGGGCTGTGGTAGCCAGTGCAGCATTAGCGCTATTTCTTATGTGGGGGCATTTCTCCGACCCTATATCGCTTTGGCTGAGAGTCAGTAGTTCGAATGCCAAGGAAGAACCTAGAAAGATATCTCCATGGCGGAGGTTATCAAAGATACTTCTCTATCTTTTGCTGATCTCCAGTTGTGGATTTTTAATCCTTCAAGCTGTTCTTAATATTCAAGGTCGTGCCCCCTTACTAATGAAAATCTCCCCTTATAAAAGTTTAGCCCAGGCATTACGTTATCCTGGGTCCAAGACGCAATTCAGTCGTTGGAATGCCATTTCACGAGTGGATATTGTCGTAGATGCTGGGATCCATGCCTTCCCTGGATTGAGTTATTTATACACTGGAGATCTACCCGAACAATACGGACTATCTATTGATGCCGAGGCGGTCAAACCCATTACTCTTGTCCAACCTTCGGAGTTCGCGGCTGCCGATTACTTACCGGAAAGTTTAGCTTTTGAATTATTCTCGGGGGGAGAGGTACTCATTTTAGAGCCGGCTGGAGGTTTAGGTTTGCTACAAGCATTATCTGGAGGGGTGAATTCAATTAATGCAGTGATATCAAATGAATTAATAAGCGATGCCATTCGGAATTCGGCTTCAGAGGAGATTATTTACGCTCATCCAGGTGTCAACCTTTTCATCGAAAATGAAAGATCCTTTTTAGTACGGTCTCGCGAGAGTTTTGACATTATTTATTTCCCCCTAATTGATTCCTATCGTCCCGTGATGAGTGGAGCGTATAGCTTATCTGAAGATTATTCATTAACAAAAGAATCTTTCATATCGGCATTTTCACATCTATCGCCGCAAGGTTTTTTGGTTGCAACTCGCTGGATACAAACACCTCCAAGCGAAGATTTGCGCTTAATAACTACAATCCATGAGGCGTTGCGTGAGCAAGGTGTTCCCGATCCAGATGAAACATTGATTGCATATCGAGGTATTCAAACGTTAACAGTTCTTGTAAAACCCTCTGGTTGGATCACCAATGAAACCAATCTTGCTCGGGATTATGCAGAGCAACGAAAATATGATCTTGTTTGGTTGCCAGATATTCAACCTAATGAAGTGAACCGTTTCAATCAAACACCCGAACCTTTCCTCTACATATCGGTTCGTGAGCTATTTGGATCAACAGATTTAGAGGCATTTTATGATCAATACCCTTTTGATATTACTCCACCAACTGATGATCACCCCTTCTTCTTTCATTTTTTCACCTGGAAGCAAACCCCCGAGATCGTTGCAACAATTGGGAAGACATGGCAGCCATTTGGAGGAAGCGGTTATTTAGTCCTTTTCGCGTTTCTAATATTAGCAATTATTCTAAGTTTCTCTCTCATAGTGACCCCGATTCTATATTTTACAAGAAAGGATTCTAGTTCCCCAGAGACTCGCATAATTATTTCTTGGCGCGGGATTAGATTCTTAATTTACTTTATGTTGTTAGGCGTAGGCTTCCTGTTTATCGAAATTCCACTAATCCAACGCTGGATTCTGTTCGTGGGGCATCCAACCTTCGCTTTTACGATCGTGGTTCTTGTTGTTCTGTTATTTTCTGGATTTGGCAGTTTGTTATCAAGAAATAAACGCTTTCCAAAAAAGGTTGCCTTTACCGGGCTCGTGGGATTTGTTCTCCTTACTCCGCTAGTAATTGAACGCTACTCCTCCTTAATACTTGGATATCAACCGTTTGTTATATACATTTTGTCAGTTCTAATCCTTGCTCCCATGTCTTTCTTTATGGGCGTACCATTCTCCCTTGGATTGGGGTTGTTAGAAGAGGTTTCTCCACAGCTAGTCCCTTGGGCATGGGCTGTCAACGGTTGTTCATCCGTAATCGCCTCTGTGTTAGCAGCTATCCTCGCGCTTGGATATAGTTTCTCAACAGTCCTCTTGGTAGGCGCGATTGCTTATCTTGGTGCGCTGTTTATATTCATGGTTGAGAGTTCGGGAATCAATTTAAATACTACGGTTCCCGTGTAAATGGTACAAACCGAACACCACCTAAATTTGTAGCCTCTAATTCTCCGCTCTGTTTCTCAAATAACCAGAGAGTTTGAACCGCGCCTATGGGTCCAATAGGGATGACCAATCGCCCTCCATCGGCTAATTGGTCAATTAATGGTTGTGGTAAATGGTCAGGTGCTGCTGTGACAATAATAGCATCGAAGGGAGCTTTCTCGTCCCAACCATAATAACCATCTGCATTGCGAACAGATATATTCTCATATCCCAACTCATTCAGCCTTGCTTCAGCGCTCGAGAACAGTTCGGGGATGATCTCAATGGTGTAGACCTCTTCCACCAATTCAGATAGAATTGCAGCTTGGTAACCGCTACCAGTACCGATCTCAAGAACAGTATCACCAGAATCTACCTGTAAAACCTCTGTCATCAAAGCAACAATATAGGGCTGGGATATAGTTTGACCGTGTTCAATGGGTAGGGCATGATCCGCATAAGCCTGGTTGACGAATCGATCTAAGACAAATTCATGTCGTGGTGTTATCCGCATCACATTCAGTACATCTTCGTCTGTTATCCCTCTAACCTCGATTTGATTCTGAACCATTCTTTCACGGGCAGATAGAAATGGGTCATCAGTGGGAGTTACTGTAAATAGGACAGCTGTTTTCTGTGGTGTAATGGTTGAAACTTCCATTTGAGTCTTGTTTTGCTCTCTATCACAGCCTAGGAGGAAAATCAAAGCAGAAAAAATCAACCAGATGGAGATTTTTTTCATTTTATACTCCACGATCTTGAACTAAATTCACAACAACATATCCAGAAGATTTAATTTTGGATTGATATGAACCCATTGTATGATTGATTGTTGCTTATCCAAAAATTCAGATACAATAGATGCGTTGTGAAGCAGATGATATTTACTTAATATCCTAGCCATGATGACATGAATTGTCAACTAGTGGATTTGATGTCTTTTGTGATTATCTGATCGCAAAACGATCACGCAACGGTTTTTCTATAAATTGCGGATTTTCACCCGCAATTTATAGAAAAACTGAAACACAATCCGAAAAACTTATTTTTTAGGACAGGAAAATGGAAGGGATTGCATATTTTTACCCTACCGGTCACGAACTTCATAAAGAACGCGGACACCCGGAGAGACCTGAACGTATTGAAGCGATGCAACAAGCTCTGGATGAGATGGGATGGTGGAATGGTTACAAACATCTTGGACCTTTTGACATCCCGATAGAAGTTCTCCAATCAGTCCACGATTCATCTTATCTCCAAAACCTAAAAACAAAAAGTTTGTCTGGAATTAGGATGGATATGGACACTTATACAACTCGTGACTCTTGGGATTTGGCGATTAAAGCAGCTGGAGGAGCAATTGCAGTCGGGGGGGCTGTTTGGGATAGGGAAGCAAAACGTGGTTTTGCGCTAACCCGACCCCCGGGGCATCACGCTACACCGAACCGGGCGATGGGATTTTGTCTGCTTAACAACATTGCCATTGCTACAGAATATTTGCTAAAGGAGAGGGGAGCAAAGCGAATAGCGATTGTCGATCTGGACCAACATCATGGCAATGGTACTCAGGATATCTTTTGGCAGCGAGGAGATGTACTTTTCATTTCCTTACATCAGTATCCTCACTACCCAGGTACTGGCAATGTACATGAAATTGGATCAGGTAGTGGAAAAGGGACAACCGCTAATTTCCCTATGCCTCCAATGTCTGGTGATCAGGCTTATCTAACGGTCATGAAGGAAGTGATCATACCATTGCTGGATCGATTTATCCCCGAGATGATTTTAGTCAGCTATGGGTTTGATACGCATTGGCGTGATCCTTTAGGGAGTTTGTTGCTCTCTGCGTCAGCATATGGTGATTTGATCACAACTCTATGCGAATGGGTAGATGAAAATGCTGAGGGGCGTATTGCGTTAATTTTAGAAGGGGGATACGACTTATTAGCAGCAGGAGCCTGTACTCAAGCTGTAGTTGCCTCTTTATTGGGAGAATCTTTTCAGGACCCCCTTGGGCCGGCTCACTACCCTGAAAAAGATTCCTGGGAAGACATGTTTCAACAAGCACGAGAAATCTGGGATCTTTAATATTTTTTATATCGCTAGAAACTTGGATTTTCAATAAAGTGTTCAGAGTTTATTACCCTCCACTTCCTAACCAGATTTGTAATATTTGTAATAAACGATCGAATCTAATTTCTGGTCACATTGGTGTTTGTGTTAGCTGTATAAGGGATGAGAATGCACGTGTTTCCGCATTTTTATCTAAAGCGCATACAAAAGCCAGAGAAAACTTTGATCAACCTGCTAAACCACCTAAGAATGAAAACGGTGTTCAATGTGTTTTGTGCGCTAACTGTTGTCAAATTGGGGAAAATCAAGTGGGGTATTGTGGTTTGAGAATAAACCAAGATGGGCGTTTATTTCACTTAGCTGGAACCCCTGAGAGGGGATTGTTGCATTGGTACCGCGATCCATTACCAACAAACTGTGTTGCTATGTGGGTTTGCGCAGGGCAAAAACGATTTGGTCAGCATAATCTTGCCGTTTTTTATGGGAGCTGTGTGAACAATTGTTTGTATTGCCAGAATTGGCATTATCGTGACATGCTTCCAAACAATCAGGAAATTGATAAAATACACGAGACTGGGAAACATGCCTCTTCTCATTCCCTTCAAAAGCGTTTGATTAGCGCTCGTGATCTAGCTGATAAGGCGAATAAACGAACCTATTGCGTATGTTTTTTTGGTGGAGATCCGGCTTCACAAATGCCACACGCTTTGGGTACAGCGTCTTATTTAATCGATTGTGGAGTAACAATTTGTTGGGAGACGAGTGGAAATGTAAACAAACGTTTACTCGATCGGGCTGTTGATTACTCCCTTTCTTCTGGAGGTGTAATCAAATTTGATCTCAAAGCGTTTGATGAAACTTTACACATTGCATTGACGGGTGTTTCGAATAAGCGAAGTTTAGAGAACTTTGCCCGCACGGCCAGTAAATTTTCAGAAAATTCGAATACTCCTTTTGTGATCGCCAGCACTTTATTAGTTCCAGGATATGTGGATGCTGATGAAGTTGGCCGGATTGCTCGGTTCATAGCAAGCTTTCATCCAGAGATACCGTATTCATTGTTATCTTTTGGGCCACATTTTTACTTATCCGACTTGCCAACAACCTCTCATCGTCATGCCATGGCGGCTGAAAAAGCAGCCAAGGATGCTGGGTTGAGGAATGTTCGAGTAGGGAATAGGCATTTATTGTCGAACTCATATTAACTTTACTGAAAGGATGATTATGGACACTATCACTGGGGTTGTAAAACTCAAATTGGTTGATGCGAACTTATTACTTGGAATTGACTCAAAGGGACAGACCGTCCCAATTGGCAAGAATCTAGATAGAGAACCAGAATGGTGGGGGATTAAAGCATCTGATATGTTGCTCCTATCTGCTGCAGCATGTTCAGTCTATGATGTCATCAATATTCTCAAGAAACAAAAACAACGTGTCAGGGACCTTGAAATATCATGTTCAGGGGAGCAGTTAGCTGAGCCCCCGTATACTTTTGTTAGTATGCATATAGAATATAAAGTCAAAGGGGATGTGGATGCTGGCAAACTAGAGCGTGCTGTTCAGTTATCAGAAGAGAAGTACTGTTCTGTAATCTCCACATTACGATCAGGTTTAAAAATCACAAGCTCAACTGAAATCATTAACGAGTGAGGATATGAGAAGGTTATGACGAATCTGACCTCTATTAAAATATCGAAAGAAGAATATCAAACTAGGGTAGATCTGCTTCACAAGTACCTACAGGAAGAGAAATTAAGTGGTATCGTCCTGTTTGATCGCGATTACATTCTCTACTATACGGGATTTTCATTTATTCCCACTGAGCGCCCCATGGCGTTTTTGATGAATCAGAAGG
>JASFVL010000024.1:0-24327 GCA_050049875.1 Anaerolineales bacterium
ACTTTTGATTGATCGTGTGGTTGTATTGGATGAACAGGTCGAAATCCGCTATGTCGTCCCAACGCAACCGGATGGACCCCATGTACCGTTTTGTCAATTGTATGCCGACTATCGAAGAAATGTACGGCGATATGAAAGGTCATGGTTTTGACCTAGAAGCCACTCATTTGAAAGATGCAGCTCGTATCTCCCGCTTGTTTCTGGGAATCTGTATTGTCTTCGTGTGGTTGATTACCTTGGGTAGTTGGGTAGTGAAACGTGGCTACCGCCATTTGGTTGACCATAGAAGTCGTCGAGATAAAAGCTGCTTTCGCATTGGTTGGGATTGGATTGATATTGTTTCCGTCTCAATCGTCCCTTATCGTTATGTTTCAGACCTTATTTTTGAAAGTGATGTGTGGCTAGATCTCAATATTATAATAATGCCTCCTCAAACTTGTGAGGAGGCATTTTTCACTTATCGTCTAGTTACGTTTTCGTGAAGTAAAAAAATTGGTAATTAGACCATAATATGGTTATTCAACCAATTCTCATCAGGTATGACATCATAAAATTACTCAAGGTCAACCTTGGGCGGTTTCTGCACCCCCACTGCGACTCGAACGCAGGTCTACGGCTCCGGAGGCCGCCGCTCTATCCACTGAGCTATGGGGGCAGGTTGTAGATGATTTTACCACGCCTCTCTCCACGTTTAAAATAAAAGATTAACACTATATTCCAATTCATGTGGTACAATCCACTGCTTGTTTACGGAAGTTCTAATAAGAAGGTCACTATCTTTTGATTTGGAACCCCTGTGTGAATTAAGCAAAAATAAATCTATGAAAGGAGTTCCAAATTATGTCTAAAGAACAAGGAACCGTAAAATGGTTCAATGGCTCAAAGGGCTACGGCTTTATCGAGCGCGACGGTGGCGGAGATGATGTTTTTGTACACTTCAGCGCCATTGTTGACGATGGTTACCGCAACCTGAATGAAGGACAGCGAGTAGAATTCTCTGTCGCTCAAGGTCAAAAGGGTCTTCAAGCGCAAGACGTTGTTACGGTCTGATCGTACAATCGCTTGATTTTATCCCCCTAAATATAAAGAGCAGCTAGCGCTAGCTGCTCTTTTTTGTTCTCCCGACGAATACCTTTCAGAACACAATCCAAGCCAACAGGAAAAATCAATTACTTCATATGTAGCTGTATCTTAAGCTCTGTGGATGAGAGTTGATGAGATGTCTCTTCCTTCTAATTGCGTATGGTAGACTTCCACATGTTCAATTACCTCAGAAGATTGTCTTTCTGCTACTCGTGTTTACGTTCTTCTCTTTCTTTTTCTTGTTGTAGAGCCAGTTGTTTTTTTTCCTGTCGTCGCAGTTCTCGTGCCTCTCGTTGTTCCTTTTCCAGTTCCAACCGCTCTTGTTTCCGCAACTTTCGTGCCGCTTTTTGCTCCCTATCTCGTTCGATCTGTTCTTCTTTCCGCTGCTCGCGCGCCTCTTTCCGTTTCTGCTCTAATTCCCGCCGTTTTTGTTTTCGTTGATTTCGTGCCTCTCGTTGTTTCTGCTGCAGTTTCAGCCTTTCTTGTTTTTGTTGCTTTCGCGCCGCTTGCTCTTCCTTTTCCAGTTTCAGCCGCTCTTGTTTCCGTCGCTTTCGTGCCTCCTCCTGCCTCTTCTCCAGTTCCAACCGTTCTTGTTTTCGTTGTTCATATTCCTCTTGCTGTATATTCCTCATCTCATTTTCCTTCTTAAAGACATAATCGATCTAAATTCCGCGAGGATACATTTTCTCATCACAGACATCACGGGACACTTCTACATATTACAAACAATACAACAACATTGACCTCTGATCCTACGGCAACGTCCTTCTTTCAGCAAACAAAAGCGCAAATTTCTTCTTAGTATTGTAGCAGACTTCCCGTTTCTCTATTAAAGACTTATTGCAATCCTTCGAGATCGGTTGGTTAATTTGTACATTAATGAGATATAGCGTTTCGGCACCGAAACATTATTATCCCCCACTATTCTCCTCGGTTTTCCAAGGCTATTCGACAGACCATCCAGCCTTTGGGTCTAAGCTTATATCCCCTCTTTCGATTACACTGGATGCTTGTAATCTATTAAATCCATTACGGAGGATCCTGGTGGTGCAAGGTCTTGTACAGTATCCCAGCCATTTCTCCCACGGTATATTTGCTGGGACTCTCCAGCCACCAGAAAATCAAACTGAAGAGCAAACCGACCACGATATGGGCAGTGATCTCCGGGGGCTGACCGATGTCCTGAAATACACCAAACTGATCGATATCTCTAATGGTTTCTGACACCAAGTACTGTTTAGCCCGGTTGGCTACATCCTGCGAGCCTTTGTTCCCCAACAACAACTGATATACTTCCCGGTTTTCTTCTACGTGTCGGAACATATTATGGTAAGCATAAAATTCCGCTTGTTCAGGCATACTGCCGTCATATTCCTGCATTAACTGGTTTTCTGTAGCGTGAATGCGGTCTTCCACGATGGACCAGAGCAGGTCCTCTTTATCATCAAAATGAAAATAAAAAGTACCCCGGCCTAAATCGGCCCGGTCGGTGATCTCCTGGATTGCGATTGATTTGATCCCTTTTTCCAGCATCAGGTCCAGCATAGCCTCCTGGAGTTTTTCCCGGGTGCGTTGTTTGCGGCGCTGGTGGCGGTTTGGTTGTTTAGCGTTCATAATTGTACTCTCATCTAAATTCGACAATCTAAGAAAATTGGTACTTGACAGGGAAGTTGTAGGAATGCTACTATAAATCATACAAGGTGTCAATATTAATTGATTTGTCATTATTATTAATGTGTCAGGATTAAGGAGGATGTCATGACCAACCAGATTTTGGAAGCCATTCGTAAAGGGGAGATTTTCCACGCTCACCGCACATTTGCGAGGAGACGCTACTTCTTTGAGACCGAGGACTTGGAATTCGGTTTCATCTACTTCCTGGGTCACGCAGCCCACGGTGCCTGCACCCTAGGCGAGATGCTCTTTCTAGCCGATCAATACCGGGATGGGGATCCAGCTAGTTGGATCACAGCAGCGGTGGAAATGGCGGACCGGGTGGAAACCCGAGCCCGCCATTCGCTACAGGGTGGGCACACCGTCAGCGCTCGGGAGGGTTTGCTCCGGGCCAGTTTCTATCACCGCATTGCCACAGCGATGATCAGTCCGCGCAAGGAGGTCGAGAAGTGGCAGAAGCAATTTGAGATCTCGAGAACTCTTTTTCAGGAAGCGGCGGGTTTGTGCGATCCGCCCATAGAATTTGTAGAGATCCCTTTTGAGGATGCCAAGCTGCCGGGATACTTCCAGCCTGCTAGTGGAGGAAAACCCCACAAGACTCTGCTGATAATCGGCGGTGGTGAGACCTTTACTGAGGACCTTTATTTCTATATTGCTCCGGCTGCGCACGCCCGGGGGTATAACTTCATGACCGTTGACCTGCCCGGTCAGGGTGGGTTGCCGCTGGAAGGATTGACATTCTGCCACGACCTGGAAATACCGATGAAAGTGGTGATCGATTACCTCTTGAGCCGGCCGGAGGTGGACCCAGAGCGACTGGCAACTTACGGAATCAGCGCCGGAGGCTACATTATCCCCCGAGCCGCTGCCTATGATAAGCGAATTAAAGCCTGCATCGCCAATAGCTTGCTCTATGATCTGGAAAGAATATTCAAATCCAGCTTTCTGCAGTTTGGCGAGCTGTTCAAGAAGCATGACCCCCTAACCTACCGGTTGATGGACATGATTGCTTGGCGTTGGGGAGTGAACAGCCCGTGGGAGTTAATAGCCAAGAACCGGAATTGCAAGATCGACCCATCCTTAATCACATGTCCAACGCTGATTGTGATCGGAGAGGGGGAATATCAAGGCTCAAAAGAGGTTCAGCGTCAGCAGCATGACGGTTTGGAGGCTATACAAAATCCGCACAAAAGGTTGGTAATCACCCCGCTGGATGAAGGTGCCGGGCACCATGTGCTGGGCGAGAATCTACCGTTGATGAGCCAGGTGGTCTTTGATTGGTTGGACAGTATCTTTGATAAGAGTTTGCAATGAGGGGTGGGGATCGGAGACATATGTATGGGGGGCAAACCCATCAAACCACCACAGGTTGGGGCATGCGTCTTGAACGCGTCCTGCTAGCTCCGGAGGCCACCTCTCTATCCACTGAGCTCTGGGGGCAAGGTGGAAATGACCTTACCACTTGATAGGTTTTGCTATAACCTCGGATGATTGTTTAAGCCAGAGCGCTGGGTGCTAATTCAGCTAACTCCTTACGCAGTTGTTCGATCACTAGCAGGTATTCCTCCCCCTCCCCTTGGAGAGTATATTGTTGTTTTTTAAACGCTAGCTCAGCGGAGAGATGGTAAAAACGGTTTGTCGCTCTATAGTTCCCATTCCATAGTGCAATAAATCTGGCCGCGCTTTGAGCCCACGCCGAGCAAGCAGTCCAATATTGTTGTGCACTGATAATTCCCAATCCGACTTCATCGCTGAGATGATTCACAATCCAGCGCTGTTCCCGCCAGATGGCGAAAAGTATGACCAGGAACACGAAGAACCAACCCGTCCAGTCCACCAATGTACTAAATGCCAACCCCCCTTTTCCCATCAGCAAGTTTGTTAGTGAGTTGTGAATCGAGTGCATCGAGACAGCCATCCCCCACGAAAGCAGAGGAGCAGCAATTTTTACCAACCGATTGCGGTTGAGGCGCGCGATCGCTAGTCCTATCCCGATGAACGCACTATAGAAAGGATGTTGCCATCCCACTAATACGATGCGCACAAACACCATCCAAAATACACCTTCTATTCCACTCTCTATAAACCCATAGCTGTAAATATAGTAGAAATTCTCCGTAGCTGCAAAACCCAACGCCGCGATACCAGCGTAAACGATCCCATCCAACAGGGAATCGAATTCCTTTCGAAAAACTACATACACAAATAAGACTGCTACACCCTTCAAGCTCTCTTCCACAATGGGGGCGATTAAAGATCCGGTCGTGATTTCCGTTGCAAACTCTGATCTAGTGAATAGATAAACACCCAGCCCAAGAACGGAATTTAAGATAAAAGCTCCGCCTGCTGCGACGACAGCACCCCAAACAAAAACACCCCCAAGCAGGATCACAGGTTCTTTCTCATATCTGTCCATCCAATATAAGATCCATGCGAAGAACAACATCGGCATGAAGCCAAATAGGATGGACAAAACGATCCCCATCGGAGCAAACCTTTATGAGTTTTGAGAGGGTGAGCTGGTTGGTTCTGGGGAGTGAGTTTCTGCGTCCGCACCCAACTCACGAGAGCGCTCGTAAGCAGCCCAGATTGCCCGCGAGATGGCTGTGCGCATCCCTGCTTTTTCCAGATAATACAACGCTGCTGCGGATGTCCCCCCGGGCGATGTGACCTGGTTCCGCAGCCGGGCTAAATGGACTGGATCATCCCGCTTTTGATAGTAATCTACCGATCCTCGTACTGTTTGGGCGACCAATTGCTCTGCAATTCTTCTGGGGAAACCCAAATGTACACCTGCGTCCACCATCGCCTCCATAAACAGAAATACATAGGCGGGACCCGTCCCTGAAAGCGCGGTAGCCATATCGAGGTAGTACTCTTCTTCAACGAAAATCTCTTCGCCCAGCGCCCCGAGTATCTGGCGCGCCATATCACGCTGCTCTTCGCTTACCACATCCGCTGCCGTCCAAACAGTGATGCCCATTCCAATTTGAGCGGGTGTGTTTGGCATTGAGCGGACGATGTTATTTTGAGTTAGGCCGTTTGCGATCTTTTTAATCGGTGCACCTGCTACTATAGACAGTACTAAGGCTGTATCTTTGACAGCCCCTTTTAGTCCTTCGAGCACCCTATCGAGTCGTTGTGGCTTTACGGAGAGCACGACAACATCCGCTTGAAGGACCGATGCTCTGTTGTCCGTAAAGGAGGCAATTCCATAAAGTTTACGCAGTTCCTCCCCTCTTTCGGGACGTGGTCCTGACGCAATAAGGGATTCTGCTGGCGCGACGTTCTGTCGAATCAACCCCGCAATCATTGCCTCCGCCATAACGCCGGGGCCAATAAATGTTATTTTCCGTTCTTTAAACAAAAATTCCTCCACAACAACCTGGATTTACGCAGTTAGGGAGGTATCGAAGGATGGGGTGGCTGCACACGCTTAATCCCTTCACCCTCACACTTGAACTGTGTAAGTCCTTTAAAATGCTCTTTTTTGACTGCCCTTGTAAAAGTTGCCTTTCACGAATTGAGTTTGTTTATATCAATCGTGACGATGGCTCAAGATGAAAAGTAACTTAATGCCAACCTCAAGCGTTCACCCACATCATCGGGAGCATCCCGAGGAATGGCTTGAACAGCTGCTTGAGCCTCAACCACACTATAACCCAGATTAATTAAACCTTCAACCACCTCGCTATCCGTTCTGCTCATCGCAGCCACCGGTTCGAAACCTTCGTCCACTTTAACCCGGTCTTGCAAATGGAGGATCATTTTCTGAGCTGTTTTCATGCCTATACCCGGTACACGGCTGAATATTTCCGGTTGGTCGCTGAACAGAGCTCGTCTGATGGCGTCTGGGTTAAGGTGAGATAAAATAGATAATGCTAGCCTGGGACCGATACCGCTGACACCGAGGAGCAATTCGAAATACTCACGTCCTTCAGTGTTGTCAAATCCAAATAGGGTTAGCGAATCTTCCCTGACGACAAGATGTGTATGCAGAAATGTGCTCTCACCAGTTTCAAATTTATCAATTAGCGGTGTAGGAAGATAAACTCGAATCCCAACCCCGCTGACTTCTAAGATCACATTGTCATCCCCAATTTTAGCGATACGACCTTTCAAAGTAGCAATCATAGTGCATAACCGAAGATGCGGATAAGTTGGTTCATAGAATTAACTAGTTCCGTAAATTGCCTGCATCCGCTGGCTGTGGAGATGACAAATCGCCACTGCTAAGGCGTCGGCGGCATCGTCGGGTTTTGGGATTTCGTTAAGATTAAGCAAGGCACTGACCATCTGCTGAACCTGGTGCTTATCAGCACCCCCATAACCCACTACAGCCTGTTTTATCTCCAAAGGTGTGTACTCGGAAACTGGCAGGTTGGCTTGAGCTAAAGCCAACAAAGCCACACCACGCGCCTGACCGACCGTCATTGCCGTTCGCACATTGCGCTGGAAGAATAACTGCTCCACAGCGCTGCTATCTGGTCTATGATGATTGGCTATATTAAGTATTTGTGTATAAAGCTCGAGTAAACGTTGAGGCATCGACTTTTTCGATGAGGTCTTGATCACACCGAAATCGATAACGCTCAGATTACCCCCCTCGTCTTCTGCCACCAAGCCATATCCCGTCGAGGCCGTTCCCGGATCAATTCCAATCACCAGCATTTTGAATCAAGCCGCTTCAAGCTGGCGAATGGCTTCGTCTGAGAGTTCCAAATTTGAATAGATATTTTGAACGTCGTCCAATTCCTCCAACTCGTCGATCACCCTCATAACTTTCATCGTTTGGTCATGATTTAAAGAGAGTTCCTGATCTGGGATCATCCGAAGACCCGCTTCATCTGCCTTGATCCCAGCAGCCTGCAATTTATCACTAATCTCTTTGAAGCACGATACCGGTGCGATGACCTCAATAATATCTTCATCGATCAATATGTCATCCGCGCCGCAATCCACAGCTATTTCAAAGATTACATCCTCATCTACTCCGTCTTTCGTAATGGCGAAATATGACGAACGAGTAAACTGCCATGCAACAGATCCCCCTTCCCCAAGACTTCCCCCGTGACGGTTGAGTACATGTCGAATATCAGCTACCGCTCGATTGCGGTTATCCGTCACACATTCAAGAATCAAAGCAATACCATGGGGAGCATAACCCTCGTAATATAATTCCTCCAGCTCCCCTCCCTCTTTGCTCTCCCCAGTGCCGCGTTTGATCGCCCGCTCAATGTTATCCTTGGGCATATTCGCATCACGCGCACGATCAATAGCCAGCCGTAAACGGAAGTTAACCTCCGGGTCACCACCCCCTTCCCGGGCTGCCACAGCGATCTCTCGAGCGAGACGTGTGAATAAACGTCCACGCTTTGCGTCCTCAGCTCCCTTTTTACGTTTTATCGTTGACCACTTGGAATGTCCTGACATGGTCCATCTCCTCTATATTTCTAACCAGATTCAAGGGGTCATCAACAACCCCCGTAGTGACTAAAACTGTTCTATTGATATCTATTATGGTTCTCAATAGCAAAAAAATTATACCATCAATACCCTTTTCGTATCCATTTGTGACAATCTCAGTGTGCACGCAAGACTTGTTATGAAGAAGAACGTGGGTTCTATCATAATCTAAGCACTGCTTCTCCGTTTATTCGGCTATATTTAATATCCGCTAGCGCCTGATTCGCGTCATCCAAATCATACATTTGTATTGTCGCCCGTATGGGTATCTCCGTCGCCAATCTGATGAAGTCAACACCATCCTTATAGGTCGCATTGGCGACACTTCGCAGAGTCCTTTCCATGTAGATCAAATTGTACGCCATTTCCGGGATAGGTGACATGTGAATAGCGTTTATCGCCAGGGTACCCCCTGGTCGTATTTTCGCTAAGATTTTTGGAACCAAATGTCCCGCCGGAGCGAAAATAACCCCCCGATCAAGTTTATTCGGTGGGATATCCTCTGCACCTCCCACCCAAGCAGCCCCCAATTCTTCAGCATGTCTGCGATGTTCTTTGGATCGGGTGAACACATACACTTCACAATCCCAGTGCCTTGCCACTTGAATAGCTAAGTGAGCGCTGGCCCCAAATCCAACCAATCCTAGACGTTCCTCCTTATTCAAATCAGCTTGATTGAGAGAACGGTAACCTATGATACCAGCGCACAATAATGGTGCAGCCTGATCATCTTCAAGCTCTTTAGGCAGGGGAAGGACATAATTTGCTTCAGCCAACATATACTCAGCATAACCTCCATCTACATGAAATCCTGTAAATCTGGCATCAGGGCATAGGTTCTCCTGGCCAGCGCGACAGTATTTACATTCCCCACAAGAATCGTACAACCAAGGTATACCAACACGATCCCCTTTTACCAAATTATCGGCTCCCTCACCTAACGCATCGACCACACCCACAACCTGATGACCCGGTGTTATTGGCATCTTGGGTGGGTGGATATCCCCCTCTGCGATATGTAAGTCGGTATGACATCCACCGCACAATTTAATCTTAACCCGAACTTGTCCATTTCCAGGCTCTGGTATGGGTTGCTCAGTAGAAACCAATGGCCCATTATCGATCTCACCAGGTTCTCTAATTCTCATTACCCGCATTGAAGGTTCTTCTCCTATCCTATACTTAACTCACTCCAGCGTTTATTGTACCGGATAGTAATCCTTACAGTGAAGATATACAAGAGCATATCGTGATATGAGATATTTAGCTGCTCAAGCCCGAATGAAAAACCCACTCTACCAATCATACTTTACACATCCACAATGGACCATTGCCTTGTCAAAGGTTTGCAGGCAAGTTATAATCACGCTGCTTCGGGATGTGGCGCAGACCGGCTAGCGCGCGCCGTTCGGGTCGGCGAGGTCGTGGGTTCAAATCCCACCATCCCGACACAATCTCCGCCAGCGTCCTCGCTGGCGGTTTTTGTTTTATCTCAATATTTAACAAAAGTGTTTACCTTAAGCGAGGCTAGCTTGATTCCTCATAATCTAAAATCGAGAGACAATGCGTTTATTAATGAGAATAATCGATATATATCCTGGCGGATGTTTAAAACCCTAAATAAATTTCTTTTAAACCTAAACTGCTTGACAGAAGCTAAGGATTGTGCAATAATGTCAATGCGTCCCTTGGCCTGCCCCCCTCAGGTCAAGGGGCGTTTCTTTTTAGTCATTTACAGAAAGGAGAATAACCGATATGTGCGGACGTTTTACCCTAACCGCAGATCCTAACGAGTTGCATGATGTGTTTCCCTGGCTAAGTGTGCCGGATGAGCTCAGCCCACGATTCAATATCGCCCCAACACAACCAGTTGCTGTCGTTCCAAACAATGGTGAAAACAAACTGGATTTCTTTGTGTGGGGTTTAATCCCCTTTTGGGCGGACGATCCAAAAATTGGTAACCGGATGATAAACGCTCGCTCCGAGACCCTCGCAGAGAAACCATCTTTTCGGAATGCTTATCGTCGACGACGATGCTTGGTTTTGGCTGATGGTTTCTATGAGTGGCAGCGGCGATCAAAAGATATGCCCAAAGTACCCCATTTCGTTAAACTCAAAACTGGAGAGCCTTTCGGATTTGCCGGCTTGTGGGAGCGTTGGGAATCTCCAGATGGCTCTGAGATATATTCCTGCACAATTATCACCACAAAGCCCAATGAGTTGGTTAAACCAATCCACAACCGCATGCCTGTCATCCTATCTGAAGATGCCTATGACCTTTGGTTAGACCCGGCTGAGAGAGGACCAAATCAGCTGAATCACCTACTCGGTCCGTATCCTGCTGAGAGAATGGAAGCCTATCCGGTTTCTCGAACCGTCAATAGCCCTGCAAATGACAGCCCAGAGTGCATCCAACCGCTGTGAATCCCATCTACCTTGAGGCGTTCAAGACCGAATCGCTACGCTCCACAAATTTGGTAGAGCCTATCGCAAAAATAACCCAGGCGGCGATCACGGCTGTTGATCCTACCGAAGCTGTTAAACAGGTGCTGCAGCTTGAGGGTACTCGATTGATCATCGCTGATAAGCAGTACAACCTCAGCGACCTGCGTGAGGTCTTCTTGGTTGGAGTAGGCAAAGCATGTGTTCCCATGGGTTTGGCTGTCGTCGAAATAATTAACGAACACCTCTCCGAGGGGATTCTGATCACCAAAGAGGGTCATCTTTTTACCGATAAAGATCAATTCCCCTCGAAATTAGCAATTTTTGAAGCAAGTCATCCTCTGCCAGACAAACGCAGTGTAAACGCAACCCATAAAATTATTAATTTGTTGAACAGGACCCAAGGCGATGATTTGGTCATCTGCCTGATTTCAGGTGGTGGATCTGCGTTACTCACTGCTCCGACAGCTGATATGAGTTTGAATGATCTGAGAACGCTTACCTCCATTCTGCTAGCTAGTGGGGCGACCATCAATGAAATAAACTGTTTGCGCAAGCATCTTTCTCTAATCAAAGGGGGCAACCTTGCCGGTCATGCAACTCCTGCCTTTCTCTCGACCCTGATTCTCTCCGATGTCGTTGGCGATCCATTAGACGTGATCGCCTCAGGTCCAACCGTACCGGACCGTTCTACATATCGCGACGCATTGCAGGTGCTAAATAAATACCGAATTTATGATGAAATCCCATCCAAAATCATAAATCATCTCCAACGCGGTCTCGCAGGTGAAATCCCAGAAACTCCAAAACCACACCATCAAGCATTTAATAAAACACAAAATTATATTATCGGCAATAACTATCTTGCCGCTCAGGCTGCCATATACCAAGCCCAAGCAGAAGGATACAATACACTTCTCCTGACCACTTTTCTTCAAGGAGAAGCCCGTGAAGCTGGGCAGTTTATCTCTTCATTGGCTCGTCAAATTGCCAAGACAGACCAACCGGTGCCTCGACCAGCATGTGTAGTCATTGGAGGTGAAACGACGGTAACCATTCGCGGTGAAGGCTCGGGAGGTAGAAATCAGGAATTAGCTCTCAGCACAGTTGGAAATCTCAGCACAATCCCTAATATTACCCTTGTTACCTTTGCCACGGATGGCGGTGACGGCCCAACAGACGCTGCAGGGGCTGTTGTAACCAACGCGTCATTAAATCGCGCCGCTAGTCTCGGGTTAGATCCTGATAAATACCTGGATAAGAACGATTCTTACAATTTCTTTGAATCGCTCGGAGATTTGATCAAAACAGGTCCTACGCAAACCAATGTGAATGATTTGATCTTCTTGTTCCTTCATTAATGCTGTGCATCGAGGAGAAATTCGGATTACAGCAGTTATAATAAGGTTGAAGTAGACAAATTTAACGGATACCAAGTTAAGGTTGTAAGGATGTCTCGCTATTTCCCCTCAAAATTATTTAACGATAGTCAATACAAACTTGACGTGTGTTTTGTTTGGTTTTCATTTTGATATCCCATGTCCTCATCGCAATTACCCCTCGTCCTCATCACTCACAGCCTACCTGAAAGTTGGTTGAGTTCACTTCAAGGTAAATGTAGAACGATTGTGGGCCCGGTTGATGCCACTAAAATGGATTCTAAGCTTATCGACCACCTCCCTCAAGCGGAAGGCCTGTTCACCCTGCTGACCATCACCATTAATGAATCCATTTTACATAGAACGCCCAACTTAAAAGTCGTCAGCAATATGGCTGTTGGTGTTGACAACATAGACATCCCAGCATGTACCCGGAGGGGTATTCCTGTTGGCAATACTCCAGGTGTGCTCACAGAGGGTACTGCAGATTTAACAATGGCAATACTGTTAGCTACCGCTCGTCGATTAATCGAAGCCAGTAAGGATGCCCGCCAGGGTCGTTGGAATACCTGGTCACCCACCGGCTGGCTGGGTTCCGACTTAAATGGAAAAACTCTCGGGATTATCGGTCTGGGGAAGATCGGGAGTGCCGTCGCTCAGCGTGCTCATGCATTTGGGATGAAAATAATTTACACGGATCCCAACACCGATCCAATTTTAGAAAAAAAGCTGAACGCCTCACGGGTTAGCCTTGATGATTTGTTGCAAAGCAGCGATTTTGTCAGCCTTCACATACCGCTTACACCCAAAACCCGCGGTTTGATCGACAAACCAGCACTTCGCAAGATGAAATCAAATGCTATTCTAATCAATGCCTCACGAGGTGCAGTGGTGGTCACGGATGATCTGCATCGCGCTCTATCCGAAGGCTGGATAAAAGCTGCAGCTCTAGATGTCACCGATCCAGAACCACTGCCTCCCGATCACCCTCTTTATGCTTTGGATAATTGTTTGATCGTTCCCCATATCGGATCAGCTACTCAAAACACTCGTCGACGCATGGCTGAATTGGCTTGTGATAACCTGTTAGCAGGCTTAGATGGCCGTCCTCTTCCCAACTGTGTCAATCCCGATGTCTATGCGCAGTGATCTGTGATCGTACTGCTACCTATGGAACTAAGAATACCTTAAATCTGTGTCATCAAACAGCAGTCCCCTCATCCTTCAAGACGTCACATTCCGGTATCGTGACCGGCAAGAACCAGCCATCGAGAATATTTCCATCAATGTGAAGGCAGGTGAAATGTTGTTGATTGCTGGAGCAAGCGGTTGTGGCAAGACAACCCTCATCCGCTGTATCAATGGCTTGATTCCTCGCAGTTATAAAGGTGATTTGAAAGGTCAAATTACCCTGCATGGACAAGATACAAGCAAATATACTCTAGCGCGCATCTCCCAATCCATAGGTACCGTTCTACAAGATCCTGAAAGGCAAATCCTCGGAACCAAGGTGCTTAATGAGGTCGCCTTTGGACTAGAAAATTTGAGTTTATCCCGCCCAGAGATCTTAGAGCGCATCGATCAAGCTTTGGATTACCTGGGAATCTCACACCTCCGCGATCGGGAAACCTTTAGTTTGTCCGGGGGAGAAAAACAAAAAGTGGCCCTATCAGGTGTTTTGGCGATGCGACCAAGTATTCTGCTCCTTGACGAACCACTCGCCAGCCTTGACCCTGCCAGCGCCAAAGAAACACTCTCGATTATCCGCCGTATGGTGGACGAAGGCATGACCGTATTACTTATTGAACATCGAGTAGAAGACGTCCTTAAAATTAGCCCAGACTGTGCTATGTATATGGATCAAGGCAAAATTCGTTACTTGGGAAGTACAGAAGGGTTAATTAATTCAGTCGATTATCATGAAATAAAAATGCCCGCAGCGATGATTATCGAACAAGCCAAGAACAAACCAAAACCACTCGATATCCAATTCACACCAGCAGAAAGTGAACTGGAAGATGAAGTCTTGGTGAAGTTTCAAGATGTATCATTCAGCTACGATCAAGAGGTCGATGTTCTTAAAAGTGTCAATCTTAATATCAAGAGAGGAGATGTAATTGCAGTCTTAGGTTCCAATGGAGCCGGCAAAACCACCTTAGTAAAGCACGCCATTGGGTTGCTTAAACCAAAAAATGGGACAGTTCTCGTAAAGGGACGAGATACGAACGATTTAAGCATCGCCCAAATTGCATATACGCTGGGATATGTCTTTCAAAGCCCCAGCCACATGTTGTTCGCTCCAACCGTTCACGAGGAGCTTTCATTCGGTCCCAAAAATCTGGGACATCAAGCCGAAGAAATTGAAAAGGAGGTGAGTGAAGCCATACAAATTGTCAATCTTCAAGGCATGGAAAAGGATCCACCGCTGGCGCTTTCGTTCGGCCAACAGAAGCGAGTCAGCATAGCTGCCATTCTAGCAATGCGATCGCGTATCTTGGTGATGGACGAACCAACTGCTGGGCAGGATTATAAAAACTATATGGACTTCATGGACGCCATCTTGGAGTTGCCTAACTTCGAGGCGATACTGTTCATCACCCATGATATTGACCTTGCGGTCATCTATGCAAATCGGGTTCTTTTGGTTAAAGAGGGACAAATTGTCGCAGATGGCCCACCTAAAGAGGTATTGAATGACATCGAACGCTTGGTAGATTCAAGTTTAATACCCACGTCCTTGCTGCAGACGAACCTTAAGATGCTCCCACAAACCAACCGCTTTATGCGCGCTGAGGTGCTGGCACATTATTAATAGAACTTACACGCTCGGTGAGATAAAAAAATGCGCGGACGTACATCCCCATCATCCCCCCTTTCAGTTCGACTGTGTAGGTTCGACCATCAAAACAAATACAACTAATTAATCCAACTTACATTTTTGAGGAGGAACCCAATGGATACCCGGCTGCGATCTGTTATTTTTTCATTAGTGGGCGTTCTAGTCTTTTTCCTGCTGATCGTATGGATTGGTGGTGCAATCAATCCGGATTTGCAATTGGATGAGACTGCCCTGCTTCGATTTGTATTCGTCGTGATCGGTCTGCTGATCGTTTTTGTGATCTACTGGCTGACACGCGAAAGAGAGGTTTGGAAGGTGGGAACTCGTGAAGTCGTGTATATGGCCATTGGAGCGGCTCTCTACGCGGTTTTTTCCTATCTCTTCAACGGTACCGTCTTCGTGGTGCCCTCTGTCAGTCAAGTAGCACTCCGTCCGGCAATCGCTCTCCCCATGTTTTTTGGTTACGCTTTCGGTCCAGTGGTAGGCTTCTTCTCCGGCGCTGTAGGCAATATGTTCGGTGATGCCCTTACAGGTTTTGGTCTATATCCCCAATGGAGTGTGGGTAATGGACTGGTCGGGTTCATCGCTGGGCTGGCCTTGTTGTTTCCAGACAAGAAAAGAGGGCTCAACAATGTCCTAATCGCCGGCGCTGCCTTAACTGTCATCTTCACCTTGTTCTGGGTCTTAAATCCCTCAATTGAAAACTTGCTCTTCTTCGCTCCTGATGAGGGAATCTTTGGAGACCAACAGATCACCTTGTTCGCAGGCATCTCAGCGGTCATCGGTTTTGTACTGGTGCTGGTTGTACGCTTCGTTTTTTCGGAAAACATTAATGTCGCTGCTGCTGTGACCTGGAGCATGTTAGGGAATCTTCTCGGGATTGGTTTTGCAGCCATCTCAGACATATGGATCAATGGTTACTCACCCTCGGTCGCCATTGTTGGAGAATTTCTACCCGCAGCAGGACCGAACCTGATCTTCGCTGCGATTCTGGTGCCAATTCTGGTCGGAGCGTACGCTGCCGTCCAGAGGCAAACCGGTCGATAACCATAATAAGCCTTGCGAGGACTCGATCCGCAATTTGAGCTGAGACAAGTCTTCGCAAGGCTCCACTGACCTCTCATGCTAGTTACCTGGCGGTATAAAGAGAGAAACTCAATTATTCAGACTTTCGATCCTAGAGCCTGGTTCATTTTCTACGCTTGTTTTTTGGCATCTACACTCTTTTTTTGGGACCTACGATATTTAGCCTTTTTTCAAGTGATTGCGCTGATCGTTGTCTTCACCTCACGGATCAAATGGCGGGAAATGAGGCGCGCTTGGTTATTTATTGGCGGTTTTATTATTTTCTATGCATTCCTAACCTTCTTGACGGGTAGAGGGGGTATGGAAGTTTATACAGAGGAACACCTCATCACACAACTTAGCCCCCCGTTCACCATTTTTGGGTGGCAGCCAACACTCCACATTACGATCGAGCGCACCTTTTTCGCCCTTAGTCAACTTATACGTGTTTTCAGCATCGCCAGCATGACAATTTTAATTCCATACTCTTTGAATCCCGCCCATTACGGAGTCGCCTTCCGGGGTTTAGGTTTTCCCGATAAAATCGCATACGCAATGGACCTCACCATGCGCTTTATACCGACCTTTGGGCGCGATTTTCAGTTGACCATGGACGCACAACGTGCGCGTGGCTATGAGTTGGATAAGCTCCGCGGTGGTTTGATAGAACAAGTCCGCAAACTCGCACCAATCATTGTACCGGTTACCATTCACGCTATCGTTGGCAGCGAGGACATTATAGACGCCATGGACCTACGCGCCTTTGGCGTTGGGCCACGAACATGGCTAGTACAATTACAATATCAGCTAAAAGATCGCGCTTTAATTGTTTTTGGTGTTTTGGTACTCATCGCATCGATCGTGTTATCCCTCTTTGGTTTCGGTCAATTTTGGATTCCGGAACTTATCCTGAACTTGCTGGCAGGTTAACTACGGGAGGGGCGTTAGAAAAGCCAATCTATGTCTGCAAATGAACCATCTTATCGTAAGCTGTTATCCTCTGGAGAGCTAAAAAACCGCGTTTCTGAAGCGTACCAACACTTAACGATCTGCGATGTGTGCGCTTGGGAATGTCCAGTTGATCGTCTCGCTGGCCAGATCGGCGTGTGTCAAACCGGTAATCGCGCAAAAATTAGCAGTTATGGTCCTCACCTGGGTGAGGAGAACCCCCTGCGTGGGTCTAAAGGTTCAGGGACGATATTTTTCACCCGCTGTAATCTGCGCTGCCAGTATTGTCAGAATCACGACATCAGTCAGACCGACTCCGGAAGGGAGATTGAGCCTGAACAGCTGGCTACCATCATGCTCGAACTGCAACAGCGCGGCTGCCATAATATCAACTTCGTCTCTCCCAGTCACGTAGTCCCTCAAATAATGGCGGGTGTACTGATCGCCGCGCAAGCCGGTCTGAAAATCCCCTTAGTTTACAATACAGGGGGGTATGACTCTATGGCCATGCTCAAACTCCTGGATGGCGTCATGGACATCTACATGCCCGACATGAAATACGCTGATCCCAAAATCGCCCGCCGCTATTCAAAGATCCGCAACTATCCCCAAGTTAACCGAGCTGCGGTGAGGGAAATGCACCGCCAGGTGGGTGACCTGAAATTGGATGAACATGGCATTGCTACTCGCGGTTTACTTGTCCGCCATCTCGTCCTTCCAGAAAATATCGCAGGGACGGATCAAATTGTCAGGTTCCTGTCCCAGGAAATATCCAAAGACACTTATATCAACCTGATGGACCAATACCGCCCTAGCTTCCGCGCCCATCTGTATCCAGAGCTAAATCGACCTATCAGTCATGAGGAATACCAAAAAGCTATCGAATTAGCGCATGACACCGGTTTACATCGTCTGGACGAGCGCCGTTCAAAAATTTTTTGGTTGTGGGGATAAATATATCCAAATGTTGCCCAGTTGGGGTGCCAAGAATGGGCTTGATCGGGTTATACCCAACCGAACCTTTTATATATCATCCATTCCGCAAGTCTTATAATGATTGGTTTTGAGCTTAGATGATAAATAAACTACGGAGACAACGAACATTTCGGTTGTTCTCGTTCAGCCTTTTGTGCATTTTCATCGCCCTCATCGCCCTGGATTTGGTTCTATCTTGGCGATATATCACTGCTCTTATCTACCCAGGTTGTTCCTCACCCCACCAGCTTCAGGGTTTTGGCAAACCAGAAGAACACTATTTGATCACCGAGGATGGCTTGACGCTGCGCTCTTGGTTTTACCCAGGGATCAATGGCGCAGCAATTATATCTATGGGGGGTTTAGGAGGTTCCTTAGGTGACAAAATACCTCCGGTTGCACCGCTTATCCGCAACGGATTCGGTGTACTGCAAATCGATAGCCGAGCCTGTGCAAATCCAATTTCTCCAGTAACTTTAGGTGCAAATGAATTGAACGATGCAGCTGCTGGGCTTGACTTCTTGCTTTCTCGTAGAGACGTGAATCCGGATAAGATCGCCTTGTATGGGTTTTCTATGGGGGCTGTGACGGCAATCCGAACTGCTGCCCGATATCCACAGATTGCCGCAGTTGTAGCAGAAGGCGGATATGGAAACCTTGGGTGCCATATCGTCAGATCAGAGCTATCCCAAAGCGCCCCCATAAAGTTTTTCCGCTTGACACTTGCCAGCGTATTTTGGCTGCGTACCGGTGTTCACCCCTGGATGATAAGCCCTATCGACGATCTCACATCCATTAGCCCTCGCCCCATTTTATTGATATATGGTGATAGCGAAATCGATTCTGGAGCTGGATGGGATCAATACAAATCAGCCAGGCAGCCCAAAGAATTGTGGGTTGTGCCGGAGGGTTCGCATGGGCGAAATCATTTGGCTCATCCAGAATGGTACCAACAAAAAGTAGTAGATTTCTTCCAACAAACCATCGCAAATCCAACACAACCCTAATGATGGCAGTTGGCTTGCATCCACAGCTGGGTTTTATAGCACCTTTAGCCTCAATGTTATCCGATAATACCTTTTCAAAGAATAATCTATGCTGGATTTTAGAGAAATGGTGAACAAAGTATCTCGCACGTACCATATGATACTCCCCTAAGGATCACGATCTACCCCTTATAAAAATTCAAGACCTGGTCAGCATAATCTATCAAGCTCATCCGTAAGGCGTGGGGTTCTAATATTTCAACAGCGCGACCGAAACCCAACAACCGGCTGCGAGCTTTTTCCAAATATTCAAACAGCAGAGTCAAGGTGATCCACCCATCCTCATCCGCTGGTGCAGATAGTTCATCACTTTGGAGGATCGCATCGCCCAGAACTGCTTGTAAATGAGGGATAAGATCAGGGGACACCCTCACAGTCACTTTGTAGGTTGGTCTAAGTTTTTTGTAATCATGACACCAGTTCGTCCAAAAATTAATCAAATCAAAATCCTCAGGGCGTGAGAATTCTTTCCCCGTTTTACTCGCCTCTATGAAATCTTGAATTCGAATCACTTTTATATGGTCCACATGTTTACACACTAAAAACCATTCCCCATTTTTAGCGACCAATCCATACGGTTCTACCTCAACTTCCAAAGGATCTATCCAGTCACCTAAACTGGAAAGATACTTCAACTTGAGGCTTATATCTTCCCACAGCGCCTCTTGTATCGTCTGCAAATGTATTTTTGGGAAACGGTCCCCAGAATCATTCCAATCATTCCAATCCAGGAAAAAACGTTGTCGAGTGCGCTCCTCATCCTGACGTTGTGATGAAGGCAGTGCAGCTGAAAGTTTTAGCAGCGCTGCTTTGAACTCATGTCCCAATCCAAGTTCATCTAAGGCTGTTGGTGGATTGAGTAAAAACAAGGCACGAACTTCGTCCTTCGTCAAGCCCGTTAGGTCTGTGCGATAACTCTCGATAAGTGAGATTCCCCCACCTGGCCCGCGCTCTGTGTAGATTGGTATACCTGCAGAACACAATGCTGTGACATCTCGATAAATCGTTCTCACGGAGACTTCAAGCTCTTCCGAGAGTTCTTTAGCTGTCACTTGCTCCCGTATTTGTAGAATCATCAATATGGATAACAAACGATCAGCTCGCATGTGACAATACCCTCACTTCCCAAATACTCATTCTCATTTCAGCGATATTTTACCTCGTAATTCTGACATCAGATGTCAGGTATTATCTTGTAAGATAGTACTGCATATCAATGTCGAATGATCTCAATTCGGATAACTATTAAATAGGAGAGAAAATCATGAGTGATCTAGATGTTAGAATTGTGAAGCTGGATCCAATGCGAGTTGCATCGTTTTACGGGTTTGGAAAATCACCCGAAATCGTAGCCTGGGAAAAACTCAAAGCTTGGGCAACTCCAAAGGGTTTAATCGACAACCCCGAGTCGTATAGAACCTTTGGTTTCAACAATCCCAACCCATCAGCAGGAAGCCCGAACTATGGATACGAGTTATGGCTGCCCATTGGAAACGATGTAATCCAGGAAGGCGATTTTCGCGTCCAGGAGTTCTCCGGTGGTTTGTACGCTGTCACCCGCTTTAAGGGGCTCGATAATATCGGCGAGGTGTGGAAAAAACTCGTCACTTGGCGGGAGAATAGCCATTATAAGCGAGCTTACCACCAATGGTTGGAAGAACTGTTGGTGGATCCCGACACCCCTCTTGAAGATTATGTCTTTGACCTATGCTTGCCGATTGCAGAGTGAGATTATGAACGCAGCCATTAATCGGATAGAATATTCGCAGTTTATCGTAAAGGCTCTGTGGAATAGATGTACATACCCATGACACCTATTATTTTACTAACCAGATAACTACTTAGAGTTTTCAAAAATGCACCTCAAAAAAAGCCTTCCAGACTGGAAGGCTTTTTTTGAATTTCAATATAACGTATCTTTATAACGAGCGAGATCATCCACCTTTTGTGGTATCATTCCGGCGGATTATCAGGAAAAAAATATTTACAGCAATCAACATTACATTGGCTAATCCGCAATAAAAAGTGATGAGCGTCGAAGATGGAGGTGCAACTTTGGCGAATATAAAAAAGAAAAAAGGGGTCATCGGTATTCTGACCGGTGGTGGTGATGTGCCTGGGCTAAACCCTGCAATTCGCGCTGTAACGATACGCGCTCTACGAGAAAACTACCTGGTAATTGGAATTCGCAGAGGTTGGGCTGGAACGGTAGATATCATCCGAGACAAGAAAGCTGATAACAGTCAGAATTATCAAATACTGACTGAGGATGTGGTTAACAAAGCAGGTAGAACCGGTGGAACGTTTCTACATTCTTCACGGACAAATCCCATTAAAATTAAGAAAGAAGATGTCCCCGAACATCTGAAAGATGATTATCAGGATGAAGTTAATGACCTAACCGAAGATGTGATTAAAAATTTAGATTATTTAGGCATCGATTTCCTGATCCCAATCGGCGGCGATGATACTCTCAGTTACGCTACACATCTATATCGGCATGGAATCAAAATCGTAGCAATCCCCAAAACGATGGACAACGATGTTCCCGGTACGGATTATTGCATTGGATTCAGTACCTGTGTTACGCGCACAATTGAGATGACAAATTCTTTGCGAACTTCCGCCGGCTCTCATGAGCGCTTCCTGGTATTAGAGGTGTTTGGACGCTATGCTGGTTTCACAGCTATGCTTCCCACAATGGCTGGTGCTGCCAATCGGTGTGTCATCCCAGAACACAAGTTCGACATCGATCAACTTACCATGCTTTTAAGTGAAGACCGAATAAAGAATCCCAGTCGATACTCGGTCGTCCTGGTTTCCGAGGGTGCTATGTTCGAGGGTGGAGAGATGATCTTCAAAAGTTCCACAACTGATGCTTATGGTCACAAAAAACTCGGTGGAATTGGCGATCTGGTCTCCTCCGAATTAAAAGAAAGATCGGTAAAGTATAACAACGGTAATACTGTTAACATTATCAATCAAAAATTAGGTTATCTAGTTCGTTCTGGTAATCCAGACGCGATCGATGCAATTGTTCCGATGGCATATGGGAATTTAGCCCTCGATTTGATCTTGGATGGTATTCACGGGCGTCTAGTGGTCTTAAAGAATGGCAGATATGACAATATGCCTCTCGATGTTATTACCAGCACGAACAAAGTTGTCAACATCAACAGATATTACAACACAGAACGGCTTCGCCCGTACTACAAACGTTTTGAAATGAAGCCACTATTTATTATGACCAGTGAGTCGGAGTAGAGTGAAGCCTTGACAGATCCCCATCATTTGGTAAACTAACCAAGCAATGAACAGCGTCTTATTCCCACCTACCCCTGTCCCAAGCACCCAATAGCCTCTTCGGGCTTTTGGTCTATCGGGGTTTGGTGAATAACGCGTTCCACAAGCGAGGTTCGCCCTCTGGACTTAAAGCCTAGAGGGCGATTTTCATATACCAACAGGTTTGCAGCAACCCGTTTAGCATTAACTGAAATATAGATATAGGAGATCCATCACATGCGAATGTCCAAACTATTTGGCAGAACTCTTCGAGAGATACCGGCAGAGGCAGAAATCCCCAGCCATCAGCTCTTGCTGCGGGCAGGATATATCCGCCAGCTTGCTTCTGGAATTTTTAGCTATCTCCCCCTTGCTCGCCGTTCGTTGACCAAAATTGAAAATATCATCCGTGAAGAGATTAATGCAATTGGTGGTCAAGAAGTCACTATGCCGGTCGTTCATCCTGCTGAGATATGGCAAGAGACCGAGCGCTGGTACCAGGTTGGATCTGAGATGGGGCGATTTAAGGATAAGAACGGACGCGATATGGTCCTTGCTATGACACATGAAGAGGTCGTCGCTGACATTGTGCGTAAAGATATCCATTCCTACCGTCAACTCCCCGCTCTCATTTATCACATCCAAATCAAATGGCGCGACGATCCACGCCCCAGGGCTGGCCTGATTAGGGTTCGTGAATTCACGATGAAAGACAGTTATAGCCTGGATTCAGATTGGGATGGTTTGGACCAACAGTATCGCGCCCATTATCAAGCATACTTCAACATATTTCATCGGTGTGGACTACCAGTAATATCTGTAAAATCCGATGTTGGCATGATGGGTGGTAAGCTAGCCCATGAATTCATGTACTTAACCCCAGTCGGTGAGGACACTTTGTTAATTTGCGATCACTGTGGCTATTCCGCTAACCGACAGATAGCAGAATTCCAGAAGACACCTCTTCCCTCAGAAGATTCAAAGCATCTGGAAAAAGTTGCCACTCCCGACACAAAAACCATCGCAGAACTAGCGAATTTCCTACAGGTTCCCGAGGCGAAGACAGCCAAAGCCGTATTTCTCATCGCTACACTCCCGGAGGGTAAAACAAGTGTGGAAAAATTTGTTTTCGCCATTGTGCGCGGCGATATGGAGCTAAATGAAACCAAGCTAGCTAATGCTATCAGCGCTTTAGAAATGCGCCCCGCAACGGAGGCTGAGATCATTGCTGTTGGAGCTGTACCTGGATATGCTTCTCCGGTTGGTTTGAAGGATGTTTTGGTAGTTGTTGATGACTTAATCCCCGAATCGTCAAATTTAGTAGCCGGTGCAAATGAAGAAGGCTATCACCTCAAAAACGTCAATTACGGGCGAGACTACCAAGCCAATATTGTAACCGACATCACAGCTGCCCAAGAGAGTGATCTATGCCCAAATTGCAGCTCGCCCTTGAATTCCGTTCGCGGAATCGAGGTCGGCAACATTTTTAAATTGGGTACTCGTTATAGCGACTCAATGGGATGTTATTTCCTGGACAAAGACGGAAAAGAGAAGCCTGTCATCATGGGTTCATATGGTATCGGTAGTGGACGACTGCTAGCCTCAGTGGTTGAGGAATACCACGATGAACAGGGTCTTATATTGCCCATCACCATTGCACCTTATCACATTCATTTGGTGATGCTGCCAGGGAAAGGTGATGAGGGGCAGGTCGAAGAAACAGCAAACCTAGTTTATCAAAACCTGCGCAAGGTAGGAGTGGAGGTTCTGTTCGACGACCGAGATGAGAGCCCAGGGGTCAAATTCAATGACGCTGATCTGATCGGTAATCCAATTCGCCTAACTGTAAGCCAGCGTTCCCTAGAGCAAAACGGTATTGAGTTCAAACGTCGCGATCTCCAGGATCGCATCGTCATCCCCATGGATGAGGTCATATCAAAAGTAAAAGAGGAAATCGCCCTCTTGGAAACCGAAATTAATAAAGGGCTTGTTAAAATTCCCTTCGACGAATAGATCGGATAATTAGAAAAGGAACGCTGTTAGGGAATTAATGTGGAGTGGACGGGCAATACCCATCCACTCCACTAAATGTTTCAAATTCATTAAATATGTAAGCAAGGCAATGGCT
>JASFVL010000025.1:0-24199 GCA_050049875.1 Anaerolineales bacterium
CACAACCTGGCTGTCGTTGGACGAGGAGGATAATGACCCAGCGCGCTTCATGACCGCCTTGATCATCGCCTTGCAGCACCTGGACCCATCCTGCGGCGTTGCTGCTCAATCCCTTCTGACCGATCCCGCCCAGCCAAGTGCTGAGGTGCAGCGTGTAACGAGCGTGCTGATTAACGATGTGCTGGAAAGCCTCTCCGATCCATTCACCCTGATCCTGGACGATCTGCACCGCATCAATGAGCCAGCCATATTCGTCGCCCTGGACTACCTGCTCGAACGCCCTCCCCCGCAGATGCACCTGGTGGTGGCGACCCGGGTGGATCCACCCCTGGCTCTGGCGCGTCTGCGAGCGCGAGGGGAGGTGGCTGAGCTGCGACTGGCAGAGCTGAGATTCAGCGACGAAGAAGCCAGCGCCTTTCTCAACGATTGCTTGCATCTAGGTCTGTCAACCACCGAGTTGGCTTTGCTGCAGTCACGCACAGAGGGCTGGGCTGTGGGTTTACGCCTGCTCGCCAACTCCCTCGACCGCGCAGGTTCGGCTGAAGATCGGAGGACCTTCATCCAACACCTCGTACAAACGGATCGCAACATTTTTGACTTCCTGGCAGAAGAAGTGTTCAATCACCAGGAAGAGGATGTAAGGGACTTTCTATTGGAAACGGCGATCCTGCCTGAATTAACCCCAACCCTTTGCCGGGCTGTCACCCACCGTAACGACGCCGAGGCCATGCTGGAAAAGCTGTATCGCCGCAACCTGTTTTTGGTTCGGGTTTCCCCCTCAAAGGGACAGGGAGGTTCGGAGCCTCACCTTGCGCGTTTTGACCAGCCACGCCTGGAAACAACAAATCTGCAACTTGAAACCCGATACCGCTACCATGACCTCTTTACCGGATTTCTGAGCCGAAAACTGAGAGAGCGGTATCCTGAGCGTCCGCCCGAACTGCACCTGCGAGCAGCCCAGGCTGAAAGCGACCCCGCAAGGTCTGTTGATCATTATTTGGCCGCATCCAGATGGGGGGAGGCGGCGGATATCATTGAGCAGATCGGAACCGAGATGTTCACACGGGGATACATCGAGACCCTCAACCGCTGGATTAACAGGCTGCCCGCCTCCGTCCGGGAGAGCCATCCACGTTTGCTTCACTACTTGAGCAATAGCGCTTTCTTGAAGGAGGAATGGACAGAAGTGCAATCGCTGCTAGAACGCGCTCTACAAGGCTTTGAGGCGGTAGGTGACGAGGCAGGGCAAGGTGAGGTGTTGGTCAATCTAGCAACCTGCGTAGTTGGTCAAGGTGATTTGGAGCGAAGTATCGCTCTGCATAGCCAGGCCTTGAAATATCCCATCCCGCCTCATATCCGGGTACAAGCGCTGCTGGGCCGCGCCTTGGCGAAAGGGGCATTGGGGGATCGGGCGCAGACTGAACGGGATTTCAAAGCAGCTATGAGCTTAGTTCAGCAAAGCGGCGAACTGGACCCGCTTTACCTGGTGACGCTGCCTTTCTTTCACCCGGATTTTGCTTTCTTACCCGGCGGGCTGGAACACCTGGAGCGTATTGCCCGCCAGGCTAAGGCTCATTTAGGTGATGAGGTCAGCCCCTCACGCTTAATGGTCGAGGAGATGACCACGGTTTTGCACCTATTCCGAGGGCAATTGGCGGGGGCCATTCGGATCGGCGAAAAAGCGCTGGCCCTGAGAAAGCGATTGGGTGGTCATCCTTATTTGAGTGAAAATGCAGCTCTATTCCTGATGATCGCCCACGCAGCCCGAAGTGATTTTGCCGCCGTCGAGCCTTTGTTCGATATATTATTTCTGGGGGTCGATCAAACAGATCAGCCACCAATTGACCTACCCCTGTACCTTTTTTACGCCGGGCGGGTCCGCTGGCTGGGTGGTCGTCTGAAAGAGGCCCTTGAGATTTACGAACAGATGTGTGCTCTAATGGAAGAGGATCAGCAACGGGAATTTCCAGAAGCCCGTATTTGCCGGTCCTGGATGGAGAGCTTGCTGGTGATGGCGGAAGGGCGCTACGAGGAGGCGGAACGAATTCTGCGCCGGCCTGAGGTGCTCGAGCAGCAAGATGGGGGCTCCACCACACACGGGAGCACGCGGTTGATGTTAGCCCGCCTCTACTGGCAGCAAAATCGACAGGATGAAGCACTGACCGAGCTAACCCCGGTATTGGCTTACCATGAGCAATTGGGCATCCCCTTCGCCATCCTGGTGGAGGGACATAGCGTCGTACCCTTACTACACCGGGCGGTGGAAGAGGGCATCTATGAGAGCTACGCCGCCAGCCTGTTGGAAATGCTGGGCGCGGACGACAAACCGCGTCCGGTCGAGGTACCCTACACCGGGGAGACCCTCACCCCCCGGGAGGTCGAAGTATTGAAGCAGATTACCCAGGGGGTCAGCAACCGGACCATCGCCAAACGACTGGTGATCGCCGAAAGCACCGTCAAAACACACATCTACCATATCTTTGCCAAATTGGACGTCTCCTCGCGCACAGAAGCGGCCGCGCGCGTGCGTGAGTTGAGGATGCTCTAATTCATTGCCATACGCGCTCAGGGGGTGACAGAATCACAAAATCAAACTCCCCTCCCACCCATCTCATACTTTTGTTGGATGACAACACCGCCTCCATTGGGTAAGCTGGAGCCAAATATAAACTTACCCTAACAAAAAGGAGGATGTTAATCATGTCGTCATCAAAACTCATCCGTTGGAGTGGGATGGCTGCTTTGGTAGGCGGTTTGCTGCTCGTCATCGCCAGTATACTGGAATCTGTTCTATTTGGCACTCAACCCAACAGCGCGGCAATGGCGTCCGGTTCTTGGATTATCGTGGAGGTAGTTTTTATCGCGGCGGAGGTGCTCATTATCCTGGGACTGGTCGGATTGTACGTGAGTCAGGCAGAAAAAGCGGGAAACCTGGGGGCTATCGCCTTCTTGGTCGCTTTCACCGGGTCAGTGATGGTCTCTGGCGTCGATTGGAGTTCAGCCTTTATGGCACCGTGGCTGACAGATATAACGGCTCCAGGGGTATTGGATACCGAACCCACAGGAGCTTTCATTGCCGGGATTCTGCTCACCTTCGTGCTGTTCTCGGTGGGTTTCTTCCTATTTGGCTTGGCATCCCTACAAACGGGGGTGCTGCCACGCGGCGCGGCGGTGCTACTCATGGTCGGGGCTGTTCTGTTCCTTGTCATGGGCTTCCTTGAGATTGGCTTTGAGGGTGTCGTGTTGGGAGCGGCTCTTGCCTGGTCGGGGTATGCGCTCCGGTCAAAAGCTGGTGAGCCGACCTGGGTATCTGAAATGGCGAAATAAGCAAGTTTTGTCATCCAATCCTAACTCCAAACCGGCAGGTAGTAACGACAATGCATTCCCAATTACGTGATGAACAGAGGAAACAGTTCGCAACTTTCTTGGCCCACCAACGAACCTGCATTATCAGCACCATCACTTCGCAGAGCGTGTGGGCCATGCCGGTCTGGTATCGCCCCACTTCTGGAGCATCTGGCAGACACAATCCGAAAGTGGATTGTTTAGTACCCCGTTGGGCTGACATCGCTCACCACTTGTCAAAGGCTGCTGAAGTTTTATTGATCATACAGGCGTCTTCCGGGGTAGGCCTGCGCTGGCTCCAGATTCAGGGCACAGCCCGCCCGATCGAGACTCCCGACTGGACTCGCTTGCTGCCTCGCTGGGCTTCCAAGGTACAACCGGAGGCACTCTACCAGGTGGTGCGCGTGACCCCTAGCCGGATTGACCTAGTCGACGAGGACCAAGGCTGGGGCGTGCAGGAGACCTTGGAATGGTGACTAGGATTACAAGGAGGAAGGTATGAAGAAGGTATTGAAATGGATTGGTATCATTTTGGGCGGCTTGGTAGGGCTGCTTGTGCTGGCAGGGGTGGTGTTATACATCCTCGGCTCCGTCCGCCTTAACAAAACCCACGACATCCAAGCTGAAACCATCGCCATCCCAAGTGATGATGTGGCCCTGGCACGAGGCGAGCACTTGGTGGAAGCTGTGACTTTTTGCAAGGAATGTCACGGAGAAAATCTGGGAGGAGACATCTTCGACGACGAACCAGGCATCGCAACAATCTCCGCTTCCAACCTGACCTCCGGTCAGGGCGGCGTGGGTGCTATCTACAGTGACGCTGACTGGGTCAGGGCTATCCGCCATGGGGTCAACCCTGAGGGTCGAGGCCTGCTGATTATGCACTCGGACCTCTACCATAATCTCAGCGAACAAGATCTGGGTAGTATCATCGCCTACGTCAAGTCCGTGCCGCCGGTGGATAACGAACTTCCCGAAACCGAGGCAAAGACCCTAGGGAAGGTTCTCGTCGCTCTGGGGGTGTTTGACACGGAGGCCATTCCGTTGATCCCAGCGGAGGAGATTGACCACAGTGCCCCCTTTGCAAAGATGCCCAATCAGGGGCCGACCGCTGAGTATGGAGGCTACCTGATGTCCATCACACTCTGCCGGATGTGCCACGGATCAGATTTGACAGGTGGAGTCCCGTTGGAGGAGGGAATGCCACCCGGGCCTGATATCACCCCGGATGGTCGGCTGAGCGGCGTCTCGGAGCAGGCCTTTATCGACTTATTCCGTACCCGCGGGATGACAGAGAGCGAGGTCATGCCTTGGGATGTGTACAATGAAATGACGGACGACGAGTTGAAAGCCCTGTGGATGTACCTGCAGTCGCTACCGCCGCAGGAATAAGTGAGTAGACTATATAAGGAAAAGCGGCTTCCGATCTGAAACCGGATCGGAAGCCGCTGATGGTTAAAGCATCCCGCGTTGGGCTGCCACAGCGATGGCTGCAGCGCGCGAGTCGACCCCAAATTTGTTGTAGATGTTGGTTAAATGGGCTTTGACGGTGCGTTCGGTGATCCCTAGGTGGAAGGCAATTTCTTTATTGCGCTCGCCGCGCGCCACGGCGACCAACACCTGCAACTCCCGATCGGTGAGGTCGAGCCCGCTTTCCGGTTTGGCGGGTTCCTGAGTTTGAGCCAAGAGGCGCTCAATGATCTCCGGCTTGAGCAAGGTCTCGCCGCGGGCGGCGGCGTGAATGGCGTTGATCAGGGTGCCCCGATCCGTATCCTTAAGCAAATAGCCGCGCGCGCCCGAGCGCAGTGCCTGTAAGATGAGATCATCCTCATCGTAGGTAGTTAGGATGATGACAGCCACCTGGGGGTGATCGCGCTGCAGATGTTCGATGGCGGTTAACCCGTCCATAACAGGCATACGCAGATCCATTAAAACCACATCCGGATTCAGATCGCCGGTCAGACGCAGGGCTTCAGAGCCATTGATGGCCTCTCCGACCAACTCAATCCGTTCGGCGGTCTCGAGGATCAGGCGTAAACCTTCGCGAACGATCAAATGGTCGTCGCAAATCAACACGCGGGTGAAATCATCATCCATCGCTAGGAGGGCTCATCATTCTACGATCTTTTGTATCAGACAACGTCTCAATCATAAGAGGTAAAGTAACCTTCAAGTTCGTCCCTTGACCCACCTGGCTGGTGATCTCTATGCTCCCCCCAGCCAAGCGCGCCCGCTCGCGCATTCCCACCAGACCATAATGATCTCCAGGACTCCGGATACTCGGATCAAAGCCGACACCGTCATCACGAATCTCCAAATCGAGTTGATTGCCATCGCTGGCAGCATGAAGCCAAGCCTGGTTCGCCTGGGCATGCTGAGCCACGTTGGCTAAGCCCTCAGCCACAATACGCTGGGCGTGCACGCCGACCGGTTCGGGGATTGGGTCCGGCAACTCCAACCTCAGGTCACAGGGGATGCCGGTGGCAGCGGAGAAACGCTCGATCTCCCGGCGCAGCACCTTGCCGAAATCCTTGGCACCCTCCGGGGCCTCCCTCAGGTCCCTGATCGCCCGGCGGGCATCGGCCAAGGTGGCGCGGGCACGCCCCATCGCCTGGTGGATGATCTCCTGGGCGCGTGCAGTGCGGCCCTGCTCGAGATGGGTGCTGCAGGCCTCCAACTGCAGGATCAAACCAGCCAACCCCTGAGCTAAAGTGTCATGCAACTCACGGGCCATGCGCTGACGCTCAGCAACCAGGGTGAGGTCTTCAATCTGAGCGGCATATTCCACCAGCTGTAAGTGCGCTTCTTCCAGCTCACCCAAGAGCTTCTGGGCTTGAACACGCGCGTCTGCCTGACGCCCGTAGAGGGTCACATAAACGACCACAAAGAGCGCCACCGGGATGGCGACCCAAGCCCACGAGAGCAGAGTATTCCATCCCTGCATTAATATCGTGCTAACCGCTCCCACACCAAGAAGAAACACGATACCTAGAGCTGCGAACCACAAAGGTCGCAGTATGCCCACCGCCAAGCCAATCAAGGGCGGGTAAAGGCCGAAAACCATGGTGAGGTTTTGTGTGAGCCAGGTTATAGAAAAGGCGATTACGCTCTGGAGAATCAAGTAACCTATCCCCCACCTTTGGTTAAGAGGGAAGTAGAAGATGGCCCAATACAATAAAATGTGCAGCGCCATCAAGCCGGTGAACAGTGCCACGCGTCCAGAAGTTCGAAAGGAAGGGGAATTGTACAACGTCAGAGCATAAAGTCCCAGCAATACGACGGTCACAACCACCATAAAAACGCGCTCATATCCCAGCTCGTCATCTCTTGCGGGGGGCGAACCAGAAAATAGATTACGTATTTGAGAGAGCACGCTGGAGTCTGTCTTCATCTTTTATCTATTGTACCCATTTTTCCAGCCCTGAACATTGTCCAGAAGTACAGTGTACGAAAGGGCAATGCTGCCCCACCCGTCTGGACGATGACAAAAATTCTCAAAGAGCATATGATAGGGTCAATGAAGAGATCATCAGGATCACGCCTCAGAGAAGTAAAATCCAAAATGTGAGAAATTTTAATGGAGAGAACGATGAAGGATCCAATTATCGAAGTCCGTAATTTCCGCAAAGTTTATGGCGATGTTGTGGCCGTGGAGGAGGCCAGCTTTGAAGTGCACCAGGGAGAAATCTTCGGCTTACTCGGTCCGAACGGAGCCGGGAAGACCACGATTCTAGAGAGCCTGGAAGGTCTGCGGCAGCCGGATGGCGGTTCTTTGCGAGTAGCAGGAATCGACCCGGTTCGCCAAGACAATCAACTCCGAGACCTGATCGGTGTGCAATTACAATCGGGTGGTCTGCCAGAGACCCTTAGTGTGGAGGGAGCGATGCGCTTCTTTTGCGCCTATCACGGCGTACCTCCACGACCTGAACTTCTAGAGCGTTTAGGACTTGGGCAGAAACGCAAGGCTCAGTACTACCAACTATCAACCGGCTTGAAACGTCGTTTGACGCTGGCAATAGCGATGATCCACAACCCGCCTGTGCTGATTCTCGACGAGCCCACCGCCGGCTTAGACGTACCCTCCCGAGCGGAACTCCACAACCTGCTGCGGGAACTGCAGGCTGCAGGAACGACCATCCTCCTAGCCACTCATGACATGGCTGAAGCGGAAGCGTTGGCTGACCGGGTTGCTATTCTGCTGCACGGCGAAATCGTCACGATTGGAACCCCCTTGGATATTACCGCCACCGGATCCGGTTTGACAAAGATATCCATCTACACCAAAGAGAACAGCCTAGCTCATTTGGACGTGACATTCCCAGCAGTCCAGCAAAAGAAATTCAAAGATAATTACATGATTTATTACAGCAGGGACATTAGCCCCACGCTGATGGCCTTGATCGCACATATCGAGTCCAATGGCGACATACTTGTAGATCTGCGTGTGGCGCGCCCCTCTCTAGAAGAACGTTTCTTGGAAATTACCAATGGTGGAGGTACAGGATGAATACAATGAACGCTTTCGCGATACACTTGTCATCAGCTTTTCGAGCTGATTTACGCAATCGACAGCTTCTCTTTCTGCACTACTTCTTCCCGCTGTCATTCTACTTTCTGGTCGGCTTCGTGATGACAGAGATCAACCCTGGCTTTCGCGAGATCATGATCCCTGCAATGGTCGTTTTTACAACGCTAGCCACTAAAATGTTAGGGTTACCCGACCCACTGGTGACCGCCCGCGAGGCTGGGATATTTCGCAGTTACAAAATCAACGGCGTTCCCGCCTCCCACATCCTGATCATACCAGCTTTGACTTCAATCCTACACCTCTCGCTGGTGATCGCGATTATCTTAATCAGCGCCCCTCTGCTCTTCGATGCCCCCTTACCAACCAACTGGGGTGGATTCGTTGCAGTCTTCCTGGCGTCCGCTTCGGCTTTCTCCGGGATTGGCGTGCTGATTGGGGTGATATCATCCAGTTCTCGTGGGACCGTGCTGTGGTCGCAACTCATATTCCTACCCTCAATGCTTATTGGGGGAGTGATGATACCGTACAGTATGCTACCGGAAGCGATGCAAGCCTTTGCCAGAGTCCTGCCCACCCCCCACGCGATGAACGCATACCTGGATCTAGCTTTCAACATGAGCGTGGACTTACCTGTCGAAGGTTCGCTGGCTATCCTGGTTTCCAGCAGCATCCTTAGCTTTGGATTGGCTGGATACCTTTTCAACTGGGACCGCCAAAATCAAACCAGACGGGGGCATCCCATTTGGGCTTTATTGGCTCTGCTGCCCTACGTACTGGGGATGGTGCTGATGGGCTAATTGTGAAGGCAACATATGCGACCCTCGAGCTGGATTCAGACAGCGAGCGAGAGGGAAACAAGATCACATCCCACTCCCTTTTGGTATGGGATGTGTTTCTTTCTATCACAAGCATTTGAGGGAACAAACTGATTTCCCACAGCAATTACAAACGTATATAATATGGTCTCAACCTCACAGCACTTTCGCAATTGAGGAGGCAGGATGGGTAATGGGTAGACGTGAACCAGACAACCTCCCGGACCTTCCCTCTTCAATAGCTGAAGTTCCAATCCAATTAAACATGGAGTTCTTTTATGAGTGATGGATACTATCTCTACCCCACAATTGCAGATGATACGGTGGTCTTTGTTAGCGAAGATGATTTATGGACGGTGCCTGCCAGCGGTGGCATCGCCCGCCGGTTGACCTCCAACCTGGCTCAAGCAACGCGCCCTAGTCTCTCGCTCGATGGCAATCAATTAGCTTTTATCGGTCGAGAAGAAGGCCAAGCTGAAATCTATCTGATGACCGCTGCGGGAGGACAAGCCCGCCGGCTTACTTATCTGGGCAGCAGCTTATGCTACACTGCAGGTTGGACTGCGGAGGACGAAATAATTTTCGCCTCCAATGCAGGGCAGCCCTTTCCCGAGCTGCTGTACCTTTATAAACTAGATCTCAACGGGGGCCAACCCGAGCAGATCGCAATAGGCCCGGCGCGAGCAATCTCATATGGACCGCAGGGCAGCTTGGTCATCGGGCGCAACACCGGCGATCCAGCGCGCTGGAAGCGCTACCGGGGGGGCACTGCCGGTCAGATATGGATCGACGCGCAAGGTGAAGGCAATTATCAACCATTAATAGAACTGAAGGGTAATTTGGCTTCGCCGATGTGGATCGATGAGCGGATTTATTTCCTCTCCGACCACGAGGGTATCGGCAACTTATACTCGTGCACAACCTCTGGGGAAGACTTACAACGTCTCAGCGATCACAGCGACTTTTACGCTCGTAATGCTTCGACTGACGGAAAAAAAATAGTCTACCACGCTGGTGCAGACCTTTATGTGTTCGATCCGACAGAAGGGAAAAACGCAAAGATCCCCGTCCAATTCTATTCTCCGGGAGTTCAGCGCAACCGGAAATTCGCAAATGCTGCCAAATACTTAGAAGGTTGGAAACTGCACCCCAAAGGAGAAGCGCTTTCCATCACCACGCGCGGCAAACTGTTCACCTTCGCAAATTGGGAGGGAGCGGTCCTTCAACACGGCGAGCCCCAAGGGGTGCGCTACCGTCTACCCCACTGGTTGAACGACGGCAAAAGGCTGATTTGTTTGACAGATGAGGGGGGCGAAGAACGCTTTGCCTTGGTTTATTGGGACGGTTCAAATGCCCCTGAACTTCTGCCTGAACTAGATATCGGTCGTCCGGTCGAAATCGCGGTCAATCCCAACAAAGATCAAATCATTTTCAGCAACCACCGCTACGAATTACTTTTCTTAGATTTGACTACCCATGAGCTAAAACTCATCGACCGGGGCAAAGCAGATCGATTTGCGGGTATGGCCTGGTCGCCGGATGGTGAATGGGTGGCCTACAGCGTTTCCATCTCCTTACAGGTAATGGTGCTTAAGCTGTGGAATGCAAACAGCGGGGATATTTACCCACTCACTGAGGCGGTTCTGAAGGACGTGGCACCGGCTTTTGACCCTGATGGCAAGTATTTGTACTTCCTTTCCTACCGCTACTTTGATCCGGTGTACGATAACTTGCATTTCGATCTCAACTTCCCAAGGGGAGTAAAACCCTACCTGATCACCCTTCAAAAGGATACACCCTCTCCCTTCGTGCCCCTCCCAAAGGTGGAAAGCACAGATGAGAATGAAGATGATGAGAAACCAAAAGATGAAGAGGAGGGTGGCGAAGATGGGGATGAGAAGAAGAGTAATCAGGAGGAAGACAAGGGAGAAGAGAGCGATAGTGAACCAATCCAGATTGACCTGGAGGGGATCGAGCGACGCATCACGGCCTTCCCAGTAGACGAAGGACGCTACGGGCGCATTCTCGGGTTGAAGGAAGGTAAAGTACTCTATTCTGATTACCCGGTTGAAGGCGCGCTCGAACAATCCTTTCTCGATCCTGGATACTCCGCTAAAGGTGTATTGAAGATCTACAAATTCGAGGAGCAGAAGGAAGAAACCTTAATTAAAGGCATCACAGACTTCGACCTATCGGGAGACGCCACGAAGCTGATCTACCGGGCGGGGAACCGCCTGCGGGTGTTGAAAGCTGGGGAGCCTCCCGACCCCAAAGCTGGCAATAAACCTTCGCGAAAGAGCGGCTGGATTGATCTGAGTAGGGTCAGCGTAGCGGTGATCCCCAGCAGAGAATGGCGGCAGATGTTTCGCGAAGCATGGCGCTTACAGCGGGATCATTTCTGGACCCCGGATATGTCCAAAGTGGATTGGGAGGCGGTACACGACCGCTACCTGCCACTGGTCGAACGAGTCGGGAGCCGGGCTGAGTTCTCCGATTTGATGTGGGAGATGCAAGGGGAACTGGGGACCTCTCATTGTTACGAGTTAGGAGGCGATTACCGCCCAGAGCCCAGCTACTATACCGGCTTCTTAGGTGCCGATTTCACTTACGACGAAGAGGACGGTGGATGGAGAATCACGCATATCGTGCACGGAGATTCCTGGGACAAGGGCGTTGATTCGCCTCTAAACGACCTGGGAGTGAACGTTAATGTAGGCGAACGCCTGACTGCAATCAACGGACAACCCTTAAGCCGGGAACGTTCCCCGAACGCTGCGCTGGTTAACCTGGCTGGTGAGGAGGTCGAATTGAAAATCGCGGGAGAAAACGAGCAGCCGGACCGGAGCATTACGGTAAAGACCCTGAGGAGCGAGATGCCGTCGCGCTATCGAGAATGGGTGGAGAACAACCGGCGGAAGGTCCACCAGGCGACCGATGGTCGGGTGGGTTACGTACACATCCCAGATATGGGTGCGCGCGGTTACGCCGAGTTCCATCGCGCCTACCTGGCTGAGGTTGATCGTGAAGGCTTAATTGTGGATATCCGCTCTAACGGTGGAGGTCACGTCTCTGCGCTACTACTAGAGAAGCTGGCGCGCCGGCGAATCGGCTACGACAAGCAACGATGGGGCGAGCCAATCCCTTACCCGGTAGAGTCAGTGTTAGGGCCCATAGTGGCACTGACAAATGAGTTTGCGGGCTCTGATGGCGACATTTTCTCGCAGGGTTTTAAATTGTTAGGTTTGGGACCGCTGATCGGCAAGCGCACCTGGGGTGGTGTGGTAGGGATATGGCCACGTCACGCGCTGGTGGACGGGTCAATTACCACTCAACCGGAATTCTCCTTTTGGTTTGAAGATGTGGGTTGGGGTTTGGAGAATTACGGCGCCGACCCGGACATCGAAGTGGATAACACCCCACAAGATTACACCATTGGTGTGGACGCCCAGTTGGAACGGTCGATTGAAGAGGTGATGAAAATACTGGAAGAAAACCCGCCCAAGATACCCGATTTCTCACTAAAGCCGGACCGGGAGCTGCCGGAACTGCCCCCAAACGATTTCGAGGGTTGAACCGTAAACCCCAAAACTGATGGTTCGAAAGAACAAAGCAAAAAAAATTCGACTCATCCCGAATTTAATATTCTGGGATGAGTCATCGATATCAAAACATAGTTTCTTTTTACCCCTAACCTACTCTCCCCCGCTAAATCGAACGCTGAGCTAGCTTTTAGAATGGATTGGCAAACAATTTGTCCTCATAGCACCACAACCACGTTTCCTTAGGTTCGTAGGAAACGATCATCGGGTGATGGGTTTCGTGATAATGGTGGCGAGCGTGCTTGTTTTTTGAATTGTCACAGCAGCCCACATGGCCGCATGTGAGACACAAGCGTAAGTGAATCCAGCGATCGCCCATTTTTAAACATTCTTCACATCCATCCGCGGAGGGAACCACATCTTGGATCTGAGTCATATGATCACAAGGCTCAAAATCCAAGTTCTCCCCTTTGATAAGCTCTTGAATCTGGGCGGCAATCCGCACGCTGCCCGAAGAATCCTTTTTCATTATTCCTCCAATGGTTATATACAGATTAGACTTGCGCACTTTCATAGAAAGGGTGAGAGGTTTGAGCTGAAGAAATCGACTGAATACCTATCACCTCGACAACGGCGCAGATTTTAACCAATTTGATAAATTATAGTATATTCCACCAATTATACCGTTTGAATTGTGGTTAAAGTGCTCTCATTTATCCCTTTTTTGAGCAGTTTGAGAGATACCCATAGCGTAGGTTCTGATCTCCCCAATGTTATGAAAGCAGGGAGACTCCAGACCTGCGTGTTATAAAACTGTAATATTTGGGTGATTTAATCGGAACTTGAACATCAACTACTCCTGGTTCGATGCTCAATCGAGGAATATAAGAGGAAAATTCAGCGATGCAAAAAAAGACTATAACTATCCTTGGCTTAGGGTTATCAATCGCCATACTCGTCTCGGCTTGTTCCAGCGCGGGGCTGACTGAAACACAACCCGAGATGACAGAACCTGTTAGTGAACAAATCACAGAATCGCCACTCCCCACAGACACACAGGAACCCGCGCCAACCGAGGTACCCCAAGCGACGGCAACCGAACTGATGGAGCCAACGGAGACCCTCCCCCCGGAGGCGAGCGCGACGATGCCTCCAGAAGCAACCAGCACCGCCACATCTGAGCCGACGGAGACCATTCCCGCCGAGCCCATCCTGCTAACGCAAGGCAGTTTCTACGGCGTTGATGAAAACCACTATGGCTCTGGAAATGCTTTAATCTATCAAAATGATGACGGAAGTCATTTCGTGCGCCTGGAGAACTTCGAGGTCGCCAGCGGGCCGGACCTACATGTGATCCTAGCGGAAGATGATTCCCCATACAGCGTCGAGACTCTGGGTGATTACGCCGACTTAGGTGAAATACAGAGCATAAGCGGCGAACAGGAATACGCTATCCCCGCCGGAACCGATCTGAACAAGTACGGCAGCGTGGTGATCTACTGCGTGCCATTCCAGGCCATATTCGCTATTGCGCCGGTCAAATGAGCGTTGGAACGTTTAAACGTTTAAACGTTTAAACGTTAGAACGTTGGAAGGTTGGAACGTTTTTTAGGTGGGTTCGTTAGTGCAGGTTTGATTGGGCTTATAATTAACTACAAAGGTCATGACGACGCTCAGAGACAAATTCCTGCTGGACCCTCAAGTTGTCTTCCTCAACCACGGCTCTTTCGGGGCTACCCCACGAGCGGTGTTCGCAGCCTACCAAAGATGGCAAGGAGTGTTGGAACGCCAGCCCGTGCAGTTCATCGCAAGGGAGTTATTGGACCACCTGAAGGGCGCCAGACGGGACCTGGGCGACTACTTGGGCGCGGACCCAGACGACCTGGTTTTCATCCCCAACGCCACCTTCGGGGTTAACCTCGTCGCTCGCGCGCTGCAACTCGAAGCCGGCGATGAGATTTTAACCTCGGATCATGAGTACGGCGCTTGTGACAATGCATGGGAGTTCATTTGCGGGAAAACCGGTGCTGCAACCATCCGGCGGAAGATTCGCTTACCAATAAAATCTTCAGAAGAGATCATCGAGCAGTTCTGGAAAGGTGTAACGGCGCGCACGAAGGTCATCTTCCTGAGCCACATCACATCCCCCACTGCCCTGCGCCTCCCGGTGAGACGCATCTGCCAGCGGGCGCGGCAGGCGGGGATTACGACCATGATCGACGGCGCCCACGCCCCAGGCCAGGTCCCAGTGGACTTGGAAGCTACCGGGGCGGACTTCTACGCAGGCAACTGCCACAAGTGGATGCTCAGCCCCAAAGGGGCAGGTTTCCTTTATACCCGCCGAGAGATGCAGCACTTAGTCGAGCCCCTGGTGGTCAGCTGGGGATGGGGGCAGAATTCCCCATACACAACCGGTTCGGATTACCTAGATCAATTGGAATGGTGGGGGACCAAAGACCCGGCTGCATATCTGGCCGTGCCAGCAGCAATCGAATTTATGGATGCGCACGATTGGCCAGCCGTGCGCCAGAGCTGCAACGTCCTGCTGCGCGAGGCTATTGAACGGATCAACAACCTGACCGGACTCGCTTCGATCTACCCTGATAAAGAGGATCTTTACCACCAAATGGCGGTGGCGCCCTTGCCAACGATGGAGAACCTCAAGGATTTCCAAAATCGTCTTTACGCCGATTACCGCATCGAAGTCCCGTGCATTCAATGGCAGGAGCGCCAGTTCATCCGCATATCCATGCAGGCTTACAACACCCGGGCTGATCTGGAGGCTTTGCTCAAGGGGTTGCGAAAATTATTGCCGGTAGTATCCTAAAATACTCCTTTAACCCTACGTTTCCTAATATCACAGGTGCGATGCACCTCAATTGGGGCCATAATTCAAATACCTGCCTTCAGCCACATTCACTTGACTCTCGCCCGATTCTGCTCTATACTCGGGCGGTGTTTTGGTGTTACAAGACACGATTAATCCAATCTATACATCACCAAGGAGCTGTATGAAAAGTTATCGCACTCTGCTATTTTCCCTTCTTCTCGCATGCACATTGGTCGCCTGTGGTCCTCAAGTGACACCCCAGCCAGAAACGGATACGATAAGCTTGCCTGCATCCCCAACCCCAAAGGAACTTGAGGCCACCGCAACAGCAACCAACCCCCTCGTGACCGAGACCGCAACGGAAATCGCGCCCACAGAAACACCGCTGAGCGAGTTGGAGGGTCCGACTTCCACATACCAGGACGAGCACATAGGTTTCGCACTGGAGTATCCCGCCGATTGGCACCTCGTGGATGTGGAAGAGGAGATTAAAGAAAAAGCCACGACGTACAGCGCCACCCTGAGTTCGTGGCAACCAAGCGAAGGCGGCACGGAGGGCATCCCCGAGGGGGGCACGAAGGTCGATATCACCGTGATTGATTCGGGGGCGCAATCGCTGGAAGAAGCGGTGGCGATACGCAAAAGCGAGATGGAGGAAGACCCGATGGCGGAGACTATCCTCTCGGAAGAAGAATGGGACCTGAGCGGTGGGTTGAAAGCAATGCGCTGGCAGGTTGAATCGGATAGAGGCCAGGCAGCGGTGTTAATCACGGCTTTGGACGGCTATACCTTACTGCTCAGCGGTTTGGGTGATTTCGACTTATTCGACCAGGTCGCCCGCACACTGCAGCGTGCTGATACAGCCCCTTAGTACAGCGACTCTTAATTATGCAGGTGCTACGCACTTTTTAAATCATTTGAACTGGAGATATTTCCCTGGGAAGTGCATAGCACCTAGAATGCGAATATCAATAGATTTTCTACGCCCATCATCCTGAAAAGCATAACAACTTATCTCGCCAAGAAAAAAAGGAGGATGCAAAAATGAATCCCTCGGATGTGTTGAAGTACGGTCACCGGACCCTGATGAAGACTTTGGAGGCCTTCCCCAAGGAAGAAGTGTACACCCAAGGGGCGTGCGGGTTCTGGTCGGTTAAAGATATCGTCGCACATTATGGCTCTTTCGAGCTGGTTTTGGTGGAGGTGCTGAACCTCTTTCTGGACGGTGGACCAACCCCCTACCTGGACGAGTTCGCTAGCTCTCGACGCGATGACTTCAACGATGTGCAGGTGAGCAAACGAGCGGAGATGAGCATGGAGCAGGTTCTAGAGGAGTACCTAAACGCTCACGATGAAGCCATGGCTGCCGCGGCCCGAATACCAGACGAAATCTGGAACAAGCAAGGCGCCCTTCCAGGTTACGGTGAGCAATACGACCTGGGGGACTTCATCGTCTACACCTTCTACGGGCACAAACGCGAGCACAGCGGTCAAATTGCCGTCTTCAGGGATCAGTTTGTCAGCGAGTGAACTGTAGAAAGCAGCAGGCGGAACACTCTGCTTTACAGCGCTTTCCCCCCCCGCTCAACCACCTCGATCAATTCCCCCAGGGATAAATCGGTCAGCGATTCCAGGCGCAAGTCGGCGTGATCCAAGTCCAGCCGGCGGGTGATGCCGTTGGGGACAGCCACGGTAAAAATACCCGCCCTTTTGGCGGCGATGACACCGTTGGGCGAATCCTCCAGCACGATGGCTTGCCGTGGATGGACGCGCAACGATTCCAAAACCAGATTAAACAGCGCCGGATCAGGCTTGGTGCGAACGACATCGTCGGAGGTGTGGATCACCTCAAAGTGATCTAATAACCCCAAACGGATCAGATGCTCGCTCACCCATTGACGCGAGGAGCTGGAGGCGATTCCCAGCTTGAAGCCCAAACGCTGAGCATCACGGATGTACTCCTCCACGCCTGGCATGACGGGCTGCTGGGCGATCAAATCGAGTTCGCGCTGGCGGCGCTCGGGAACGATCGTCCCGCGATCCAATTTTCGACCCAACTTGCTCTCCAATTCATCGAAGGGGTCAAAGGTTTCGGCTTCCGAAGTGCCGATGATGGTAGCCCAATCCTCGAAAACCAGTTCGCATCCAAACTCCTGGTAGAGCTCGCTCCACGACTGGTAGACGGGGCCTTCAGTCTCCAGGATCAAGCCGTCGAAATCAAAGATCAAAGCACGAATCATGGCGAAAAATTCTCCTCGTTGGGGGCATGACCGGCATTATACCTTGAAGGTAGCATTGTAGTATAATCCCCCCAGTTGGAGGTACTGATGTCTGACAAAAAGAAACGCACTATCGTGAATTTCGATGGCGGTTTTTTCCACGATCTGAGCAACCAGGTCAAGCTGATCCTGCGTTTAATGGCGGACCCACGGGTAAACCCGATCATCAAGGTTCTGCCGATCGGTTCGCTGCTTTACTTCATCCTGTTCCCCGACTTGGCTCCCGGACCGATCGACGACGCCCTGGTCGTTGGAATCGGATTGTACCTGTTCGTGGAGCTGTGCCCCCCAGAGGTGGTCAAAGAACACCGCGAAGCGCTGGAGAACGTCGTGCCGGGGGAGTGGCGCAACCCGGAGGCGGGGGATAAAGATATCGATGAAGAGGACATCATTGAGGGCGAATTTAGGGAGGAGTAGGAGAAAGCCACCGCTCTCAAACGTCACCAGCCCCAGCACAGCGTGATTTTTTCCGTTCGTGCACAATCCAATAGACCTTAAATTCAAATCAATCTGCCTTATGAAGATCAACAAATCGATCCTTTTCGCAATTACCATCATCTTATCAGCCAGCCTGTTCAGCGCGTGCGGCACGACTTCCACGCCACCCGTCCCAACGAGCGCTAGCACCGCGATTGTGCGCTCCCCCACCCCCTTTTCACCGACTTCCCCCTCCCCAACAGCGCTCTCTCCCAACCCTACTTCCTCGCCCCTCTCACCCCCAGCCACGCAAACCTCGCCTACCCAGACGATACCCAGCCCCACCCTAGAGCCCACCGCTCCAGCGGAGAGCATCACGTTCGCCGTCATCGGGGACTACGGGCTTGCAGGACAAGCCGAAGCGGACGTCGCCGAGCTGGTGAAAAGCTGGCAGCCGGACTTGATCATCACCAGCGGAGACAATAACTATCCAAGGGGTGCAGCCAGCACAATCGACGAAAACATCGGACAGTACTACCACCAGTACATTCACCCCTACCAGGGAGATTACGGCGAGGGCGCCCAGGTCAACCGCTTCTTCCCTACCCTGGGCAACCACGATTGGGGCAGCAACCGCGCCCAACCTCATCTGGATTATTTCACCCTGCCGGGCAACGAGCGCTACTATGACTTCACCTGGGGATCAGTGCATTTCTTCGCCCTGGACAGCGACTCACGGGAGCCGGACGGCGTCGGGGTCTCCTCCACACAGGCAGCCTGGTTGAAGGAGCGCCTAGCGGCTTCCACGGCAGCTTGGAAGATCGTGTACATGCACCACGCGCCAATCTCATCAGGCACGCACGGATCGACCGATTGGATGGCTTGGCCCTACCAGGAATGGGGCGCTTCGGCTGTAATTGCCGGACACGACCACGTTTACGAAAGGATCGTGCGGGACGGCTTCCCTTACTTCACCGTGGGGCTCAGCGGAAACCCCAGCCGGTATGTGTTTCCGTTCATCGTGGAAGGTAGTCAGGTTCGCTACCGGGACGATTACGGGGCTATGCTCGTTGAGGCCGATGAGACGCAGATCAATTTCCAATTCATCACCCGCACCGGGGAGGTGATCGATACCTATACCTTAATGGTCGAGGAGAGCCGCTCCTCGGTACCAACTTTCCCCGATCCTGAAGGGTACCAGTGGGCGCCCGTTGCCAGCGGGTTAAACAAACCGGTGGGGATGACCCACGCGGACGATGGTTCAGGGCGCTTGTTCGTGATCGAACAGGCGGGGCTGATTCGAATTGTACAAAATGGCGAACTTCTCCCAACCCCTTTCTTGGACATTCGCGACCTGGTGGGCAGCCGAGGGAACGAACAAGGACTGCTGGGATTGGCATTCCATCCCCGTTTCTCAGAAAACGGTTATCTGTTCGTCAACTACACTGACAACAACGGTGACACCGTCATCTCCCGCTTTCGGGTGAGCAGCGACGGGGGGCAAGTCAATGCCAACACGGAAACGCGCCTGCTGCAGGTTAGCCAACCCTACGGCAACCACAACGGCGGGCATGTGGTCTTCGGTCCGGAGGGATATCTTTATACTGGTTTGGGTGACGGCGGTTCCGGGGGCGACCCGCAGGGCAACGCCCAGAACTTGAACACCCCTCTGGGCAAGCTGCTCAGGATCGACGTTGACGGCGGTGAGCCGTACGCCATCCCTCAAGATAACCCCTTCACGGGCGGCGAAGGGTCACCTGAGGTTTGGGCAGTCGGCTTACGCAACCCCTGGCGGTTCAGTTTCGACCGGTTGACTGGAGACTTATATATCGGCGACGTGGGGCAGAACCAATGGGAGGAGATCAACTTCTGGTCAATCGAAAACCCCGGTGGGGCGAACTTTGGCTGGGACTTCCGCGAGGGGGCACACCCATACGAGGGATCGCCACCCCTTGGATTGGATCTGATCGACCCTGTAGCGGAATATGATCACTCGCAGGGATGTTCTGTTACCGGCGGCGTGGTCTACAGGGGCAGTCTACCCGAGTGGCAGGGTGTATACCTGTACGGGGATTGGTGCTCCGGTCGCGTGTGGGGCTTGCTCCAGGACGCTGCAGGTGGTTGGCAAAACGAACTGCTCTTTGAGAGCGGAGCGCGCATTTCTGCCTTCGGGGAGGATGAAGATGGGGAAGTCTACCTGGTCGATCACGGTGGAAATTTGTTTCGTCTGAGGAGATAAAGACTAAGCTTAGGGATTCCGAAAGTCCCTATAAGAGGGGATTCAGGAGAAGAGGGCTGTGACTTCAACACCTGGAAATAAGTACTGAAATGTAACCTTTCGGGTAATTGCGCATCTAAATGATATGGCTAACAAAAAGAGAAAAGACAAAAATCAAACCTCAAGGCGGGGAAAAAGACAGCAACAAAGACGACAACCGGGAATGTGGACCTGGATTGGTATTGCCGGGGTGCTTCTTATTGTTCTTACAGGAGCAGCCTGGGCTCTGAGGGGAGAACCATCCCCAGAAGCGATAGCTTCGCTGCCCGGTGAAGTCAGTGTGGATCAGGCATACCAGTTATACCAGGAGGGGACATTCGTATTGGATGTGCGCACACCGCAAGAATGGGATGAATACCACGCCCCCGATACCACCCTGATCCCTCTGGACGAATTGGAAAGACGGGTAGAAGAACTACCTCGCGACCAAGAAATTGTGGTGGTTTGCCGTTCCGGAAACCGCAGCCAAGTAGGGCGCGATATCCTGCGCCAAGCCGGCTTTGAACAGGTCACCAGCATGGCTGGAGGGCTCAAAGCCTGGGGAGCGGCGGGTTATCCACTGGTTGGCTCAACCCCTTAATTTCATTCAATCAAACGATTTTATAACAACCACCTATCCATGGATTCCAAGGATTCCACCTTGGAATCTCGGTATTTATCCGCTGCCAGCCCCTCAACATTTTTCCTAATTAGAACCCCAGATATAGGGGATAAACCCAAATTATCCCCCATGATTGGCGGATTTTATTCGTTTATTGGATATTTTTCCTCTAACTCATGTTATAATCCAAGTGAGATTAAAACGATCGCGGATTGTGTTTCAGCTTTTCTGTGAAATGCGGGGGTTCACCCGAAGTTTACAGAAAAATCACTGCATGATCCGATCGCGCAGCACCTGTTAAAACCTAAGGAGTTACCGGACCTTTTATCGGTGGGGAGACACTGAATATAAGAACTCCCTCTAAGGTTCTCGTGAAGAGCAAAACCCTCCCATCAATAGGGATCTTACAAACAGAATAGGAATCGCCCTTGTTTAAGAGCAGCCCCTCTTTGAAAAATCTAATATCAACTGGGATTAGCATCATGAGACGCTATTGGGCTGGCGTCCCGGGGCATGACTTTTTAGGCACACTGGCTTTGATTGTGGGTGCAATAACGCTCCTAGCCACTTTTGCAGCATGCTCCAGCGAGGCAATTCAAACAACCCAACTTCCCGAAGGTTTCTACGCGATCGATCCGCTTTTCAGCGGTTACTACGATAAGTTAGGTGGCAAAGATACTTTGGGTCTAGGGATCACCCCAATGTTTGAAACTAAGGGCACCTACTATCAATACACCGTCGCGGCGCTGATGGGTTACAACCCTTCCAAGCCTAGGACACAACGCTATTTCCTGGCAGCGCTAGGTCGGGACTTAGGAGTTAACGAGAAAGCAGCGCTTCCCTCAGAAGAGGCGGACGTAATATACATTGAGGGTCACAATATACATCCCGTCTTTACGCCAAAATTCGAAGAACTGGGAGAGGTCGATGTTGTAGGATCTCCGTTAACGGAGATCCACTATAATCCCGATAAGAACCGACACGAACAATATTTCGAAAATGTGGGCTTTTACCTACCCGTCGGTGGATCCCAAGAAGATGTGCGCTTGTTGGCATACGGATCCTGGAAGTGCAGTGACAGCTGCCAAGGGGCTCAACCGGTAGAAAACGCGATCATCTCGCCAGCACTACGAGTTGCTCCTTTCACCAGCTTCACCAACCGCTTGGGCGGGGACTTCACCGGCTTCGCACTCTCCGAACCCTATCTTTCTTCTGAAAGAACCCTGGAACAAATCTTTGAAAACGTGGTTATGATCAGTGACTTGGAGGTCCCCGAACAAGTCACGTTGCGGCCGATCGTTGGGGAACTAGATATCCCCGCTGACGATCTCGAAGCTACCAGCACAGAAGAGGGGATGCATTTTTTCTCCATCCGCGACCAAAAAGGTTACAACGTCCCCGATATCCTGCTGCAATATATCAACCAACGGGGCGGTTTCGAGGTTGTGGGTCTGCCTAGGACTCAGTATAAAGCGCTTCACGAAGGTGCGTCCCGGCAGTGTTTTGAAAACGCGTGTCTGGAGGTTCAAGAGCTGGAGAACGGGGAGCTTCAAGTGCAGCCGGTACCATTAGGTTATACCTACCGAGAACGCTTTTACCCTTTGCCAAGTACTGACGGTTTTCAAACCTCCCTGGAGCAAGTTAGTTTGCAGGTTTGGGCAAGTTATCCCATGCTTGCGCCCGATCAGAAGCAACAAATCGGGGTGGGGATATTCTCTGGGAATGAACCTCTCCCTGGCGTTGAGCCAGTCATGGAGTTGACGCTCCCGGATAGTACTCAAGCCACTTATCATTTAGCTCCCACCGGGCAGGATGGTCATACCGGATTAAGACTGGAACCGATCTCAGGCGAAGCTGGCACACTGATCCCCTACAAGGTCTGCGTTTACACGGGCGATGGCAATAAGTTCTGTGTATTGGACAGCTTCCTGATATGGGAAACTGCTTATTTCAGCCTCACGCCTACCGTTCCCGAAAGCACAGAAATACCGGCTTCATTCTTCGATAAAGTCACACTGTACCTACCCTTAGTCTACAAAACGATTAAATCCGAAAGTCTTGAAATTGAGTTAATGGTGAAGACGTTCTTGCCACTGCTGTTCCGTCAATCACCTTGACCAGTCCACCCAAGCGTGGTATCCTTACGAAGTTACACAAACCACAAGAAAGGAGACGCACTCCGAATGCACATGGGAATCTACATCATTCGAAATCGCAAGCCCGCAGATAGCGGTCTTTTCGCGACACCTTCTCGGAGTGCGCCTACTGACTGAATGATTTAGGTAAGCTTAAAAGTTGGCGGCCACGGGTGCGCTCCGATCCCCGTGGTCGTTTTGTTTAATGAGTATATTGCCTTCGCCGGCCACGGGTGCACATCCGTGGCCGTTTTTTTTATTCGTGACCAAATCTGGAGAGAGAAAAATGTCTAACGCAATCATCATCCAAGATGTTTATAAGAAGTTCGGCAAACCCGGAGTCCCGGTATGGAAGCGAATCATCAAACCCAAGCAAAGCACCAACGGTCAAAAAGAGACCGTTGTGGCAGTGGATCGAGTCTCTTTCGAAGTTCAAGAAAAAGAGATCTTCGGTGTGCTGGGTCCGAATGGTTCCGGTAAGTCCACCCTGATACGCTTGATCGCAACGCTACTGCTGCCCGATAGCGGTAACTTACAAGTGTTCGGCCATGATGTCGAGCGCGACCCTTTAGAGGTACAGCGTCTGATCAACCGGGTATCGGTTGAAGCCAGTTTCTTCAAAAAGCTCTCACCGATGGAGAACCTGATTTACGGAGCACGCCTGTACGGGATGGCAGGTCGCGAGACGCGCCAAAGGGTGAAAGAGATTCTCACACGCCTCGGCTTGGAGGAACGATCAATCTACCGACCGATGGAAGAGATGTCTCGCGGTATGCAGCAGAAAGTGGCTATCGCGCGCGCCCTGCTCTCAAAACCGCGCGTGCTGCTGCTGGATGAACCGACCACTGGTTTGGACCCCCGTTCCAAGCGAGAAGTTCAAGCGGTAGTGCGTGAGTTGAGGGACGATTTCGGCACCACAATCCTGTTGACCACCCATGACATGGTTGAAGCCGATGTGCTCTGCGACCGTGTCGCCATCTTAGATAAAGGTCACATCGTCGCTCTGGACACACCCCAAAACCTGAAGAAGTTGGTCCCACAGCAGAACGGGCACGACCCCACGCTGGAGGACGTCTTCCTAGAACTTACAGGAAGGACGTTAAAAGAAGAAGAAAACAACGGAGTTTAATCGTTATGTCAACTGCATTACATCAGATACGCGCTTCCTACGCTTTCATGGAGCGCAATGTGAATTTGGTAAAACGCTACTGGACCTGGGAGTTGGTCTGGATGGTGTATTCCATCGCAAACAGCTTATCCGTGAGTTTTATCGGGTTGGGTATGGAGGACCTGGCTGGACCCCAGAATGTCGATGGGCGCTATTTGGTACTCTACCTGGTGATCGGCACCTTGGTGTGGCGCTATCTCTCGGTGATCTTCTACTGGATCACCGAATTGATCAGCATTGAACGCTGGGAGGGGACCATCGAAT
>JASFVL010000217.1:0-6672 GCA_050049875.1 Anaerolineales bacterium
CTCTTGGAACTCTGCCCCTGGATATACAGGAACCAAAGATGGTACTACCGATTTATCTCGTGGAACCTGTACTTTATAAACCAGCTCACTACCTCCTGTGGAACGATATACATGATATACAACCTCCATCTTCCCTTCTGGTAAATAATCCACTCCGGTTACAGAGGACAGGAAATCGTATCCCATTTCATCACGCAGCGCTGTTGCGAATTCCACCAGATGGTCGGTTTTTACTATATAACCTTCGTATCCTTCACGATCGTCAAGTGTGACAATTGATGGAAAACGTTGCTCTAATTTAGTCTCAGTTGTTTGTACTTGTTCGCTCATTGGTTCACTCCCCTCACGCTTGCCCAGCTTCAATAGCTGCTGATTGCTTAGTCTGCCCTTCTTTTTGTGCGCTAAACTTGGAGAAATCACGCGGATCTATAATGTCTGGACCGAGGATTGGTATCGGAATTGCCTCGATGTCGCCCTCCTGATACCAACGGACATTTTTTATAGATTGGGAATCCATCATCTCCTGTAATTTCATCAGCCCGTGTAAGAGTGCCTGAGGTGTGGGAGGACAACCTGGGATGTAGACATCTACAGGGACAAACTTATCAATACCCGAGACAACATTGTAGCCCTCTTTGAATGGTCCTCCACCAGAAGCGCATGCACCCATCGAGACAACGTATTTTGGCTCGGGCATTTGATTATATAGACGTACTATTTGGGGAACCATCTTCTTTGTTACGGTACCGGAGACAATCATGACATCCGATTGTCGGGGACTGGGTCGCATTATTTCCATACCAAACCTGGAGAAGTCGTAACGGCTAGCAGCCGTACAGATCATCTCAATCGCACAGCAAGCCAGACCAAACATCATTGGCCACGCCGAGTATCTCCGTCCCCAGTTGTAAATTTTATCTAACGTAGTAATGGCTACCTGTCCCTCTAATTCTGGTGGAACATCGTAGCTGGGAGAGTTCGTCTTCTCACTCATAATATGGGTTTCTCCTATATCAAAGATAGATTATCCATGCATTAACTCATACCATTCCCGGTAGATATCCAGGAGAATTGCATCGGTTGCTAATTCGGCATCATCTTCAAAATATGGTAAATCCATTACCAATTTATAGATCAACTCAATAGATACCTCTTCGAGTTCAACATCAGGATAACGATCTCGCAAAGCTGAAGCGGTTGCATATGTTGCGTCCCAACAGAGAGTGTCGGTCATCTTAACCATTTCTATCAGATGTCATCAACCAACAATTTAACCCAGTAGCATGTGTCAACCACCAAGACCGAAAATCCTCAGAGGCAGATTGGATTGCTAACTCAATGTCCCTTTCATCAGCAGCAGGAATCTCAGCATTCATTTCCTCATTCGCTGGATTAACTGAAGAATAAGTATTCCCACTGCTTGCGGGAACCCATTTCCCCCCAATATAATTTTGATACTCCATACTAATCACCAATAAACTTTCATCCTAAGGATTATTAGGTTATCACCCAATTATACCGTCGAAAAACACTCTGTCAACGCAATTATACAAGCCTATATTTGCATAATTATACGTTTGGGTTATAATATCGCTGTGCAAACTACCCGTCAACGCATTCAAGAATACTTGACAACCCGGAAAGCTGCCACAGTAAAGGAAATCAGCCGCGCTCTCAACTTGTCTGCAGCAAATGTTAGATACCACCTATCAGTATTAAGCGATCAAGAGAGAGTGGAACTAATCGGACATCGACCAGAACAATCTCCTGGTCGACCGAGGGGAATTTATGCTCTCTCAAATAAAGTTCAGGGGGATAATTTAGACATCTTGTCCAAGACTCTCCTAAAGCAGTATCTCGGTAAACTAAATGATGAGCAGAAAGACGCTGAGATCCGAAAACTTGGATTAAAAATTGGTAGTAAGACAAATCTGTCAAATCTAAATCTCAATCAAAGGCTATTTGAGACAGTAATCAGATTAAATCAATTGAACTATCAGGCTCGTTGGGAAGCCCACGCAGAAGCACCACAGATGCTTTTAGGTCGTTGCCCTTACTGGGCGATCATACATGAACACCCCGAGTTATGCACAATGGACAAATATATTTTGGAATCCCTATTGGATCGGCAAGTATCCCAATCTGCGAAACTTGAAAGAGATAATCAAGGGGTTAAACGATGTATCTTTAACCTTCAGAGGAGATAGTCGGAATCCGATATTAAAATTCTAAAATCTTATTTATCATGTGCACGCAAGACTTGTCAGGAAGAAAAACGTGCTATACTTGATCGCATGCTACAATGCTTCAAATATAACTAAAATTAATTGAGGAACATATACTCAGAAACAGGATCACAACGTTCATTAAGTACTTATCACGATCACAAAAATATTAGGAGGTGAACTAATGTATAAATGGGAGTATACCGTAGTACGTATATTCGGTGGTGTTGTGATGATGGAGGACGGGCAAGAAGTTGGCAATATGGTCAACAACCAACCCGTTGGTGAAATGTTCTACGAATATCTCGATCGTGTAGGCGAACAAGGTTGGGAACTCATTGGGATTGCCGGCGTTCGCGAGGGTCTCGAAGCAGTACTAAAACGCCCCTCCAATGAAGGTAAATTGGAAACCCAAGAAGAATAACCTTCCTCTCATTTTTTGAGAAAACACCTTCTTACGAACAATTTGGGCGTAGAAATATTTATTGAAAAACCCGATGGTCGAAGATCCCATCGGGTTTACTCATACACACAGCAACCGCATCATATTATTAAATGATCATTCGACAAGGGTGAAACACAAACTACAAAAACCGCATACTTTAGAAATATCTGGAATATATAACCCACTACCAATCGCATTAAGATATTGGATATTATAGTGTGCTTAAAATAAAAAAGGGAGGCCAATTCAGATCACCCATTCAAAGGTGATCGATCAACGAGAGCATCGATGATGGCCTCCTTGAGTGAAAATTATAGCAAATAAGCACCTCATTTACCCATGACAAATGACACCTATCCAATAGCATTTTTATCGTAATTCTGTAATTACACTAAGAAACATCTAAAAATAAGCATCGGGAGAGCATTCTTACATTTTGACTTACCCTCGTTTCACTCATACCATTTATAGATTCATCAGCTAATTGAAGGTAGAGATTTGCCCAATAAATTGAAGCATTTTATTCCACTGTTACAGACTTCGCCAAGTTCCGAGGTTGGTCCACATCTAAACCTCGCATGGCTGCGATATGATAAGCTAGGATCTGCAGTGGAATCACTGTCGTCACCGGGCTTAACATCCATGGTGTTTTTGGCACCCAAATAACTTCATCCGCAATTGGTGGAATCATCTCATCACCATCCGTCGCGACAGCCACAACTCTCCCACCTCGAGCTTTTGCTTGCTCGATCTGGCTAAACATTTTTGCATACCAAGGATCCTGAGGGGCGAGGACAACGACTGGCATCTCCCTATCTATTAGAGCAATCGGACCGTGTTTCATTTCCCCTGCAGGATAACCTTCAGCATGGATATAGGAGATTTCTTTAAGTTTTAAAGCTCCCTCATAAGCTGTGGGCATATTGATACCCCTGCCAAGATACAAACAATGATTAACTTCAACCAGAGTCTCAGCAACTTTAACCACATCTTGTTCCCGATCCAGACATTGACCTGCCAGATCAGGTATCAATAGTAGATCAGCGACAAATTTTAGGCGTTTATCTTTGCTGAGTGTCCCACGGAGATCTGCTAACAAAATTGCCAGCATGTATAAATCGACAAGAGGGGCCGTATATGCTTTTGATGAAGCCACTCCAATTTCAGGACCGGTCTGCATTGAGATATATCCATCCGATATTCGCATAGCTTGTGATCCGATCGCGTTGACGATAGACCATAACACAGCTCCTCTCCGGCGACCCTCCTCCATAGCTGCTAAGGTGTCTGCGGTTTCCCCGGATTGGCTTATTGCCAGCACAATCGTATTATCAATAACAATAGGATCGCTGTAGCGAAATTCTGAACCGATTTGCACTTCCACAGGGATGCGCGCGATGCGCTCAATTAATATTTTGCCAACCATTCCAGCATGCGCGGCAGTACCACAAGCTGTGATAAACACCTTATTAATACGTCTGGCCAAACCCTCCGTGAGGTTTAACTGAGGCAGTCGAATTGTGCTGGTTTCAAAATCAACCCTTCCAGCGATTGTGTCCGTCAAAGAACGAACCTGTTCATGGATTTCCTTGTGCATGAAGTGACGGTATTCACCTTTCTCTGCTGATACAGGATCCCACGGAACAGTTTGCACTTCAAATTTGATCGAATCCCCATCCAGATTCCTAACTTGAATTTGGTCTCGGGAAACGATCGATATCTGGCGCGATTCTAAGAAAACCATATCTCTTGTGTGTTCAAGTATCGCCGGCAAATCGGATGCAATATAGTTTTCTCCATCTCCTAGACCCAAAACAACACCACCAGCGTTACCGATGCGCGCAGCCACTATCTTATCCGGCTCAAGGCTGGACATGACCACGATCCCATGTGCTCCCTTTAAATGCCGTAGCGCTTTCCGAACCGCCTCTCCCAGATCGGTTTCCGTCGAGAGATAACGTTCAATCAGGTGGACGATTACTTCTGTATCGGTTTCCGAATTAAAAACCACCCCCTCAGCACTCAACTCATCACGAAGCTCAAGGAAGTTTTCTACAATCCCATTGTGGACAACAACAACATTTCCTGTCATCCCCAGGTGAGGATGGGCATTCCTTTGATTGGGTTTTCCATGAGTTGCCCATCGGGTGTGACCTATTCCGATGTTCCCGGTAACAGGCGTTGATTTTATCAAATCTACCAGACGATCTAATTTTCCAGCGTCACGACGAACCTCAACATTACCATTCTGAAGTACTGCCAACCCTGCTGAATCATATCCACGGTACTCAAGTCTTTTGAGCCCGCTCAAAATAATCGGTGTAGCGTTGCGCGGTCCGATATAACCTACTATTCCACACATAGGGTCCCTCCATTCAGAAATTGATTAGGAAACGCAAATTAATAGCAAACGATTAACAATTTCCATTTCCTCAGTTAAAGATATCTATTTACCACTCCCTGCACTTTTGTCGCTTCAGTTACCTGTAGAATTTGTGCGCAGAGTTTTAAACATGGAGGGAAAAGGCACGGGTGGTGGTTCACCCGGAGGGCTTCCGCTGATCACTCGATTTTCCCGGGATTCAGCTGATAATTCTGAACGTAAGCCGGTTAGCTCCACTTTGTAGTGAAGAACCCTCGTCCTCGTCAACCTTGGAAAAACGTTTCGTTTTTCAGGTTCATGCGCTACCTTTTCCTAAGTTCTATGTTTCTTTCACCTCCTTATGCGGTAATTATGGAATGCAATTATACATCAATTTGTGGATTCTCCTTCAACAAATTGCAATAGTTGGAGCACATCTTCTAGACAAATCCTGAACACTTTATCTAAAATGCTGTCATCCAGTTGATACGGTCCTCCGAAAACTCCATCCTTGTAAATCTTGCGAGCTTCCACAGGACCTAATAATGCAGGCACAAAGGGAGGTTTCTTCTCCCCCACTGGCAAATCAGCAACTCTTGTAAAGGGATATGCTTCAATCCAACCAGCGTGATAGGTTTTCAATCGGCGTTCTTGTAGGAAAGCCTCCACCCCTGCGGACTGCCACCAGGCATACCAGGCTACACGCAAGCCATTTAATTCTTCTAGTATCTCGTATATACGACCCCGTACAGCGTCGTTTCCCCCATGTCCATTCAACACTAAGACCCGTCGAAAGCCCTGTCGGTAGCAACTACGCAGGACATCCTCCACTACATTTATGAGAGTGGATATTCTCAAGCTCAACGTCCCTGGATATGCTGTGAAGTATGGTGATACGCCAAAGCTGATCGCGGGAGCAACCAGCACACCGCTATCCTTGCTAGCAGCATCGGCTAATGCCAAAGGGATCTTCACATCCGTAAGCAAGCTCAGGTACCCGTGCTGTTCACAGGATCCTAAAACGAGCATCAAACGGTCGTCTTCTTCTAGGTATCTTTCAACATCGAACCAATTTAAGTCTGCAAATCGCATTGTATTTCTTTCTGGATAATACACCGCTGAATAACGAGATTGGGGATGTTGGCCTGGCAATTTTCACCGAATCCCCCCACGCCTACTCTATTACTGATATTTAAAGATATCAAAGCGGCTGGCATTGTAATTTTATCACCTTATTAGACGACAATGTTTACCAATCTCCCCGGAACGACAATAATTTTTCGGGGTTCTTTGCCATCTGTATACCTTTGAACGGCTTTACTGGCCAAGGCGATCGCTTGCGCTTCTTGTTCGCTTATGTTTGCAGGTACGCTTATCCGATCGCGGACTTTTCCGTTTACCTGTACAATTAAAGTGATCTGCTCCTCCTTAGCCGCCTCTTCGTCCACCTCCGGCCAATCCTGGTGGTGAACAGAGTAGCTCTTACCAAGCACATTCGACCACAACTCCTCAGCGATATGGGGACATACCGGAGCCAGCATTCGTAAATAGAGGTCCCGAGCTTCCTCCCATTCCTGTGTGTCGTACGCACCCTCATCATAGGCATCATACATGAAGTTCAACAACTCCATAAGGCTTGA
>JASFVL010000216.1:0-6672 GCA_050049875.1 Anaerolineales bacterium
CTGCTACCCGAACCCCAACACCTACCAATACATCTATACTCACTGCTACCCGAACCCCAACACCTACCAATACATCTATACCCACTGCTACCCGAACCCCAACACCTACCAATACATCTATACCCACTGCTACCCGAACCCCAACACCTACCAATACACCGGAACCCCTTAGCTTAATGTTGGATGTTAGTCCAAATGTATCTTTCTTGGCAGAACCTGGGGGTATGGTTACGTATACAATCCAAGTGCAGAATCCATCAACATTCTCAATTGCGCTGAACACTCTAAACGATGATCAATTCGGAAACTTAGATGGTAAAGGTACCTGCACAGCAGGCATATCGCTGACACCAGGCAGTGGAACAAACTGTGCATTTTCTGAAGAAATATCGGGTCTCGGGGGCACAACTTTCACAAACACTGTAACCGTTGTTGGTGAGGATGATCTCTCTCGGACAGTGACGGTTACGAAAACAGCTAGCCTTTCCATCGAGGATATGCTCCCAACCTTGGAATTGAGCATAATCCCATCGGTAACAACGATCAATGAAACATCAGAGCTAGTGACCTATACATTAAAGGTAATGAATACCTCCACTGAATCGTTAAACCTCATTGGTCTTGAGGATGACCAATTTGGCGATCTCAATGGAGTCGGGGATTGCTCAACCGGGGGGACAATACTCGCAGAAGGGAGTTATGTTTGTCAATTTGTAGGAAATGCAGGGGGTAATGCCGGTTCGAGTTTTGTCAATACGATCACTGCCTCCGCTGCTGATGACGAGGCAAATATCGCGACCGCCACAGGAGATGCTGTCGTAGACATCCTGGATGTCCTCCCGTCTTTTATCTTTACCTTGAACCAAAGTACAACCACCATAAATGAACCAGAGGGTGAAGTTGAATATTCACTGTCAATTGAAAACACATCCCCGGAGGATATTTGGATTGATAGTTTATCAGATTCCCAATTCGGTGATTTAAACGCTCAAGGAACCTGTGGAACTGGAGGTTTTATTAATCGTGGTGCAAGTTACAACTGTGCTTTCACAAGGAGCATAAAAGGGAACGCAGGAGAAACCTTTACCAACTTTATTACTGTAGTGGTCAAGGATGATGAGGGGAACACAGCGGAGCATATTGAGAGCGTCACGGTTGGCATAAGCGACGTGTTGCCAGCGGTCTCTGTCACGAAAAATTATGCGAGCACTCCAATTTACGAACCTGGCGGCGAGGTTGTTTTTTCTGTCATCCTAAAAAATATTGTTCCTGAACCAATAGTCCTTACAAGCCTCGTTGACTCAAAGTTTGGCAATCTGGACGGACAAGGCAGCTGTTCGGTCGGCGGCAGTATCCCAGCGGGGAACGATTATTCTTGCAGTTTTTCTGGGATGATTCTTGGAAATGCTGGAAATTCTCATACCAATACAATTGTAGCAACTTTTAGGGATGACGAGGGAAATACCGCCTCTAAGGGTGATTCTGCAACGGTAATCATAAACAACAGTCTACCCATCATAGGAGTGACAATTTCACCAATCCAGGATGTGATCCAAGAGCCTGGTGGTACTTTGGATTACGTTGTGTCTGTTGAAAACAAATCAGTTGAACCTGTAACACTGGTGAGTTTAATAGACGATTTATTTGGGGACTTAACCACTGTTGGTTGCCCAGTTGGTGTCTCTATACCGGTTGACTCAAAATATTCGTGTACATTCACCAGTGCGATATCTGGCAATGCGGGGGAATTAATTACAAATACGCTGACCGCATCAGCTCAGGATGACGAAGCCTCTATAGCTACAGCTACTGCAAGTAGTAGTGTAACAGTTTTGGATGTGTTACCCACCATAAAGCTCACAAAATCTGTCAACATCACTTCGGTTCCTGAACCGGGAGACAATGTAGACTTCTCTATTACCATCGATAATTTATCCGTGGAAAGTGTAGCAATTAACAGTCTGACCAACGATCTTTTTGGTGATCTCTCCGGTCAGGGAACATGCAACTCTGGTTCAAATCCATATCCAACAAGTCTAGCAAGCAGCACATCATACTCCTGTGATTTCACCGCAATGGTCCTTGGAAATGCTGGGGATAAGGTTAAAAATACCACGACTGCAAGAGGTGAAGATGACGAGGGTAACCCGGCTTTGGATTCCGACTTCAAAGAGGTGGATATCACAGATGTGTTCCCAACCATCGTAGTTACAAAGACAACTGGAACGACAAGCCTAACAGAACCAGGTGGTAGCGCCCTCTATACTATTGAATTAAGGAACAATTCCGTAGAGCCCATTCGGTTAACCAATCTCAAAGATGATATGTTTGGAGACTTAGTGGGTGCCGGCAACTGCGATAACAACATTTCCATTCCAGAGGGAGGCGCTTACACCTGTGATTTCTCCCGGGTGATCAATGGAAACGCAGGAAATATTCATACGAATACCGTAACAGCCACTGTTGTTGATGACGAGGCAAATACAACCAACAACTCTGGGAGCACATCGATTACCTTTACAGATGTCTTACCTACAATTACAGTTGGTCTTGAATCAAGCCCTAGGTCGCTTAATGAACCAGGAGGAGATGTTGTTTATCAACTTTCGGTCATTAATACATCCCTAGAACCGGTAACACTGACCAATTTGATCGACGACACATTTGGTGACCTTACAATCAAGGGATGCCCGTTAGATTCGATTACCTCAAGTGCGACCTACACCTGTGTTTATTCGGAAACGATTTCGGGTTTTGCGGGGGATACGATTACAAACTCCGTAACGGTTCAGGCTGTGGATGACGAAGGTAATTCCACTGAAAACACCGACAATACAGGCGTGATAATTTTCGATAGCTTCCCGATCATTCAGGTAACTAAAAGTGCAGGGTCGGACGCCGTCCCCGAACCTGGGGCGGTTGTACCCTTTGCAATATTCGTGGAAAACCTCTCCGGTGAACCCATCACGATCACTAATATCATAGATGATAAATTTGGCAGTTTGAATTTAGATTGTCTGATTCCGGAACTAATTCCGATTGATGGTAATTTTACATGTAATATAACCAGGTCGGTAACAGGAAACGCGGGGGTTGTCCATGAGAACACCGTTGCGGTAACTGCTGTTGATGAGCAAGGAAATAGGGTAAGCGACACAGATCACGCTTCTGTCTCAGTTATGGACTTACCCCCCTTGATTAATGTCACTCAGTTCCCTGAAATCAACTTATTACCCGAACCCGGTGGTTTGGTCACTTATACTGTTAATGTGCATAATAATTCTGTAGAAGATCTGGTTCTGGTTGCCCTTGTTGACAACCAATTCGGCAACTTGAATGAGAAAGGAAATTGTAGCACTGGCGTAACAATCACAGTAGGAACAAGCTACAGCTGTCGTCATACGGGCTTCGCTGCTGGAAATGCTGGTCAGGTATTTTCAAACCTTGTGACTGCCACAGTAGAAGACGACGAGTTAAATTCTGCTGGTGGGAGTGCTAGCGCTACCGTTAATATCACAGATGTAATGCCTTCTGTGGTTGCCATGAAAGATGCTGATCCATCGCTGGTATCCGAACCTGGTGAGAGTGTTAATTATACAGTTCGGGTGGAAAATGCTTCTGTAGAAAATATCAACCTGATCGATTTGGTCGATGATGTGTTTGGAAACCTAAATGGAAAAGGCTCTTGTGTATCCCCTGTTTCAATTTTGGTGGGGGGAATATATACGTGTAATTTTAGCGAGTATATCACTGGTAATGCTGGAGATGTCCACACCAACACGGTTACAGCCACTATTCGGGACGATGAATCTAACACCGCGCTTGGATCCGGAACAATTTCCGTGCCTTTTATTAATGTTTTGCCATCCCTTTTAGTAACAAAAACAACTTCTGTCCCTTCGGTATACGAAGCAGGAGAAAATGTCACCTTTACACTTCAAATTGAAAACACGTCCGTTGAGAGTGTTGCCTTAAAGCGCTTGATTGATGATCAGGTTGGGGATCTTGACGGGTTGGGCAGCTGTAATTCGCCTACAAACCCATACCCGGCTGCATTACCTGTTTCAGGTACTTATACCTGCCACTATTCCGATTTCGTTACTGGAAATGCAGGCGAGATTTATCAAAATACCGTGACTGCGACTGTGGAAGATGATGAAGGTTCTTCGGTTAGCGAATCTGGTACGACCAGCCTTGACATCCTTAACCTGCTTCCCACAATCGTGGTTACGAAAACTGCGAGCACAAACAACCTTGACGAACCTGGAGGGGATGTCACCTTTACCATTGAGGTAGAAAATACCTCCTTCGAAACGATCCGTTTAACCGCACTTGACGACAATCAATATGGGGACCTAACAACTCATGGGTGTTCTCTAGGATTGATCACAAGTGGAGCAGTCTATAAATGCGTTGTCTCGTTACCTGTTTTCGGGGACGCTGGTGTAATTCATAACAACACAGTGGTCGCAACTGTCGAAGATGATGATGGGAGTTCGATTAACGGTCAGGATAAGGAGTCGATCCCCATTCTTGATGTTCTGCCAACAATATCCGTGATCCATAAGCCTGGATCAGCAACCTTACCCGAACCAGGAGGATCGGTTTCCTATCAAATACAAGTAGAAAACACATCCCCTGAAAGCGTTGTGCTGTCCAGCTTAATGAGTGACCTTTTTGGGAATTTGCATGGTAAGGGGACTTGCACGGTCGGCAGCAGCATTCCTCCTGGAGGAACCTATTCATGCGCGTATCCAGGGGTTGTTTCTGGGGATGCGGGGGAGATCATCACGAATACTGTCTCTGTTCAAGCTCGTGATAATGAAACCAATCTTGCCTTTGAATCTGCGCCTGGGTATGTAACCCTACAAGATATTCTTCCCTCGGTAAGCCTCTCAAAAATTGCTGATAAACCCACGATCGAAGAACCTGGGCAGACAATAAAATTTTTCATCTCCGTTGGAAATAATTCTGTAGAAACTGTAGCCATTCAGAGTCTGACTGATGATTACTCTGGAGATTTGGATGGGCAGGGGACTTGTATAACTGGACAATTGATCCCACCAGGAGGTTCCTATGCTTGCAACTACTCGGATTATGTTTCTGGCGTTAATGGTGATGTGATTACAACCACTATAACCGTCATTGGGCAGGATAATGAGGGAAACAATGCGGACGCCAGCGATATCGCGGTTATATCGGTCACCGACCGCCCAATACCCACCTTGAACCTGATGAAAACACCCAGTTCATCTTCAATACCCGAGTCAGGAGGGTCTGTTACCTTCAGTATTGATATCGAAAATACACATGACCGCAATGTCACCCTCATCACGCTGGTGGACAATGTATTTGGAGATCTCAATGGGGCGGGAAGCTGCTCAACGGGAAGGGTGATCTTAACTGGAGATACATACTCATGCGAATTTAATAAAACAATTACTGGCAATGCTGGATTTGTTCACACGAATATCCTATCAGCGGAGGTAGATGAAACCGGCGCGATTGGTAGTGATAGTGATGAAGCAGTGGTCACGATATCCGATGTGGTCCCCTCCCTGAATGTGGAGAAGATTGCGAATGTAACAGAAGTAGTTGAGCCGGGTCAAGAGGTCTCATTCAGTGTTGAGGTCGAGAATACATCTCCTGAAATTGTTACCCTAACAAACCTGGAGGATAGCCAGGTCGGTGCCTTGTTTGGGGTTGGTAACTGTACAACCAACGTCTCTATAGGGATCGGCGAAACTTATGCGTGCTCCTACACAAGCTATGTAGTTGGAGTCGCTGGCGAGTCATATCAGAATGTGGTAACCGCTCAAATTAAAGATGATGAGGGGAATACAGTCTCTCGGGAAGCCTCACTTACACTTCCTATTGTTGCACCGACCCCCGTTGACGTGGTTGGACAGGTAAGGAATGACTCGGATTTTGACGGAGACCTACTAGACCCAGATATAGGAATTCCTGGCGTTGCAGTTGAATTGTATGATGGTGTTTGTTTATTGGGTTCCACCTGCCCGACAGCCGAAACCGATTCCAAAGGCTTTTATATTTTTTCTGGCGTATTCCCCGGTTTGTACCAGATTATTCAATACGATTTACCAGGTTACTCCTCAACCGCTGATGCGGATGGTGGTAATGACAATCAAATATCGATCACGGTGGTATCTGGGATCAACAATGTTGGCAATGATTTCCTGGATACTAATGAAACTGCCGATATCCTTGGGCAGGTTCGGGATGATCGAGATGGAGATGGGGATCTGAGTGACAGGGATTCGGGCCTGGCCGGGGTGACCATTGAACTGGATGATGGAGACTGTGTCCTTGGCACCAGTTGCAAAAAATCCATAACAGACAGCAATGGATATTTTCGTTTTGAGAATATGATCGCAGGTGACTACATCATTATTGAAACGGACCTGCTTGAATACAATTCAACAGCTGATACTGATCCACCAAATGATAACCGCATCCGGGCGACTTTAATCCGGGGTATAGATTCGACTGGGAACGATTTCCTCGATACCGCCAACGAATCATCTTGTACGCCCCCAGACCCGGTTAGTGGGTTTATCAGCAGCACGGTACCAGCGGAGGGGGAGATCGTGTCTCACGGCACCGAAACCCTTAATGTGATCTTCAACCAGGCGATGGCTACCAGTGGGGGTG
>JASFVL010000026.1:0-24018 GCA_050049875.1 Anaerolineales bacterium
GCACGCCCAGAGCTATACCGGTTTTCCGCGCATTACTGCGGGATGGCAACCAATGGGGGTTGAAGTTCTCCTACGCAGAGCAGGATACACCGCGTGGTTTAGCAGATGCGTTCATTGTCGGGCGGGAATTTGTTGGGAATGATTCAGTAGCCTTGATTTTAGGGGATAATATCTTCTTTGGGCATGGCTTGCCGCGCCAATTACGGGCTGCTGTCCAATTGGAGGCGGGAGCATTAATTTTTGCATATCCAGTCCGAGACCCGGAGAGGTATGGTGTTGTGGAGTTTAATGAAGAGGGTAAAGCGCTCAGCATTGAGGAGAAGCCGAAAAAACCACGCTCTCATTATGCCGTGCCTGGATTGTATTTTTACGATAACGACGTGTTGGAGATTGCTGCATCTTTGGAACCATCGGGTCGCGGGGAACTGGAGATCACGGATGTCAATATGACATACTTACAGCGCGGTCAGCTGCTGGTCGAGCCAATGGGACGCGGTGTGGCGTGGTTAGACGCTGGAACGCATGAGTCACTTCTCCAGGCGGCTAATTTCGTGCAAGCGGTGGAGGAGCGACAGGGGATGATGATCTCTTGTCCTGAGGAGATCGCTTACCGTATGGGTTTCATCAATGCGCAGGAACTTTCCCAATTGGCAGTAGAAATGGATAACAACCGTTATGGGCAGTATTTGTTACGATTAGCATCCGATGAAGACCTCCCATTTCATCGTGGTTAGTTTTATTTTTCTAGTTCTACGGAAAGTTATCTGATGATACGTATCCTTCTTATCGGCAAGGTGGGGCAATTGGGCTGGGAACTGGAACGTACCTTAGCACCTTTAGGTGAATTATTCGTTGTGGATTACCCGGAAATAGATCTAGCTGACACCGAAAGGGTGCGGGCTTTAGTACGCCATGTTCAGCCAAAAGTTATCGTCAATGCAGCAGCTTATACCGCTGTCGACCGAGCCGAGAGTGAGCCAGAGGTAGCGATGGCTGTTAACGGGTTTGCTCCAGGCGTTTTGGCCGAGGAGGCAAAAGCTTTAGATGCTGCTCTTGTGCACTATTCCACCGATTATGTCTTTGATGGCACCAAAGGGGAGCCTTATATCGAGACTGATACGACCAATCCCATAAATGTGTACGGGCAGAGCAAATTAGCTGGTGAAGAGGCAGTTCAAACTGTTGGAGGAGCTTACCTAATCTTAAGAACAAGTTGGGTATACAGTCTGCGTGAAGGGGGATTCGTTAATAAAGTGTTGAGTTGGGCACGAAAAAAGGAGACTCTCCGCATCGTCAAAGACCAGGTTGGCAGCCCCACGTGGTGTCGCATGCTGGCAGAGGTCAGCTCCCAATTGTTAGCGCGAGCTGGTAAGGATCCCGACTCCTGGTTAAGAGATCGAGCGGGGTTGTACCATTTAGGTGGAAGTGGAAGTATCAGTCGCTACGAATGGGCTCAGTCTATCATTAAACATGATCCACATCCCGGAGATCAGATCGTGCAGAATGTCAAACCTGCTTTAACAGAGGAATTTCCAACACCCGCTGAACGACCGCTATACACTGCATTGAACTGCGAGCATTTTGAGGCTATTTTTGGTCTGCACTTGCCAAATTGGGAAACAGCGCTGCGTCTATCCATGGAGGTGATTTCATGAGTGGAAAATCAACCTCCGATATGTTCGATGCTTATTACTTTGGACATAGTTGTGGGCGTCCATACAAGCGGGACGATCATTGGTTGGGTTTCTTCAATACCATAGCAGATCGGATTGTCGAAATTATTCAGCCGAGGACAGTCCTGGATGCTGGCTGTGCGATGGGCTTTTTGGTTGAAGCGTTGCGGGATCGCGGGGTTCAGGCATGGGGATTTGATGTTTCGGAATATGCCATCGCCAACGTTCATGAGAGTATCAAGCCTTATTGCTGGGTCGGTTCGGTGTTGGACCCCTTTCCACAAAAATATGATCTGATTGTGTGCATTGAAGTGCTTGAACATCTCCATCAGTCCGAGTCTGAAAGAGCTTTGGTGAATCTCTGCCAGCATACGGATGACATTCTATTCTCCTCAACTCCACTCGACTATAAAGAATCCACCCATTTCAATGTGCAGCCTCCGGAGTATTGGACAGAGTTGTTCGCTCGGAAGGGCTTTCTCCGTGATGTGGATTTTGATGCTTCCTTTATCACTCCTTGGGCAGTTCGTTTACGCCAGGTAAAAGAACCCTTAGCACGAATAATTCGGGATTACGAACGACGTTTTTGGCTTCTCTGGAAGGAAAACACGGATTTAAGAAGCTCCGTCATGGAACTGGAGGGGCAGCTTGCTAATAGTGAGCAGGTAATCCAATTGAAGGAGCGGGCGATTGAAGCGCAAGTGGAAGCTGTTATGGATAGGGACAGACAGATTCAAGGTAAAGAAAAACAGATTCAGGAATTGAATGGGCAAGCGCGTGCTCTAGAAGGGGAGATACATAGCATCCTAAACAGCCGAAGCTGGCAGATTATGCAGCGTGTGCATCGCATCCGCTATCGGTTATTCCCATTGGGGAGTCGCCGCGAACGTTGGATGTACGCAATCATGCGCGCGCTGAGCATCTTCCGACAGCACGGACCGAAGGCACTTATAAACCGCACTGTATGGAAAGCCCGATCCGGAGAGCCCCTAGCTCCCACCCAACCTACGATTGAGAAAAGATCCTATACTAGTTGGATCGCTGAAAATGATCCTCATCTTGAGGAACTTGAGCTACAAAGGGAATCGGTGCAGAATTTTTCTTCCTTGCCTTCGATCAGTATTATCACTCCTGTATATAACCCCCCGCCGGAGGTTCTTAGAAGCACCCTTGATTCGGTGCTTAACCAAACCTATGAATATTGGGAACTTTGTATTGTTGATGGCAACTCGAACGATCCAGAAGTTCGTAAGATTTTGGAGGCGTACGTTGAGAATTATCCTCGCGTGCGTTGCCGGTTCCTGGAGGAGAACCTTGGTATATCTGGAAATACAAATGTGGCTTTGTACATGGCTCAGGGTGAGTATGTGGCCTTTCTAGATCACGATGATTTGCTTGCCCCCAATATGCTGTATGAAGTGGTCCAGCGTCTGAATGATAAACCCGATACAGATTTGCTTTATTTCGATGAGGATAAAGTGTCCACAGAAGGTAAGCGTCAGGACCCTTTTTTCAAACCGGATTGGTCCCCAGAGATGTTGCTATCTGCTAATTATTTGACTCATCCTGTCATCCGCCGTTCTTTGGTGAATGAGGTGGGAGGATTCGACCCTGATATGGATGGCACTCAGGATTGGGATTTAGTATTGCGCTGCACCGAAAAGACCAATAAGATCGAGCATATTCCTAAGGTCCTTTACCATTGGCGTCAAGTCACTGGTTCAGCAGCAACGAGGTTCGACGCTAAATCCTATGTTTTCGACCGCCAGTTAAAATGTATTGAGAATCATCTTCAACGTATGGGTATAAATGACGCAAAAGCCACATTTGACAGCCCAGGTTTTGTGCGTGTGTTTTGGTCCAACTCTGGGGAAAAGGTGTCTATCATCATACCAACAAGAGATAAGGTGGAATATCTGACGAAGTGTGTTGATTCCATCTTAAAGTTGACAAAATACCCAAGTTACGAAATATTGGTAATTGATAACCAGAGCCAAGATTCACAAACCTTTGCTTACTATGGGGAAATTTCCAAGTTGGAAAGAGTTCGCGTGGTTGAGTATGATCAGGAGTTTAATTACTCTGCCGCAAACAACTTCGGTGCAAATCACGCGACTGGGAAATACCTTCTTTTCTTAAACAACGATATTGAAGTATTGGCATCTGATTGGCTGGATGAATTGGTACGTTGGGCTGAACGACCAAAAATTGGCGCTGTTGGAGCGAAATTGCTTTATCCTGATGGCAAAATCCAACATGCAGGTGTCGTCGTGGGTATGGAAGGTCACGCTAGCCATGTGTTTTGGGGTGCGGTAGAAAAACAGGGTGGCGTCTTCGGCTCAGTGGATTGGTATCGCAATTACATGGCTGTCACCGGGGCTTGTATGATGGTGCCAAATGATGTATTTAAAAGGGTTGGAGGTTTTAACGAGGAGTATGTTCTTACATTCAGCGATGTTGAAATCTGCGTTCGGATGATAGAGATGGGCTATCGTGTGGTCTACAATCCCTATGTCCGACTCAGGCATTACGAAGGTAGATCGCGAGGCGATCATATACCTGCAGTTGACATTCGAAAGGGCTATGATAATTTACGTGATCTTGTCGAAGCTGGAGACCCATATTTCAACCCTAACCTCTCGTATTCTGTGCGTATACCTATGTTGAAACTTGAAAACGAGGAGGGACGTGCTGACCGTTTGGAGCGAATTTATAAGCGAGTTGCTATATAAATTTTATTCTAGCCTGCGGTACTCTTAGTTGCTAAGGAGGTGTTTGTCATCATGATTTCCTTCCTTAGCGTAAATACTCCCTGGATCCAATAACTAGGTAATGTATGTTATCTTATATCAATATTGTAGGAATGCCCCACAGCGGATCAACATTACTGGCGTTTTTGCTTAATACCCACCCGGGAGTAGTATCGATTGGAGAAGTGGCTAGAGTTGGCGAGTTGCTTCCTAGCCGTTGGATAAAAAAGAGTGATCTGTGTTCTTGTGGTAAGACTTTCTATGAATGCATATTTTGGAATCGTGTTTTAGCCGGATATGCTGCTCGTGGTTATGGTCTTGAGAATACAGATTTTTATGCAACAAAGGACGTTGCATTAAAACCTACAGACCAGAAGTTAATCGCTTTTGTAGAAGCAGTATTAGATGTTAGTGAAAAGAACTTTTTTGTTGATGCATCGAAATTCCCATACCGAGTCGAACCTCTATCCAATGTCTCTGGAATAGACTTGCGCATTATAGACCTTTATCGAGACGGCAGGGGGGTAATTAATTCCTGGAAAAAGCGTCTCAAGAGGGCGACCTTGAGAAAAGTGATTAGAAATTGGATTAAAAGGGAGCAACAGAGAGCAGCAGCTGTGAAAATTGTGAGTTCGGATCGAATTTATAAGTTAAAGTATGAAGAGCTTTGTCTGGCTCCGCAAGAAACTCTTCGAAGTTTGTTTAATTTTATCGGTGTAAAAGCTGATGTGCCTTTCACTATCAAATTTAAATCTCGGGTGGATCACCATATTATTGGAAATCCCATGAGAACTAGGGAAAACGAAAGAATCGTATTGGACGAGAAATGGCGCAAAATGCTTTCCCGAAGAGAGCTAGACCTTTTTGAAAGGTTGGGGGGAGAAAAAATAAACCAAAATAATGGATATTTCGAATAAGGTTTTGTTGTTTCAGTATGAGCCTTACATCCAAGAATCATAAAAATCAAATGGCAACCGATTCACACCCCTTGGTTTCCATCGTAGTAGTCAATTGGAATGGTCGAGAGGTTTTACCGCTTTGTTTGGAAGCTCTGACCGCTCAGGTATACAATAATTACGAAATCATCGTTGTGGATAATGGATCAAGTGACCACTCCGCAGATGAATTAGACTCAAGATGGCCAGAAGTTAAAACCGTTCGCTTGGGAGAGAACAAAGGTTTTGCTGTTGCCAATAACATTGGAGCTCGTCTTGCGCGCGGGACTTGGCTTGCTTTGGTAAACAATGATGCCTTTCCGGAGCCTAACTGGTTAATCGAGTTAATTGCAGCAGCTCAAAAATATCCGAATTTCTCATTTTTTGGATCACGTTTGGTTCAGTATGATGATCCGCGTTTGTTGGATGGGACTGGTGATGTATTTCATATCAGTGGTTTAGCGTGGCGGCGGCATTACAATCACCCTGTCAGTTCTGTAAATCATAAAGTGGAGGAGGTGTTTGGTCCTTGTGCCGCGGCTGCGATGTACTCTCGTGAAGCTTTCTGGCAGGTGGGAGGTCTGGAAGAAGATTTCTTCAGCTATCACGAGGACGTCGATTTGGCGTTTCGCTTACGTTTACAAGGTTATCGTTGCTTATATATCCCCAATGCAGTGGTAAGACATGTTGGCTCAGCAAGTTCAGGAAAGCGGAGTGATTTGTCGGTTTATTATGGTCATAGGAATTTAGTCTGGTCATATGTTCAAAATATGCCAAGCAATTTATTTTGGAAGTATTTACCCGCCCATCTCCTCGCAAACCTGGTATTCTTAATCTACTATTCTGTTCGCGGTCAGCCTGGGGCGATATGGCGGGCGAAGCTGGATGCGCTTATGGGGCTTCCAATTGCTTTAAGAAAGAGACGGGCGATTCAAAGCCGCTGTGAAGTACCAATTTCAGATATTGTCAGTGTTATTGAACGTGGTTGGGTAAAACCTTATTTCCAGGAATTTGTGTCCAGAAGATAAAAGTCTAGGAATCTGTAATCAATAAAAGGTCTGTACTGTAAAAAATCCAATGGATAAACAAAAAGGAGTTATCCTCTATGATACTGATCTCTCTGTGTGCATTGTTACTTACCAGGCCCTAGATTTCCTGAAAGATTGCCTTCAATCGGTTATTGACAACACGCTAGACAAAAGTTACGAGATTATTGTTGTCGATAACTGTTCCCAAGATGGAACCATTGAAATGCTCCAGCAGGAATTTCCAGGAGTGCGCCTTATTGAGAATGATGATAACTATGGATTTTCGCGACCATTAAACCAAGCATTGCGCGCCGCTCGTGGGAGAAATCTCTTATCCCTTAACCCGGATACCTATGTTCACTCCGGCGCATTGGACCTTCTGGTTGATTATCTAGATGATCACCCCGATGTTGGTATCGTTGGTCCCAAGGTGCTAAATAGGGATGGTACACTTCAAAAACAGTCTCGCCGCGGTGACTCTCGACCCTGGAATACGATCAGTTATTTCACCGGACTCTCGAAATTGTTTCCCAAAAGCAAGTTTTTCAGTGGTTATCTTCTGTCTTATATCGATGAGGACGAGACACACGAAGCGGATGGGGTTTCTGGTTCGTGCATGCTGATCCGCCGACAGGTGATCGATCAGATTGGGTTCTTTGATGAACAATTTTTCGCATACCAAGAAGATGCTGATTATTGCTTACGCGCTCGACAGGCTGGATGGCGCGTTTTCTATTACCCCAAAGCCCAATTGACTCATTATGGTGGGCAAGGGGGTTCACGTGTCCAACCTTACCGTTCCATTTATGAGTGGCATAAATCGTATTGGTTGTATTACCGCAAACACTTTGCCAAGAAATATTTCTTTTTGTTTAATTGGCTTTATTATCTTGCCATGATATTCAAATTGTCCGCAAGCTTCTTCGTGAATATCGTTCGGAAAGAGAAATTCGCTGGCCCCAGGAGAGGATGATTCATACAGTGGCATTCAACGGAACTGTGAAAGATCTTATTTCGCATAACTTAGGAAAGGTTAGCTGATCCGTGCGTTCTTACGTCTCTTATACAGTCTTTATCTTCGAAGCTATCCTTCTTTCCTTAGTTGTCGTCTTTGTTCTGGCATGGATTAGCATCCGTTTTAGTTGGTGGATTGGTCTAATAGATTATCCTGGTTCAGCTTCTCACAAGACTCACACGATACCAACACCACAGGGAGGAGGTATCGCGCTAATCTTAACGTTGATCATAACTGGTTTGATCTTTAATACGCTTCAGAATAGAGATTTGGTAATCACCCTGCTGGCGAGCAGTTTGGTTTTTATCTTTGGGCTGTGGGATGATTATCATGATATATCACCTTTGTTGAAGCTGCTTGGTCAAGTTCTTGCTGCTATCCTCTTAGTTAGAGGTGGAGTTGGGGTGAAAATCCTTGAGTCTCCCGAGTTTTTCTTTAACTTACCAAAAGCATGGGGGTTCTATTTGGATTGGCTGATCTCCATTTTATGGGTTGTCGGGATCACTAATGCCTTTAATTTTGTGGACAGTAAGGATGGGTTAGCAGTTGGTCTTGGGGGAGTAGCTTCAGCTTTCTTTATGCTAGTTACATTGGATTCACAGCAATATCTACTATCACGTCATAGCGCGCTGTTGTTAGGGATGTGTGCTGGATTATATTTCTTCAATTCATCTCCGGCTCACATATTCCTGGGAGACTCTGGAGCGCAAACTTTGGGCTTTGTTTTAGCGTCATTAGCGATCCTTTACAATCCAATGGGAGCCTTTCAGACTTCATCTTGGCTGGTTCCTGTGTTAATATTGGGCGTTCCTATCTTTGATATGATTTTGGTGGTATTTTCTCGTCTCCGTCGAGGTCGCCCGGTTCACCAGGCTGCCCTTGATCATACCTATCATCGCCTGGTGTACTTCGGTTTTGATCCAAATCGAGTCGTGCTAGGAATGCATATCGTGGCTCTTTTATTAGGGTGTTTGGCGTTTGTAAGTTTAGCGCAGTCCTCGTGGTTCGCTAACATCGTTTTTGCCTCGGTTCTTGTTATGGGTGCAGGTTTAATTCTTTGGATGGATTCCCACAAGCGTATGCCTGGTTTGGGAAGGTGAAAACATGCATAATCTTTTTGGCATCCTAAGTTCTGAAGGATGATATTACTGGATGGCAGATAAGCCGTTACTACCTGGAGACTGATTATATGCAAGAGTGGGATCTGCGAGAAGAAGTTCTCAAACAAACCCAGCGCTGGTACCTGATTGTGGCGGTGTTTCTTCTGGGTAGTTTGCTTGGGTGGGGAGTGGGAACTATATGGCCATCACCTTACCGGGCAACGGCGGAACTTTATATTGGCTTGGACGCCTATCGAGTGGCTACAGATCGGTATGTTTCCTCTTTTACAGAAGCTGAAATAACAAACCCAGATGATTATAAAAATTGGCAGATCGGCCAGCTTAACGCTTTAGTCACCTCAAGGGGCTACTCCCATGAGGTCTTGCGACGTCTTCAAGAGGATGATCCTTACTGGAACGACTTTAGTATCGACGAGTTGCAGGGTATGCAGCGGGTTTATTGGCGAAATGCTGGTCTTTGGCAATTGGTCTTTGAAACCTCAGATCCTGATCGGGCTTTACAAGGAGTTCGAGTTTGGGAAGCGGTGACACTAGAGAGAGTAAACCGCACCATCTCTCACGCCAAAACGGTTATGGTCTTGGATAGCAAGCTTCAGTCTTTGATTGATGCCCAAACACAAACCAATGCGCGCAGGGTGGAGGTGAATTTGCTCAAAAACTCTTTATTGGATTTCTATCCAGCGCTATCAGATTTACCCGAAGACGAACCCCTATCTGCATCAAAACGGGAAGAGTTGCGCATATTAGCTACCCAAGGAGTCGAAATCAGCGTGCTCACAGGGCGTTCTACAAACGATGAATTGCCTCTCGAAGATGCTTTACCCAAAGATTACCGAAAATGGGTAGATTCATTCGTTTTGGCTGCGGAGAAGACCATAAATGACTTAGACGATCAGATTAATGTCTTTGAGCAGGAGATACAAGAGATCAGCAGTGCGTACGCTGATGAAGCCAAAGCAGCGCATGGACTTACTGTGAATTTGACTGTTGAAAGTTTACCTGAGTCATCACCCTCTGTGACACAAATTCGACCTAAGGGTCTTGCGGCTCTGGTAGGTGGCTTGATAAGCGTATGTGTTTGGGCGTTGGCTCTGCTCGTGCGGATAAACAAGCAAGCTAAATCATGAGCAGATTGAATCCGAACCTTATTCAGGATCATCTTATCAAGGTGGTCTGGGCGCTGTTCTTAATCAGCCTGCCAGTGACCAGTTTTCCATATTTTCCCTCTGGAGTCGGTGGAACGACACTAGTACGCCCTTTGTCGGTATACCCATTGATCATCTTGGGTCTATTTTTTATCCTTCCACGGGTATTTACCTACAAGTGGCCGAGAAATATCCTCCCACTTTTTGCGTTTGGTCTGGTGGCAATTATTAGCACAAACCTGAGCTTCTTGCGCGGCGTTGAGCCGGTATTTGACGTGACATTGACATCACGATCGTTGAGAGCTCTTGTAACACTTATTTTGGGAGTTGCTATATACATCACTATGATCTCAATGATCAAATCGCGACAGGATTTGCGTTTTTCAATTCAATGGTTGTATGTTGGATTGATTATTGCTCTACTTTGGGGTTCGCTCCAAGCTGTTTATATCATCTTAGATGTACCCGATTGGTTTTCCTTGATGAGAAAACTTCAAAAATTCATTTCCATCCGCCGCTTGTTCCGGGACCGAGTTTCAGGTTTGACATATGAACCAAACTGGTTTGCTGACCAGATTGTCTTCCTATATCTGCCGTTCTTGCTAAGTTCAGTTTTAAGAGGCCATAGCGTCTATCGATGGCGCTGGCGCTGGCTGACGATCGAGTGGATAATCTTTTTGTGGGCGATTGTCCTTTTGCCATTAACATTTTCGCGAGCGGGTTTGGTCATTATGGTAGTTATTCTGACGGCTGGATTATTATTTTTCCGGCGTTCAAAAGCTACACAAAAGATCTCCCGAGGGAGATTTATTCGTCAACTTGCACTGGTGGGTTTTATCATCATAATCCTGGTTGGATTGACCTTTGCTGCCGGCACCCGCAATAAGTTTTTTGCGCGTATCTGGGACTATTGGGAAAGACCGAATGTAAGCCTTGGGGAGTATTTTTACTATTTGGGTTTTAGGGCTCGCTTTACCTACTGGCAAACCGGATACAACATCTTTATAAATTACCCGTTGCTAGGTGTTGGATTGGGAAATTACGCCTTTTACTTTGAAGATATGATGCCCGACTTCTTCTTGGCTCGACAACCCGAGGTTTTGAAGGTTATTACTCCCGAACCGGGACGCTCATTATTGATTACCCCGAAGAATTATTATGTCCGTCTATTAGCCGAGACCGGGTTACTCGGTACAGCGATGTTTTTTGCTTTCCTGATCGGTCTGGTTGGAGTGGGTTTATATTTATGGCTCTCTAAAGAGCCTAACTTGCGATATTGGGGCGCAGTATCGCTCCTGGGATTAATCTCTTTTAGTCTGGATGCTTTTTCATTTGATTCGTTCGCTATACCCAACATGTGGGTGGTTTTTGGATTAATTACCGCCGCTGCCCAAGTGTATGTTACCCCTTTATCTAAGCAGAACGGCTACTCATTATTGACAGATGATGGATGATCCCAAAATAGTTGGATAAGATACGAATAAAAAACACAAGATATGACGGTATGAATAGATCTGTTGCAATATTTTTAATTGTTACACTTATTATTCTCGCTTTATGTTGTCTTTTAATAGTTGTCTTAATCAGTGGAGGAGTGGTTTATGATTCATTCACTCGCTCCTTTGATATTGAATGGCAAGCTAGGAATTGGGATGTTTCCACTGCAACACCGATCGTCGTCCGCCCTACCATTGAGCCTACCCGAAAGGCATCCAAGAATTTAAAGGAACCCGAAATATTGACTCCTGATGTTCCAGAAAGTGAGATAGACGAATTTGCAGATCACTCCTCATTTGATTCTCGCGATATTTTGACGACTCTCGAGCAGATAACAGTTCCGGTCAAGGATATGCGTGCTTTGGTTCAACGATTGGAAGGAAAAGAAGATTTGCCTCTCATCCTTCCTTCTCCAACAACAAACTTAATAGTAGGCGCACATGAGGATTTCTGGGTTACAAATGTAGATGACGACAGGAGTTTTCAAGTTGAGGCAATTCTTCAGTACATTACTGAGCACGCCTACATCTGGATTGAGGAAGGCGTCCATTTCGATAGTCAGAATCTGGAGAGATTTGCAGAAGAGTTCGAAAATAAAATTTATCCTAACACCCGTGCCTTTTTTGGCAGCGAGTGGACGCCAGGTGTAGACAGTGATCCACACGTTTACATTCTTTACGTTAGCGGATTAGGTAGTAACTTGGCGGGGTATTTCTCCTCAATTGATGAATATCCACCTCAAGTTCATGAGTATTCTAACGGTCATGAATTGATTGTGCTCAACGCAGACAACTTGGACTTAGACAATGGATACTCTTATGGTGTGCTTGCCCATGAATTTCAACATATGGTTCATTGGTATCGAGACCGCAATGAAACCGCTTGGCTTAATGAGGGTTTTTCCGAATTGGCTGCATATCTCAATGGTTTTGATGTGGGCGGATTCGATCAACGATATTTCGAAAATCCGGATTTGCAATTAAACGATTGGCCTAGTGCTTCCAGCAAAACATCACCTCATTACGGAGCAGCTTACCTCTTTTTAAAATATTTTTATGATCGGTTTGGCGAATTCGCGACTCAGTTATTGGTCGCGCATCCGGGAAACAGTTTGTTCAGTGTTGATGCGGTCCTGAATGAGATCGACGTTCTCGATTCGACTAATGGTGATTCGATCACGGCTGATGATTTTTTCTTGGATTGGGTTGTAGCTTCTTACCTTCAAGACGATCTTTTGGCTGATGGGCGCTACTCTTACAACAATTACCCCGAAGCTCCTAGGCCTACTGCTACAGAAACGATTGATGTTTGTCCAACAGATTCCCTTACTCGAGATGTTCACCAATATGGTGTAGACTATATTCGCATAACCTGCCCAGGGGACCACACCTTGCATTTTGAGGGATCCATTCAAGTAAATCTGCTCCCTGAAGGACCACACTCGGGTGACTATGCATTTTGGTCAAACAGGGGTTCTGAATCTAATATGACCCTAACTCGAACATTTGATTTTAGTAATCACCTTGGTCCTTTGACCATGTCGTATTGGACCTGGTATGACCTGGAGGAAGATTACGATTATCTCTACCTGGAAGCCTCCATAGACGGTAAAAATTGGCAAATTATTACCACTCCTTCAGGAACACCAGATGATCCGACGGGAAACAGTTTCGGCTGGGGATACAATGGTCTCTCTGGTGGTGGGGTGTGGATACATGAACAGGTGGAGCTCTCTCGCTTCGCTGGTGAGAAAGTGCAGATCCGATTTGAATATGTGACCGACGCGGCAGTTAATGGAGAAGGTTTTTTGCTTGATGATATTGCTATCCCCCAGATAGGTTATTATTCGGATTTTGAGGCTGACTCAGGTGGGTGGGAAGCAGATGGATTCGTGCGAATACTAAATCAGCTACCTCAACATTACTTAATTGGGTTGATTTCTATTGGAGAGCGTACTACAGTTGAGAAAATGACACCTTCTTATGATAACTCTCTTGATATCTCCTTGCATGTTGGTGAGGAAGTGCAAGAAGTGATCTTAGTAGTCAGCGGATCGACTCGATTCACCAAACAAAAAGCCACATATCGATTGGAATTGAATTCTGCTGAATGAGCACTTAGTCGATCTTGATAAAACCCTTCAGGATGGACAATTATCTCGAATAAGATTGGTCCTAATCCGGGATCTCGATTCGGGCTTCTGATTTTTGAGGTTGGCGCAAGGCAGCTAACTGCTTCTCCAGTTCAGTTCTTCGTTCTTTTGCAGCCTCTTGGACTTCTGCTTTTATTCGATTTGCCTGGTCCTGCATCTGTTTGCGCAGGTCTTCGCCAGAAGCTGGTGTCAGGATTAAAGTTAAGGTTGCTCCAACAAATCCTCCAATAGCAGCTCCCAGCAGGAAACTCATCGCTCTTCGCATGATCGCCTCCATGATTTTATGTGGATTTACGCTTTTCCATATTGGCTCAAGATATTATAATGTAGAAAGTCAATAAAAAAGCCTTTCTGTCTGATATGTTTTACAGGTAAATCTTTATGATTTTACAGATATGCTGTATAAGGGATTTAATATGAGCGGGATCGTATGTGCTGTTCGTGGTGGTCCGGATAGCAAACCGACGATTAATAAATCAATTGAGTTAGCAAAATTAACCGATCTTACAATTCATTTTCTTTATGTGGTAGATCTGGATTTTCTGACTCATTCTAGTAGTAGCCGTGTGGCTACCATCACAACGGAAATGGATCAGATGGGGGAGTTCATTCTGCTAGTTGCCCAGGAGAAGGCTGAAAGTCAAAATATTACGGCTGATGGATCGGTTCGTCACGGGAAAGTCCGGGATGAGATCATCTCTTTTTGTCGAGAAATTCAGGCAGATTATGTTATCTTGGGTCAGCCTCAAACCAGGAGGGAAGAGAATGTTTTCACTCGGGATTTGCTCCAAAAATTCGTAGATCGTGTAGAGGAGGAGAGTGGGGCAAAGGTTGTATTGGCTCCCCGGAGTGATGATTGAGGGGTGATGGGAGTGCATCGATAAGTGAACGCTCCTTTAAAATTTATATCACCTGTATGGCGCTTTAGAGTATTCTGGTTGTTTTTATCATTTGCTTTATTGCTAATGGTTGGATTTAGCGTCACGGGCGAGCCTTTGAACACCGAAGCATCTCCGCTGGGGGTGATTTCTTTTGAGTTGGCTGGAAACGTTCGAGAATCTACTAATATCCTAGATCATTGGAATCAGGAAGCTCAAGAGAGGGCTGCCTTTGGGTTGGGATTGGATTTTCTTTTTATTCCAATTTACTCGACGGGATTGGTGCTTGGTTGTACACTGGCTGCTGAAGTACTTCAACGACATAACTGGCCACTAAACTCGGTTGGGGCTCCCCTCGCTTGGACACAGTGGTTGGCTGCTTTGTTGGATGTTGTTGAAAATGTCGCCTTGCTGTCGATTTTATTTGGAATGGCGGCTGTGCCATGGCCGCAAGTTGCGCGTTGGTGTGCTTTAATTAAGTTTACGATTGTCTTTTTAGGCATTATTTACATATTTTATGGTGCCGTGGTAAATCTTGTCTCACGTTTGGTTTCCTCCGAAGGAACTAATTTTTGATGATGACTCTTGCTCTAATAGAATAGCTTATGATCGATCCAATGCTGCTATTGATTGACCTCCACCGCCATCTAGATGGCAACGTGCGCTTAGAGACCATCCTGGATCTTGGTCGCCAACATAATTTACCTTTGCCTACCTATAAAAAAAAGGAACTTCGCTCTTTTGTCCAGGTGACTGAACCAACCCCTGGAGTAATGGCATTCATAGAAAAAATGAAATGGATGGTTGGAGTATTGGTGGATTACGATGCTTGTCGTCGGGTTGCTTTTGAAAACGTGGAAGATGCGAAACTCGAAGGTTTAGATTACGTAGAATTGCGTTTCAGCCCTCAGTTTATGGCGGAGCCTCACGGATTGGATCTTGAGGCTGTCGTTGAAGCTGTGGTTGATGGTGTGAATCAGGGGAGGCGGAAATTCAATATGAAGGTCAACTTGATTGGCATCATCAGCCGCACCTATGGTCCTGAAAGGGGCTGGAAGGAACTCCAAGCATTGTTGACCCAACATAATCAAATTGTGGGTCTTGATCTGGCCGGGGATGAGGTGAACCATCCTGGAGAATTGTTTGTAGATCACTTTGCCAAGGCGCGCCAGGTGGGCTGGAAAGCTACCATCCACGCTGGAGAGGCTCGAGGCCCTGACAGTGTTTGGCAAGCCGTTCGAGAACTGGGGGCTAGCCGCATTGGACACGCCACTCATGCTGTTGAAGACCCCGAATTGATGGATATGTTGGTTGAGCAACGGATAGGTGTGGAGGTAAATCTAACTAGCAACATCCAAACAACTACTGTGCCAGATTTGCCCAGTCATCCTTTGCGCCAGTTTTTGGAGTGGGGCGTTCTGGCAACGATCAACACGGATGATCCAGGGGTGAGTGGCATTGACCTGCGTTATGAGTATGAAGTTGCTGCACCTGCTGCGGGTTTAACAATAGATCAGATACACCAGGCTCAGCGAAACGCAATAGAGGTGGCTTTCTTATCAGCAGAGGATAAACTTGCTTTACTGGAATCGAAAAAGTCTGACCAACCACGCTCGAGTTAGTTTTTTATGAATGGACAAGGTAATTGAGGGTTAATGGCGATTAAAAACGAACTCCGGATCCAATGATCTCCCGATTGATCCTCTCTGTTGGTATGCCTCGAGCTGGATCAGGATGGCACTACAATCTGATTCACGATCTTGTCAAAGAGTCTGGGGGGAAAGACGCACGGGTTATTCGCCGGATTTACTTTCTGAGATCTATTCTTACAGAAATAAACTGCAATATTGGAACCCTGGTGCCTTATCGCTTGATACCTGTAATGATTCCAGTTTTTTTGGGGAACACCTATGCGATCAAAGCTCATGCAAAACCAACCCGGCTGGCGATGAGCCTCATACGCAGAAATCTAATTGCCCCCACATACATTTACCGGGATCCTCGCGATGCACTCCTTTCAGCCTACGAATATGGAAAGCGGAAAAGGGAGAGAGGGCAAAAAGGTGCATTTACCCATCTCACGACAATTGATACAGCGATTGAATTCATGCTTGATTACGTACGGATATCTGAAGCTTGGTTGAGTTGTCAAAATGCTCTTCATATTCGCTACGAAAATCTGTTGACAAATTATGATGCAGAATTCATGCGCCTTTTGGATTTCTTGGGTTTAGATGGAGATAACCCCATATTACAAAAGATAGCAGAGACCTACCGCCCTGAAAAAGGCCGCGATGATCGAGCGGGTATGCACTTCGTGAAAGGGATTATTGGTCGATATCGTCAAGCTCTAACAAGAAGTGAACAAGAAAAATGCCGGAAGGTATTTGCCCCTTACTTGGAGCGGATGGGTTATCCTCTCGAGTGATAGTTCGAAAATTACGCCCTTGAAGATCTTTTAGGGGAGCGAATCCAACACAATCCCAAATTATCCTTATGGCATAGTGATAAGATCTAGCGATGGATGCGAAAATCAACATCCGGCGCATCTCCGCCGAGCAAGCCCGTCCATTAAGACAGATTGTACTCCGTCCAGGTCAGCCAGAGGCAGCTGTCACCTACCCGGGGGACGATGCACCTGAAACACTTCATCTTGGTGCGTACTTGGAAGATAAGCTTATTGGCGTAGCCTCCGTATTTCTGGATTCCAACACTATGCAAGCTTCTTTAGATGCTTGGAGATTGCGGGGTATGGGGGTTCTCGAGCACTTTCAAGGGCAGGGGATTGGTCGCGCTCTTTTACAGCGTTGCATCACTTATATCGCTTCACGAGGTGGAACCTCATTGTGGTGTAATGCTCGGACACCGGTATTAGGATTTTATCTAGCTATGGGTTTTACACCCTCAGGTAGTGAATTCCACATTCCTGGGGCTGGTCCTCATTATTTCATGAGTCGACCTATCGAATTGGAGGATTAGCCGTAATATCCTACCCGGAGATCGTAATAACCGTCAAGATAGCCTCTCTCTTATCCAACTGATGGGAATATGGTATTTTGATCAGTCGACTTCTTAGTTCGAGGCGTATTTTTTGATTTGCTCTGATCAGTGTCTTTGAGATCCTTAAATCTGCAGGTGAGGATAAAATAAGTATTAATATCAATGTTTGATGATTGGAGAATACCAACCATTGTTTATATTTTTATCTAAATTTCTACCCCTTCTCGTTTATCCTCTAGGCTTAGTTTTCTTGCTGGTATTGCTGGGTATAGGTTTGCGTAAACATCCCAATTGGCAGAAAGCATCTTTGTGGATAGCTGTAGGTTTGATTTGGTTTGGAAGCAACCCATGGGTAGCGTTCGGTCTGACTCGCTCTTTGGAATGGCGTTACCTCCCTCTTGAAGAGGTGCCCAAAGCGGAGGCAATGGTGGTGCTGGGAGGGGCTACGGAGTCAAAAATTTTCCCTAGACCCACTGTGGAAGTAAACGCAGCTGGTGATCGTGTTCTATATGCAGTAAGGCTATATCATCAGGGAAAATCTCCCTATTTGCTCCTTAGTGGTGGATCTATTGATTGGTTGGGAGCCAATTCTTCTCCTGCAGAAGATATGGCTGAGATATTAACCCAACTAGGTGTTCCTGATACAGCTTTATGGCTCGAGACGACATCCCGTAATACCTATGAGAACGCTATTTACAGCAAGGAAATATTAAAAAGGGAAGGGGTGGAACAGATCCTCTTGGTTACATCAGCGATGCACATGCCTCGTGCTGTGGCTTTGTTCGAACACCAAGAGGTGGAAGTAATACCTGCTCCTGCAGACTATGTGGTCACCGAGGAGCGTTGGGAGTCTTTATGGGATATAAATCTCCCCACACTGTTGATAAACTTAATGCCTAACGTCGGATATTTAGACCTGACTACAACTGTATTGAAGGAGTACATTGGAATTGTGGTTTACCGTTTTCGAGGATGGTTGTGAACTTTCCAATTCAATGACAACCATAATCCTGATGTTTCACCAGAGTCAGCTTAAATATAACCCCATCGGCTAAATCAGGTCACTGGACCAGGTTTTAGTTTTTCTGTAAATTGCGGGGAAAACCTCGTAATTTACAGAAAAATCCTTGCATTATCGGTCACAGTAAGAACACAGAAAGGGTGTACAATAGGAATAACGTTTTATTATACGCTCTTGACTTGATGGACGGGATGGTAAAAACACATACTTCCATTCCAAGAATAGGATTTGGGTGCGGTATTACGAAAGGATCATAGAGATGTTTGTCTCCACATGGAGCAAAAAGATCAGTCCAAGTGTAAGAAATATCGGGTTATCCGTGCTGTTGCTTTTACTGGTCGCATTGTTTTTTCTCTCTCCACAGCATGCTAGTGCTGACGGTGGGGCTGCTCCGTCTCCGACGCCTACGTCAACCTTGGCAGCGACACCATTCCCTACTCCTACAGGTGAAATAAGCGATGCGGGGCTGTTGATAACACAAATTCCGACTGAGGAGTCAGCCACTACAATCACAGCGGAATTTGTGGGTCAAATTGCCCCTCTACCACCCTCAGACTCGACTGCAACTACCGAAGCGTCACGTTCTGCTTTGAGCTGTTGGCCATTGGCGGTTGGTCTAGCGATTGTTTTAGTAATTTTGGCGTTTTTCCGGTTGCAGGGAAGAGGGGCAAGCAGCTAGGATTTTTGTTCCAAGCAAAAAACGTGCAGTTCCTGAGGACCGTGAACACCGATGGTCAAGGTCATCTCAATGTCTGCTGTGCGAGAGGGGCCGCTGACGAGGGTAACCGCAGAGCTCTTGTAGATCCCTCCAAGATTTAACACTTGCTCGAGATTCTTGTAGATAGTCTTTTCGTGTAAGATAGCTAAATGTATCTCGGGGAGTAATGAAGTTGTTTGTGGGCGACCTTCTCCCGAGGGGATAACTAAGGTTCCTGTTTCAGCGATAGCAGCTATGGACCCTGTCAAACCCGCGCGAATATCAGGGTCGGCTTGATGTTGTATTCTCACACCTCTGCTTCGAAGGCTGTCTAAAACACCGAGGGGCAGATGCTCGTCATGCCAGGCATGGATGAGGTTTATCTCGCGGGCTTCAAGGAGAGAATGTATCTTCCCTGTTAGCGTGTCGAGTGTACATGAGTGGAAATACCCATTGAGTCCACTGAGTTCGGAAGCGAATCGGCGAGTGAGCGATTCATTACTTTCAGTAGATTTTTGGTTGGGAGGATTTGGAGTAGATAATATCTCAGGATCTTTATTTTCTGTGTTTAACCGCTCCGATGGTCGTGATGTGAATCTCTTTCGAAATGGGCGCACAGAAGGTCGGGGGAAGTCTTTCGAATAACCCCAACCGGTAAATGCGGGTAACCGCATCCATTTAGATCGGGGTGAGAATAAACGGCTCAACCATCCGATCACTATTTGTGCGTTGTAGAACCGGCGATGGTCGCTTGCCAACCAGGTGTAGAAACGCAAAGCCCAAGTCACAATCTTTTGTAGTCCTGGTGGATCATACTTCTGGTCGTTTTGTATCCCCAGGGATTTATAGTACTTCCCTCCAGCACGAACGCGCAGAAGAAGAGTGGGCAGATCAATATCCACAGGACAAGCTTCCTTGCATGCTCCACAAAGGGTGGAAGCTTGAGCAAGATGACCGAAATGGTTTTGATCGAAAAGACCAGGTGAGACCACTGAACCTATTGGTCCAGGGTAAGGGGTGTATTGACCGGATTTACCGATATAGGCGTGACCACCAATTTCCCGGAATATGGGACAAGCATTCAAGCATGCCCCACAACGGATACACATCAGGGAGTCACTCAGTGGAGATTGTTTTATTTCCCTTCTCCCGTTGTCCACCAAAATGAGATGTCTCTCTTGTGGACCATCTGGGTCATGTGTTCCTCTAGGGCTGTGAATTAGCTGTGTATAAACAGTGATTTTTTGTCCGGTGGCTGAAGCAGGTAACAAAGATAACATCAGCGCCAATTCTTGAGGTGAGGAAACTAGCCGCTCGATCCCCATTAGTGCAATATGCACCGCTGGCAATGTGGTAACCATTCGCCCATTACCTTCATTGGTGATGATACACAGCGTTCCGGTCTCTGCAACACCAAAATTAACTCCAGATATTCCGATATCAGCATCCAGGAAGTACTGTCGCAGCGTTTGGCGAGCAGCGTTTGTTAGGGATGATATATCATCAGTAAATGGGATACCTAACTTCTGGTGAAAGGTCCGACCGACCTGCTCCCGTCGCAGATGGACAGCAGGGGTGATGATATGGGATGGGTGTTCGTCACGCAGTTGAACAATGTATTCGCCCAGATCGGTTTCAATTGCTTCCAAACCAGCAGTTCGAAATGCTTTGTTTAATTGGATCTCCTCGCTGACCATCGATTTTGATTTAACGATGGTCAAAGAGGATTCGTTGGTACCTTGTTGATAAGAATCCTTCCCTTTAAAGCAGTTATTCTTTTTATGGTTGAAATTATTGGCGATTTGTAGCGCGATTTGACAAGCTTCTCTTGAGTCCGCTGCGAGATGCACGATGACACCGTTCGCTTTAGCATGATTAATAAAACTGTCCAAATATTCATCCAGGTTAGCGATTATGGCAGCGCGCACATGATGAGCGCGTCGCCGTATGGCTTGCATACCTTCTGGATTTGATTCTAGAGCCGTTTTGCGTGCTTTGATGCGTCGTTCTGCATTGGCGTCAAGCGCTGATTGGAGATTTTGATCTCCCAAGGCAGCACGAATCTTGGCGTGAAATTCTTTCATCGCTGGGTTTATATGAGTTGTATTAAGAAATGGATTTCTGTATACTTATGTCCTTCAGATTCGAAATTAGAAGGTGCTTTGTGTGAGCTAAACTTGCCTAATCTCCCCAACCTTAGGAGTTTTCGCGAGGATTTCTGCGATATGCATAACTCTGAGGTCTGTTTTCCGCCTTTGTAAACCTCCTGCGATATGCATTAGGCAGCCGGTGTCGCAAGTGATCACTGTCGAAGCGTTGGCGGAGTTGAGATTGAGTATTTTTCTTTCCAACATAGCAGCTGAGATTTCCGGGTGTTCTACTGAGAATACTCCTCCGAAACCACAACATTCCTCAGCATATGGCAATTTGATAAGCTTGACACCTTGGATATTCGTCAGTAAGGTTTTTGGTTGGCGGTCCACCCCTAATCCGCGTAATAAGTGGCACGATGGGTGATAGGTTATCGTACTGGCAAATTGAGCACCAAGGTCATAAATTCCCAGCACATCCACAAGAAACTCTGAGAGCTCATAGGTACGCCTAGCAACAGCCTGTGCTCGAGCCAGCCAACTTTCTTCGTGGCTAAAGATTTCCATGTATCCATGGCGGATCATAGCAGTGCAGGAACCAGATGGGATAACCACAGGATCTTGAGAATTTTCAAAAACACGGATAGTGTGTTGAGCCATTTTTCGGGCTTGCGAATGCAAACCGGCGTTGAAAGCTGGCTGACCGCAGCAAGTTTGTTGACGTGGAAATGTCGTTTGACTTCCAACATTCGCCAACACCTTCAATACAGCCTCTCCGATGTGGGGTTGTAGGCTGTCAACCAAACAAGTCACGAAGAGTTGAGCGTTTTGAGGCCTTGAGTTATTCATGTAAGATTAATTATATCTTCTGACCTAGTGTCGAGCAAGCCTTGGAACCGGTTCCAATATTGGCTTGCGGTGTGATTAATTAGTGGTAAGATTAAGCCCGCTTACCCAGTAGAAGGCTCTAATTATTCTTTTTCATGGAGGAAAAGATCTAATATGGACAGCTTCCGAGCTGATATTCCTAATCAATTTAGCCTGCCGCGTCGAATTAGACGCTTGAAAGATCTTTCTTATAACTTGTGGTGGACCTGGAATCCCGATGCACAACGATTATTTTCTCGTATCGATAAAGACATGTGGGAGCGAACCTATCACAACCCAGTGCGTTTCTTGCGTACGGTCGAACGATCCCGCTTGAATGCAGTGACTCATGATCGTTATTACTTGGATTTCTATGACCGTGCTTTTCGAGCTTTCGATAAATATATGCAGGAGAGTAATACTTGGTGTGCCCTCAAACATCCTGAATGTCTAAATAAACCAATTGCATATTTTTCAACTGAGTTTGGTCTCCATGAGACTTTACCAATTTATGCTGGGGGATTGGGAGTGCTGTCGGGTGATCACCTCAAAGAAGCCAGCGACCTGGGCTTACCTCTTATCGCATTGGGCTTCCTTTACACGCGTGGCTATTTCTCTCAGCATATCACCGAAGATGGCTGGCAGGAAGCCCGAAATGTCCGTTTGCGGTTTGAGGATCTGCCAGTCCTGCCTATATATGATGAAGAAGGAAAGCCTCTGACTATATCTGTAGACTTACCTGGCCGTGAAGTTTTGGCTCGATTGTGGGAAATTCATGTCGGTCGGGTTCCTCTCTACTTGCTGGATTCGGATGTAGAGGGAAATACCTCTACGGACCGGGATCTTACCTCCCGGCTCTACACCAGTGATTTGGATTCCCGTATCTCGCAAGAAATCATTCTAGGGGTGGGAGGGGTACGTGCACTTAGGTTATTGGGATATAACCCTGAAATCTGGCATATGAATGAGGGTCACTCTGCCTTCTTAGCCTTAGAACGAGCTCGCGAATTAGTTGCGTCAGGACGCTCATTCGATCAGGCGATTGAAGAAGTGCGTGCAGCAACCATATTCACTACCCACACACCTGTCCCCGCGGGGAGTGATGAATTTCCATTTTGGTTGGTCGAAAAATATTTCTCCAATCTTTGGCCGGAATTGAATATCGAGCGAGAGCAGTTTATCGAATTGGCACGCCGAAAACAATCTTGGGGTGATACTTTTTCTATGCCAGTCTTAGCGATGCGTTTTTCTGGTCAACAAAATGGAGTTTCTGAATTGCATGCCCAAGTGTCACGCAAAATGTGGAACTTTTTTTGGCCTGGTCGCCAATCTGAAGATGTACCTATCTCTTATATCACCAATGGCATCCATACGGGTTCTTGGTTAGCCCGTCGCTTACGGCATCTCTTCAATCGTTATTTTGGTTCGGATTGGTTGGAACACGTGGATGATCCTGAGATTTGGGAAGCGGTGGAAAGTATCCCGGATGCAGAACTTTGGGCTGTACGACGGCATCTTAAACGCAAATTGGTTCATTATATGCGAGACCGCGTCAGGGAACAGTGGTGGCAAGATCACATCCATCCGGTTCAGGTGGTGGCTGCTGGTGCCTTGTTAGACCCATACACCCTTACGATTGGTTTCGCCCGCCGGTTTGCCACCTACAAACGTGCTGATTTGGTTTTATGGGATATGGATCGTCTACTAGAATTAATCAATCGGCCTAATATGCCAGTGCAGATAATCTTTGCTGGGAAAGCTCACCCTGATGATGAACCTGGGAAACTGCTAATCCAGAAGGTATACAGGGAGGTAAAGAGTGCTGATAACGCTGGGCGATTGGTCTTTCTTGATGATTATGATATGAACTTAGCACGTTATTTAGTCCAGGGTGTAGATGTATGGCTGAATACCCCTCGACGTCCTAATGAAGCCTCAGGGACCTCAGGTCAGAAAGCAGCCCTTAATGGTGTGCTCAATTTCTCAATTCTGGATGGTTGGTGGCTGGAGGGCTATAACGGGCGCAACGGTTGGGCAATTGGGGATGAGACAGATTATTCTGATCCCCAAGTGCAGGATCAAATGGATGCTGAAAGTTTGTATGATGTATTGGAGAATGAAATCATACCTTTGTATTATTCTGAACGCT
>JASFVL010000218.1:0-6630 GCA_050049875.1 Anaerolineales bacterium
AGTAATTGCGAGTATAATCATTTTTCTATGAGTAAAAATTCGATGGAAGAACCTAGTGTTCTTGATTACGTCAAAGCAAAACTGATTTTTTGGCGAGAGTCGGATATTACGATTGAAGGTATCGAGGGGGATGAGAGCTCTAGAAGTATTATCACTGAGCAATTAGAGGCGATACCAGAAGTTGCGCCACCTTCCAAGGATGAGCTTATGCTGGAATCTTCCCATGAGCGGTTATCATGGGAAGAACAGAAAACATCACCTCGGGCGATCCCGATGAGATCTTTCTCGCGCGGAGCCCGGTGGGGAAGTGTAGTGGCGGTGGCGATGGGATTGCTTGCACAGCGCTTATTTGAACCTCCCAACCGCAGCTTAGCCTTAGGTCTGATTATTTACACTTTAGCTGCAGCTTGCCTTTTGTGGATTAATCTCCGTGGTGGATGGCAACTGGCTGATATTGATGTTAATGATGAGACGGAAGGGAATAATTCCTTTAACTACAACTTACCTGGATTAGTACTTTGTATTGTATTCTCGTTAGTCACTTTCATCGCACTTGGTGGAAATCGCTTTACAGACCTCAATCTTTTGCTTTTGGGCATAACATTTTCAGCTTTTCTATACTCATTCTGGGCGCGTGACCCGAGAGAAAAACCTCTACTGAAGCGGATTTGGGCTTATGCGACCCAATTGCTGAAACGAGGAGTCTTGTTTTCCCCTTGGACGCTGCTTTTTATATTTGCTTTTGCGTTGACGACTTTTTTCCGCTTTTACAACTTGGAGGGCGTGCCTGCTGAAATGTTTAGTGATCACGCCGAGAAGTTACTCGACGTTGCTGATGTCTTGGATGGGGAGACGCGTATATATTTCCCGCGCAACACTGGGCGCGAAGCGTTGCAAATGTACCTCACCGCCGGGGTGGCTCAGATATTTGGAACTGGTTTATCTTACTTAAGTCTGAAGATCGGCACTGGGTTGGCTGGGATGGTTACTTTGTTATACATCTACTTATTGGGCAAGGAACTCGCCAATCGGCGGGTGGGGTTAATCGCGATGACATTCGCAGGGATTGCCTATTGGCCCAATGTGATATCCCGAGTAGCATTGCGTTTTGCACTTTATCCCTTATTTGTTGCTCCTACTCTATACTACTTGCTGCGCGGTCTACGACGGCGCAGACGCAATGATTTCATCCTTGCGGGTGTAGCATTGGGATTGGGACTCCACGGCTATAGTCCATTCCGAGTGGTGCCCATCGTGGTGTTGGTCGCGGTGGGATTGTATTTGATTCACCATCGCTCTATGCGTTGGGGACGGGTTGCGGTTTTTGGGTTGGCGTTAACGGCTTTGGCTTCAATGATCTTGTTTTTACCCTTACTCCGATATGCTTTGGAGAATCCACAGGTGTTCTCTTACCGGATGATGACCCGTTTGACATCATTGGAACGGCCGTTGCCAGGTTCCGCTGGGATAATTTTTTTGGAAAATCTGTGGCGAGCTGTGACGATGTTTGCCTGGGATAACGGAGAAATTTGGGTGCACTCTGTACCCCACCGTCCGGCTTTGGGTCTTGTATCAGCAGTATTCTTCTATTTCGGCGTGTTTCTACTGTTTATCCGCTATCTACGTCGACGGAATTGGCAGGATCTCTTCCTCTTGCTTTCAGTGCCATTATTATTGATTCCCTCAGTGATATCTCTCGCCTTCCCGGCTGAAAACCCTTCGCTCAACCGCACAGCGGGCGCCGTTGTGCCGGTATTTCTGATTGTAGGTCTCTCTCTTGATGGATTTTTGAACACTATGACTTTACACCAAATCACCGATTGGAGAAACCGCATTGTCTGGGGCGTAGCCGGCTTACTGCTGTTCTTCTCCGCCTCACAGAATTTTGATCTGGTTTTCCGGCAGTATCACACGCAGTTTCGTCAAGGATCCTGGAACACTTCGGAGATGGGAGCGGTAATCCGTAACTTCGCAACCACGGTCGGGGATAAAGACAGTGCCTGGGTGGTTCCATATCCTCATTGGGTCGATACCCGCTTGGTTGGTATCCAAGCGGGTTATCCGCGTAAAGATTACGCTTTATGGCCGAACGAAATACCGGAGACAATTAGTGATCCTAAACCAAAGCTGTTCCTCTTTAAGCCAGAGGACGAAGAGACAGCTGCGATTTTACGGCAGCAATACCCTGATGGCGCTTTGAGTTTATATGATTCAAACCTGGAGGGGAAGGATTTTTGGCTATACTTCGTGCCACCACAGGAGTAAAACGAGATTCATGATGCGTAGTAAGGAACCTCAACACGCTTCACGAATTCGATAATTTGTATGATTGCTAGAGACACTAATCGTCCATCCCGCAATACCCGCCCCTGGATATACTCATTACTGCTGATTTTAGTATTGATCGCTGGGGGTTATTTACGATTGGTGGGGTTGGATTGGGATCAGGATCAACATTTACACCCCGATGAACGCTTCCTCACAATGGTGGAATCGGGTATCCAATCCGTCAATAACTTAAGTGAGTATTTTGATACAGCTAATTCTAGCCTGAACCCGCACAATCGAGGCTTTGGCTTTTACGTGTACGGTACCTTCCCCATATTTATTGTACGATACGTAGCTGAGTGGCTGGGACAGACAGGTTACAGCGAAGTTTATCTTTTGGGTAGGGGAGCGTCAGCAATAATTGACCTGCTATCCGTGTTGCTGGTTTACCAAGTTGGAAAGCTTCTATACGACCGCCGAGTAGGTGTTTTGGGAGCAGCTTTTTTGGCATTTTCGGTGTTGCCTATTCAGCAATCTCATTTCTTCACGGTCGATACTTTTATAAATTTCTTCACTTTTCTGGCGATTTACTTCGCGGTGAGAATCGTGACCCTTCGTTCGAGACGGGAGGTAGAGGCTGATAATGAGGTTCAAAGAACGGAGGTTGGGGATGCGCAATATATAACAAAATTCACCCGTCACCCTGCATTCCTACCCAGTTTGCTCTTTGGTTTGGCTTTGGGAATGGCTGTGGCTTCAAAAATCAACGCTGTACCAGTAGCGATTGTTCTGCCTGCGGCAATGGGTTTGTACTGGTATCGGCTGCCTCATGAGAGGCGAGATCGTGAAGGTGTGCTGATTTTGGCATATTTGATCATGGCAGCGTTGGTCAGCGTGTTAGCATTCCGGATCTTCCAGCCTTATGCGTTTACGGGACCGGGCTTCTTCGGTTTAAAGCTAAATTCTCAGTGGGTTTCAAATTTACAGGAATTACGCGCCCAATCTACTGGAGACGTGGATTTTCCACCCGCCTTGCAGTGGGCGCGGCGTCCGGTTTGGTTTTCCCTTAAGAATATGGTTCTATGGGGTTTAGGCTTGCCGCTAGGCTTGCTTGCCTGGGCTGGTTTTCTGTGGATGGGCTGGAGAATATTAAGAGGGGAGTGGCGTCAACACGCGTTACTTTGGGGCTGGACTGCGCTCTATTTTGGCTGGCAATCTTTTGTCTGGAACAGCACCATGCGTTATCAAATGCCGATATACCCTTCGCTGGCGATATTTGGAGCATGGGCTGTGATAGCTTTGTATGACCGAGGGCTTTCACTACGCTCAGATAAACATCGGTCGACTATCAGCATCCCGACAACAAAAGTTGTTGCTGTTTTCATCGGTTCTTTTGTTCTACTTACGACCTTCGCCTGGGCTTTTGCTTTTACACGTATTTATACTCGACCACATACACGTCTTGAAGCTTCTCGTTGGTTATTCCAGAATGCTCCTGGACCGATCAATTTACAAATCAAAACCCACCAAGGTACTTATAATCAGCCATTGCCATTCTCTCAGGGGTTCACTATCCGGACTGGAGATCCATACCAGACTTCTTTTGTTGCCAAAGTAGAGGGGAATTTATCTGGTATATATCTTCCTCATGTCGTGGATCAGAGCAACTTTGGCAATCTTATCTTGTCGGTTACAACCTCTCCGGGGGGGGAGGATCCTCTTGGAATGGCGATGGTCCCCTCGGATCAGATCCCTTATATCCAACTGGATGAAAGCGAGTACTATTTGGACCTTGATCAACCAGTTGCCTTGTTAAGCGACCAAACATATTATTTAAATTTTGGTGTGCAGGGGGGACTTGAGGAAGTAGATGTCTGTGGACCGCTTCATTTGCTCATCCAGACCTCTACCGATATCGTTGATCAAGAACTGTCTGAGCCGTCAAACTGTTTGATCCAAGCTGAAATACCTCTTTCAATAGCTTTTACACCCAATTCAGAGGGAACCTTGAGTAGCCTCTCTCTGGGTCAAATCATGGTTGTAAAAGCTGTCCAATCCCAACCCCAAACAATATCTGTAACCCTATCCGCTCAACCTGAGGGCGGTCCTCTCGCAACAGCTGCCATCAGTTCGGATTTCTCAGTCGGAACGGATCATCTTGATAATGATTATCATATGATCCTAGAACCAGAAATCACCTTAGTTGAGGGGGAGACTTATTATTTACGCTTCGAATTAGAAGAGGGTCAGGGTGCAGTTGCCTTTGTAGGTGCCGCAATCGCCAATGAAAGCACTTGGGATGATGGATTGCCCCTCCGAATGCATGGGTATGATCCCTATGGTGGTATTTATTTGGGGGGCTTGAACTTCGAAATGTATTGGGCTGACAATCAAGAGAAGCTATATCGTTTCGTTACCACGCTCAATCAAGCTGACTTCGTGTTGATCACCTCCAGCCGCCAATGGGCTAGCACATCGCGGCTGCCTGAACGATATCCTCTCACCAGTGAATATTATCGCCGACTTCTGGGTTGCCCTGCGGATAAAACCATTGAATGGTGTTACAACGTGGCTCAACCAGAAATGTTTGAAGGCTCATTGGGTTTTGACTTGGTTAAGGTTTTCCAATCTAATCCGTCGCTTGGCCCATGGCAAATTAATGACCAATCCTCGGAAGAAGCTTTCACTGTGTATGACCATCCGAAAGTTTTAATTTTCCAGAAATCGCAAGATTATGAGCCCAGATTGGTAAAAGATACACTTGGCGTGGTGGATCTTTCTAGGGTGATCCATATCACCCCAAAGCAGGCGGATTCTCATCCTGGGGACTTGATGTTGCCTACAGAGAGACTCGTCGAACAGAGAGAGGGAGGTACTTGGTCAAATCTCTTCAACGTAGATGCACCACAGAATCGTTTCCATATCTTGGGTGTTGCACTTTGGTATGTAAGTATAAGTATAGTCGGGTTGCTGGTTTACCCTCTGATCCGCTTCGCCCTACCAGGTTTGTCTGATCGGGGTTACCCACTCAGTCGAACTGCGGGTTTGTTATTTGTCTCTTACTTGGTTTGGTTAGCTGGTTCGTTTCGAATTCCCTTCAGCCGATTAACCATTGGTTTCGTTCTGTTCTTGTTGGCACTGACGGGTGGGCTCTTGGCTTATCACCAGCGCGCCTCTCTCAGGAAGGAATGGCGCGAACGACGTTATTACTTCCTTTTGATTGAGGTGCTTTTCTTGGTGTTGTTCATCGTTGGTCTGCTTATTCGACTTGGTAATCCGGATTTATGGCACCCATGGAAAGGTGGCGAGAAGCCGATGGACTTCTCTTACTTCAATGCTGTATTGAAGAGTACTACCTTTCCCCCTTATGATCCGTGGTTTGCAGGTGGTTACATTAATTATTACTATTACGGATTCGTCTTTGTTGGGGTGCTGGTGAAATTCTTAGGACTGATCCCATCTGTTGCTTATAACATGATTTTGCCAACACTGTTCGCCATGATCGCGATGTGTGCTTTCTCGCTTGGGTGGAATTTAACACAAAGGCGCAAGTCATCAGATAAGGATGGGAGCTTCACCTTTCAATCTTCGTCCATCATATCCGCAATCGCCGCAGCGCTTGGAATGGCCGTTTTGGGAAACTTGGGCACCTTGAGGATGGTCATCCGCGGCTTTCAGAGTATTTCAGCGCCTTTAGAAGAAATCGAGAGCGCCGGATTTTTGAGGCAGATTCTATGGTCAATACAAGGGTTTGTCCAAAACCTCACCGGAACGCCACTTCCTATCCGGCTGGACGAGTGGTATTGGAACCCTAGCCGGGTGATAGCTGCTGAGCATGGTAGTCCGATCACAGAATTTCCGTTCTTCACCTTTTTATACGCTGATTTGCATGCTCACTTAATCGCCTTACCATTGACTCTCTTTGCACTTGCTTGTATGCTCTCCATTGTTTTAAACCGCAAAGAAAGGAACTCTAAAGGGATTACATTTTGGCAGGTAGGAGCAGGATTATTTATCGGGGCTCTCGCGGTAGGGAGCTTATTTCCCACAAACACCTGGGATTTCTACCCATATATTGCTTTAGGTGTTGTGGCGGTCGGTTACGCGTTTTGGCGTTCTGATGTCTGGAGGCGACGAAAGGATGGTCGTCTTAATAGCGTGCTAGAGGGGATTAGCGGGCGCATTTTGTTCGCGCTAGGTGGGGTGATCCTCTTCGTTGCTTTCTCGATCTTTCAATTTCAACCCTATCGTCATTGGTATGGGCAGGCATATAATCAAGTTGAAATTTGGACTGGTACCCGTACTCCTATCAGTGACTACATCACCCATTGGGGGGTGTTCTTATTCGTCCTCATTACCTGG
>JASFVL010000027.1:0-23835 GCA_050049875.1 Anaerolineales bacterium
AACGAGGCAACAGCGCTTTTAAGGTTGGGGGGAAAGGCTGGTAGCGCTCCAGTACATCTCGCGTTGCGTTCAGCCGGGCTTGAGCTTGGGGATTTGCCTCAGATCGTTTGTGTGCCTCCCACACAGCCCTCAAATCCGGGGAGCGCAAATTTGCCAAGGCGGTTATGCACCCGGAGCCTTTCATATTTAACGCCTGAGTGAACAAGCGATCGTTACCAATCATTATTAAGAGATCTTCTCCAAAACGTTCTCCAAGAGTCTGAGCGTGTTCCACCTGCCCGGATGAATCTTTTAGACCTTTAAAACGGTCTGGAAAAGCGTCCTTCAACTGTGCTATGAGTTCTATCGAGAGGGATACACCGGATATTGCAGGTATATGATAACCGAATAGTGCGCCGTCTGAAGGGACCGCTTTCTGCAACACCCCCGAGAACCATTGAAAGAGACCAGCGTCCGGTGCTTGGCGGAAATAGTAGGGGGGCAGGACCACTACACCATCCATGCCGAGATCAAAAGCTTTTTTAGTCAGTGCGACCGTCTCCTCCAAACTGGGTGTTCCCGTACCGACTAAAAGACGGAAGTTTGGGTTATCATGCCGCCATTTGGATGCCGTTTCTATGATCGCTGCTCTTTCTTCAGGCGCAAAGGAAGGTCCTTCTCCGGTGGTTCCAAGTAGAAGAGCGCCGTGGCAGCCACGATGAGATAAAAATTCGAGCAGTCTGGGTAGATCATTAAGATTTAGGGTTCCGTCAGGATTTAGCGGGGTTAAGGATGCAGCATAAACACCAGCTAAAGGATGCATATAAGTTCTCCGATTTATTACATATGGTGCTTGTCGGTTTTTTTTAAATTATCGGGATAGTTTGTTATAGAACTTCACATAGTCTTAAAAGATTGTTAAACTACTTGACAAACTTCACAAAATCGATATAATGATTAGACCTATCTTGGACATTTTTTCACAATGGAGTAATATTGAACGCTGATCCTTGTATATTTTCTCCTTTCAATGTTAGAAACTCTAACAAACTCGTTGTCCTGGATCTAATTCGATTTACACCAGGTGGGATATCAAGGGCAGATTTAGCCCGAAAGATTGGGTTGAGCCGATCCGCTGTGACCTCTATTGTAAACGATTTATTGGCTGGTGAGCTAGTGCGCGAATCTGAGAACGGACCAGCTACTGGGGGACGCCGCCCCATTTTATTGGAGATCAACCCCCTCTGTGGATATGTGGTTGGGATAGATATCGGAGCAACCCATTTAGGTATGGTATTAACCGACCTCTCCGCACATGTACTCAACGAATCTGAGGTGCCCTTTGACGTAGCTCGCGATCCTGAGACCTGCTTCGCAGAGGTAGATGCCGAACTTCGAAAATTGTGTAATACACATGGGCTTTCTATTTGTGATCTAACGGCGATCGGTCTTGGGGTTCCTGGCCCGATTGTCGCCGAAGCGGGGATGCTGATTGACCCGCCTTTAATGCCGCAATGGGATGCTCACCCAATCAAGTCGCGGATGGAAGTAAAATGGGGCTGCCCTGTCTCATTGAACAATGATGCTGAGCTCGGAGCATTAGGAGAATGGGCGTATGGAGCCGGTAGGGGGGAGTGTAACTTGGTGTATATAAAGGTTGGCACTGGAGTTGGGGCAGGTCTTATGATGGATGGACGCATTTATCGGGGAGCAACGGGCAGTGCAGGGGAGATCGGTCATAATACGATAAAAGATCAAGGCCCATTGTGTTCTTGTGGGAACCGCGGTTGCCTTGAGGCGATGGCAGGAGGAAAGGCGATTGCAGAATGGGCAAAAAGAGCTGTTACACAAGGACAAAGAACCCAGCTGGCAAGTATTCAACCTACAGAGAAGATTACTGCTCGCGATGTTGCGGTTGCCGCACGTATGGGTGATCTTCTCGCGCAAGAAATCGTCACCGAAGCGGGTGAATACTTGGGTATCGCTATTGCTAATCTGATTAACTTAATTAATCCCGGTGTGGTTGTTGTGGGGGGTGGAGTGGCTCAGATGGGGGATCTACTTCTGGAACCGATCCGCTATATAGCCGAGAAGCGCAGTTTACAAGCCGCTTCGCAAGCTGCTCGCATCACTACTGCGGTATTGGGACGCCGCTCCACCAGCATGGGCGCTGTCGCCCAAGCTTTGACTGTCGCGTTGTACCAAAAGGTGGACAACCTGTCAGTCTGAGAAAGGAGGTGAGTTTTTCGAATAATTAATTCAGCAGGATGTCCCCAAGAAGCATTCCCTCAAAATGTGTCAACAATGCTTTTGAGTTGGTTCTGCTGGAGGGCTACCCCAGCAGAATACAAGAATGAAACCTAATAAACTCTAGGAGAAGAGAGATGATAAAAAAATTATGGATCGTACTTAGTTTTTTGTTAGTCGTGGCTCTGGTCTTATCCGCCTGCGGTCCGAGCGAGACACCTACGGAAGAACCCGTGGTAACCGAAGAACCGATGGAGACGGAGGAACCAGAGGAAAAGATGGAGCCGGAAGAAGAGGAAGAGATGATGACCTTGGAAGGCACCATCACTTTGTGGCACGCGCTCAAAGAGAGCGAAGCACCGGGATTGAATGCAGCCATTGAGTCCTTCCAAGCGGAGTATCCGGATGTCACCTTCGATGTGCTCTATGTGCCAGATACAGACCTGCGTGGTAAATACGAGACTGCGGCAGCTACCGGTGGCGGCCCAAGCCTGATGCTTGGTTTCCAGGACTGGGGACCGGCTTTGTATGAAGCTGAGTTGGTCACTGATCTCGGAGATTTAGCTAGCCTAGATTTCCTTCAAACCATCAACCAAGCTGCCCTTGGTTCGGTGCGATACGATGAGGCTCTGGTTGGAATGCCGTTTGGTTTGAAAGGTGTGGTGATGTTCCGCAACACCAGCATCGTACCTGAGGCAGCAACCTCCTTCGAGGATTTGGTATCTAAAGCACAAGCAGCAACAGAAGGTGATGTTCTGGGTGCTAACCTGGAATATGGGCATTTCTTCGCCTTCGCGCATCTGAATGCGTTGGGTGGTCAATTGATGAATGAGGCAGGTGATCCGTTATTCAATGATGATAAGGGTGTTGAATGGCTTAACCTGCTGAATTCCTTCAAGGATGCAGGTCCAGTTGAGTGGTATACAGACAATGACGTTAATCTGTTCAAGGCTGGACAAGTGGGTGTCATCATTGATGGCACTTGGAACCTGTCCGGTATCGCCGAGGAAATTGGCGAGGACAATTTAGCGATCGATCCCTGGCCCGCTGGCATGTCTGGCTATGTTCAGAATGATAACCTTTACATGAGCGCTAACGTGGAAGGGGCTGATAAAGATGCCACCTGGGCTTTCATGCAATACCTCGAATCGCCTGACATTCAGGCTATGATAGCAGAGGAAAATACTGGCTTCATCCCTAATGTTGCTGGTGTGGATGTCCCCGATCGATTACGTCAAGAAGCGGTGGCAGCTTTTGAAGGCGGCGTCGCCTTCCCGGTGATCCCCGAGATGGGTGCTTATTGGGGTCCCATGGAGACGGCGATAAGGTCCGTTGTTGATGAAGGCGCTGATCCAGAATTTGCCCTTGGTCAAGCTTATAATGCCATCAACGCTGCTGTGGCCGAGATTCGCGGCGAAGAGCCACCCGAGGCGGAGGTGCTGGGTACGGTCACTCTGTGGCACGCGCTCAAAGAAAGTGAAGCGCCAGGTTTGAACGCTGCCATTGAGGCCTTCCAAGAGAGTAACCCCGGCGTTCTGTTCGACGTACTTTATGTACCGGATACAGACCTGCGCGGCAAATACGAGACTGCTGCGGCGACAGGTGGCGGCCCAACTCTGATGCTTGGTTTTCAGGACTGGGGCCCGGCTTTGTATGAAGCTGAATTGGTGGCGGATGTCAGCGATATGGCCAGCACAGTTTTCTTATCCACCATCAATCAAGCCGCCCTGGGTTCGGTACAGTATGAGGGCGCCATCGTTGGATTGCCTTTCGGATTGAAGGGTGTCGTGATGTACCGCAATGCCAGCATTATTCCTGAAGCTGCGACCTCCTTCGAAGACTTGGTATCGAAAGCACAAGCAGCAACGGAGGGAGATGTCCTGGGTGCCAATCTGGAGTACGGGCATTTCTTCGCTTTCGCACATCTGAACGCGGTAGGTGGTCAGTTGATGGATGAGGCGGGTGATCCACTCTTCAATGATGAGAATGGTGTCGAATGGCTCAACTTGCTGAACTCCTTCAAAGATGCAGGTCCGGTCGAGTGGTATACAGACAACGATGTCAACCTGTTCAAGGCTGGACAAGTGGGAGTCATCATCGACGGTACCTGGAACCTGTCCGGTATTGTTGAGGTCCTCGACGAGGAAATCGTATCGATCGACCCGTGGCCCGCTGACATGTCTGGCTATGTACAGAACGACAATCTGTATCTGAGCGCTAACGCTGAGGGAGACGATAAAGCTGCAACCTGGGCTTTCATGCAGTATCTGGAGTCCCCTGACGCACAAAAGATGATCGCTGAGAACAACACGGGCTTCATCCCCAATGTGGCAGGTGTGGAAGTGCCTGACCGTCTGCGCCAGGAAGCGGTGGTTGCTTTTGAGGGCGGAGTCGCCTTCCCCGTGATACCTGAGATGGGTGCTTATTGGGGTCCAATGGAGACGGCGATAAGATCCGTAGTTGATGAAGGGGCTGATCCAGCAGAAACTTTGCAGACTGCTTTTGATGCCATCGTCCCAGCAATTGCCGAAATTCGAGGCGAATAAAACAAGTTTGGAACCCAATTTTACCTGAAATTGGGTTCCCTTTTCAATCTTGGAGATAACCATCGTAGAACGCAGGTGGGAACTTGTACAATGGATACCACCTGCGTTCCTACCACCTTCCAGTTGGTTAGGATTCACTTGTCGGGTGTATTTTTCGCTATGTTACAATCTCGTTTACTATTAGTGTTCGTGTAAGTGCTTTCAGGACATTGGTAAGGAGAGATTACCATGGAGGTTACTGCAACAAAAGCACCGGTACTTGAAGATGGTGGGAAAGAGAAAAGATCTTTTAGAAAACTGTTCGTTGAGACTCGTCGGGCGTGGTTGTATATCGCCCCCGCCGGTTTGTTAATGGCAGTGATAACTCTGTTCCCCCAACTATTCCAGGTTTGGATGGCTTTTACCGACTATCGCATTGGCAACCTGCGTTTTAATTTATTTGATCAAGCGACGTGGGATCAATACGTGCCAGAGATTGTTGGTTTGGACAATTTCACCAAAGTGATCACCAGCTCGCTGGCGATCGAAAACTACAACTTTTTGCGTCTGTTAGCCTTCAACCTGGTATGGACGTTTTCTAACGTTATTTTCCACGTTGCGCTGGGCGTTATGATCGCTATGGCGCTAAACACAAAGAATTTAATCGCTCGCGGCTTATATCGGGCTCTTTTTGTGCTGCCATGGGCTATACCAGGGTACATCGCCGCGCTGACATGGCGCAACATGTATGATGATCGCTTTGGTGCGATCAACCAATTGATCGGAAAAGTCAACCAATGGATTGGCACCAATTTCCCGACGGACACGCGCTGGTTGGAAGTTTCTCACACTGAGGGGCTCCTACATTTCTTACCAGTGGCTTTCTTTGCGGTCTTGATCACGAATATTTGGTTGGGCTGGCCCTTCATGACGGTGGTGGCGACGGGAGCACTTCAGTCGATCCCATCGGAATTGTATGAGGCTGCTGATATCGATGGTGCCAGCGGTTGGCAGAAGTTCTGGAGCGTGACCGTTCCGCTTATCCGCCCAGCCATGGTGCCGGCCATTATGTTAGGTACGATATGGACGTTTAACAACTTCAATGTGATCTACTTTGTCACAGAGGGGGGGCCTTTTGGGCGTACGGAGATTCTGGTCACCCAGGCGTTTAAGCTGGTATATGAACAGCGTTTGTACGGGGTTGCATCTGCTTTCAGTATCGTGGTATTTTTCGTGTTGCTTTTGCTCACCTTGATCAACAATCGCGTTACCCGCGCCACGGAGGCCTACGATGTCTAACAAAGCGAAAGTGATCTTGAGGCAGATTGGCGTTCAAGCTTTTCTACTGCTTGTCACCTTGACAGTTTTGTTCCCCCTCTTGTGGATCTTAGCCTTGGCGCTGGATCCGCGCAATATTGATAAACCTTTGGAGTTGCGTTTGATCCCTCCTGGAGCATCTCTCGAAGCTTTCCGCACGATTTTAATCGAGCCGTTCATGCTTCTGTGTAGAAATCCAACGGACACCTCCACATGTATGACCTTCAGTTTGTTGCTAAAGAACAGTCTGTTGGTAGCTATGGGAACCAGTCTGTTTGCGGTAGTATTGGGCGCTTCAGCAGCGTATGCTTTCTCGCGCTTCCGCTTTATCGGTCGCCAGGCGGGGATGTTGGGATTTATCGTCTTGCTGATGTTCCCTACAAGCGCAACATTGGCACCGTTATACGTCTTGCTTAGTCAAGTCAAATTGCCAACAGGTGATCCATTGCGGACAAGTTTGATCGGTCTGGCTATCGCATATGCATCCAGTACCTTGCCCTTCGCAATCTGGAACTTAAAAGGCTATTTTGACACAGTTCCAAAGGAGCTGGAAGAGGCTGCACTGATTGATGGCTGCACAGTCACGCAAACTTTTATTCGTGTTATCTTGCCCTTATCTACCCCAGCGTTGGCGGTGACGGTGCTCTTCAGTTTTATGTCAGGCTGGACCGAGTTCATCCTGGCTTGGACATTTTTGGAAAACCCATCTCGCTTTACCTTGGCGATGGCACTGCGCTCCATGCAGGGGCAGTTTGCAACTCCATGGTCTGAGTTCGCGGCGATGTCCATCCTAATGAGCGTGCCGATTGTGCTCTTGTTTTTCGCTATGCAGCGGTACATCGTATCCGGTTTAACGGTTGGTGGAGTAAAAGGCTGATCGAAGAAGGAGTTCGTTGAGAATAATCCCCGTCCGAACCTATTGTAATAGTGCGGACGGGGCTTTGATGTGCCAGAGTGTTCAATCTTTGGACCAAGTTAGCGCATCATATGTTTTTATCAATTTATTTTTTTCTCGAGATGAATTATGACTGTTCCCTATTGGGTTGAAGACGCAATCTTTTACCAAATCTTTCCGGACCGTTTTGCGAATTGCGATCCCAGAAATGATCCCCCTAACGTACAGCCTTGGGGAGCGAAACCCACGATCTGGAATTTCCAGGGGGGCGACCTGCGCGGGGTTATCCAGAAATTTGATTACCTGCTCGATCTGGGAGTGACAGCGATTTACTTCAACCCAATTTTTCAATCACCTTCTAATCATCGCTACAACATCACTGATTACTATCGCATCGATCCGAAACTCGGGGATTTGGACGATTTCCGAGCTTTGTTAGAGGTGGCACATCGCAGCGATGTTCGTGTGATCTTGGATGGTGTATTTAATCACTGCGGGAGAGGGTTTTTCGCCTTCGACGACGTGCTTGAAAATCAAGAACATTCCCCTTATCGTGATTGGTTCCACATTCACAATTTTCCCGTGGACGCTTATTCAAAAGGAGACGCTAAAGATTATAAGACTTGGTGGAAGTTCAAGAGTCTCCCTAAGTTCAACACCGATAACCCCAGCGTGCGCCGCTATATCTTTGATGTAGCCAAATACTGGATTGAACTGGGGGCTGATGGCTGGCGCTTGGATGTACCCAACGAGATCGACGACGACACGTTTTGGGCTGAGTTCCGTCACGTGGTCAAATCGATCAATAGGGATGCATATTTGGTTGGGGAGATCTGGGATGGGGAGCCACGCTGGGTAGGTGACCATCACTTCGATGGTTTAATGCATTACCCGATACGAGATGCATTATTAGAGTTCCTAAAGGGGGCTGATACGGTTTGTGATTTCTCCGATAAGGTTGAGGTTTGGTTGCAGCGTTATCCACGTGAAAATGTCTACGCAATGTACCTCCCACTAGGATCCCACGACACCCGCCGTCTAATGACCGAATTGGAAGGGAACCTGGACAAGGTGAAAATGGCATTTCTTTTCCAATTTGCTTACCCTGGTGCCCCTGCTATATACTATGGAGATGAGATTGGATTAGAAGGTGAGAAGGACCCCGATTGCCGGAGAGCATTCCCATGGCAGCGATCCCAATGGAACAATGAGTTGCGCCCTTGGGTGCGCCAGCTCGCTGCTTTGCGCAAACGGTGTCAAGTGCTACGCCGCGGGGAGTACATATCCATACTCGTAGATCGGCGACGTTGTTGTTACGCTTTTGCCCGCACACTAGGTGAAAAAGCCTTGCTTGTAATTCTGAACGGTAGTCCCTCACGCCGCTATTTGCGATTGCCGGTTGGTGATCTCTGGCCTGATGGTCGCATTGTACACGATCTACTCGGGGACAAAGAGTACATTGTCTCTGGGGATAACTTAGTGATAACCCTTCAACCTTGGACCGGAGCGTGGGTCGGGTAAAATAAGGGTATGCTCTGGGAAGCATAGATTTTCAATTTGTGAAAATCATTACTTGATGGTAAACTATGAGCCGGTTTTTAACACGAAGAATACACATCCGTTAAAGCATCCCCGTGCGGTTGCCTTAGAGCCAGGGATGCTTTGTTATGTCACTTAAACTAAAAGCACAAAGAAGTGATGCGGTTTGGGAGCCATAGAGAGGAAAAGCGGAAGAATCTTACTAATATCTCTTTATATCACCCTCAACCGCGTTAGATCTAAATTATTTGGAGGCTAGAAAAATGACACAAAAGAAATGGATTTACCTTTTTAAAGAAGTAGATCAAGCTGAAGATTATGTTGACGGTGATTGGGAAGCTGTACGTGCCTTGTTGGGCGGTAAGGGTGCCAACCTGGCTGAGATGACCCGTATCGGTGTACCGGTTCCACCTGGCTTCACAGCCACCACCGAGGCATGCAACACTTACCTGGATGCGGGGGGCGAATTTCCAGAAGGTATGTGGGAACAAGAGTTAGAGGCGATGAAGTCTGTGGAGGCAGAAACGGGTAAGAAATTTGGAGATTCGGCCAATCCACTGCTGGTCTCTTGCCGTTCTGGAGCTAAATTCTCCATGCCAGGGATGATGGACACGGTGCTCAATATCGGACTGAACGACGAAACCGCGCAAGGTATGATCAAGCTGACTGGCGATGAGCGCTTTGTCTTTGATTCGTATCGACGCCTAGTGCAGATGTTTGGTTCAGTCGTGTTGGGTATCGCCGATGAGCCTTTCGAAGAGGTTATCACAGAGGCTCGTGAGAAACGAGGGGTTGAAACCGACGCGGAGTTAAAAGCAGAAGATTGGCGGGCGATAACCGATAGGTTTAAACAAATTTTCAAACAGAACACAGGTCGTGACTTCCCCACCGATCCATACGAGCAGTTGCGCATGGCTACGAAAGCTGTATTCGATTCATGGAATGGTAAACGAGCCGTAGATTACCGAAACGCTGCCAAGATCGCACACGATTTGGGGACAGCTGTAAACATCCAGACGATGGTTTTCGGCAATATGGGGTCGGATTCTGGAACGGGTGTTTCCACCACGCGTAACATCTCCGATGGTAGTAAGGAGATTGAAGGGGATTATCTCATCAACGCTCAGGGTGAGGATGTGGTGGCTGGTATACGCCTAACCAAACCAATCCAAGAACTCAAAAACGATATGCCAGAGGTATATACTCAATTTGAGGATATATCAATAAAACTGGAACAGCACTATCGTGAGGTTCAAGACGTCGAGTTTACCATCGAACGGGGTAAGCTTTGGATGCTCCAGACACGCGATAGCAAGCGCACAGCTCAGGCTGCTGTACGGATCGCGGTAGATATGGCTGAGGAAGGTGTGATTAGCCGGGAAGAGGCAGTTAATCGAGTGACCTCCGATCAAGTTGACTTTTTCTTACACCCCCAGTTTAAGGCTGAGGCGAGGAAAGAGGCAACTAATACAGGCAAAATGGTTGCGACGGGCTTGAATGTCTCGCCCGGAGCAGCGGTCGGTCAGGTGGCCTTTGATGCAGACCTGGCGGAGAAGTGGAAGAAAGAAGAGGGGAAGGCTGTCATTATGGTGCGACCGGAGACCAAACCGGATGATGTCCACGGGATGTTAGCGGCTGAGGGGATATTAACCAGCCGGGGTGGGCGCACGAGTCATGCAGCCTTGGTTGCTCGCCAGTTTGGTAAACCAGCAGTCGTTGGCGTGGCTGCTTTGAACATCGACATGGCAAGTCGCCAAATGACCGTCAATGAACATGTCATCAAAGAGGGCGATTGGGTATCGATAGATGGAACTGAAGGTGAGGTTTATCTTGGGGAGATCGAAACAATGGTTCCCGATATTCAGGACCCCTATCTGATGAATCTTCTATCGTGGGCGGACGATTTCCGCCGCCTGGGGGTCTGGGCAAACGCGGATTACCCACGGGATGCCCAAAGGGCTCGGGATTATGGCGCCGAGGGGATCGGTTTATGCCGCACAGAGCATATGTTCTTCGAGCCTGAACGTTTACCTTATGTTCAACAAATGATCCTGGCGAAGACGTCCGAAGATCGTGATGAAGCCCTTGAAAAGTTGCTACCCTTCCAACGATCGGATTTCGAAGGGTTGTTCCGGGTTATGGATGGATTGCCCGTTATCATTCGATTGATCGATCCGCCATTGCATGAGTTTCTGCCCAGTCATGATGAATTGCTTGTCGAAGTCACAGAGATGCGGATAAAGGGTGAAGACACCGAAAAATTAGCTGAGAAAGAAAGGATGCTGTCAGCGCTTGAGTCGATGCGCGAGTCGAATCCTATGTTAGGGTTGCGCGGTGTGCGCTTGGGTATTCACATGCCGGGAGTTACTAAAATGCAAGTGAGGGCGATTTTTGAAGCCGCTTGCAAAGTCGCTTCAGAAGGGGTTGACGTCCACCCGGAGATTATGATCCCTCTGACGAGCCATGCTAATGAATTAAAGGTTCAAAGGGAGACATTGGAAGAGGTTGCTCAACAAGTTATGCAGGAGCAGGGCATCGAGGTGGAATATCAATTCGGCACGATGATCGAAATTCCGAGAGCTGCGATAACAGCCGCAGAAGTTGCCCAGTATGCTGAGTTCTTTTCCTTTGGAACCAATGACTTAACTCAAACTACTTTTGGTATCAGTCGTGACGATGCTGAGGCTGGTTTCTTAGTTGAGTATTTACAGAAAGAAATCCTTGTTAACAACCCCTTTGCGACAGTAGACCGGGATGGAGTTGGGGAACTGATGAAATGGGCAGTTGAAAAAGGTCGCGAAACTCGCCCTGGTTTAGAAGTCGGCATTTGTGGGGAGCATGGTGGTGATCCCGAATCGATTGAGTTCTGCCATTTAATCGGTCAAAATTACGTAAGTTGTTCACCCTTCCGAGTGCCCGTCGCACGATTGGCAGCTGCTCATGCAGCTCTCAAACACGACAAATAAAAAACTTTGGTAGGCATCGCTTACCTAATGGGCAGCAAAATCCGCTGTTCCAACAATGTAAAAATATCATTGACTGAGGCGAAATTGGGTGGGGATGCCCCCACCCAATTTCATTGCTCGATTGTGGTTTCACCTTTTTGGGAGTAGCCTTTGATGTTATCGTATCCAATATACGCAATTCGATATCTGCTATGGTATATAGGGAATCTTCTGCGTCGCTTAGGAAAACCTCCTGATTATGTTCTCTTTCGACTCGAGGGGGATTATCCAGAGATACCAGAACCACCGAAGAACATTATTCTTCAGCGACTGCGACCTCCGAAAATCTCAATTTTGGAATTAGCAGAACAATTTCGTGCAGTAGCTAATGATCCCAGAGTGCGGGGAGTGGTGTTGAATTTGCGGCCTTTGGAGATGTCCATGGGGCAAGTTGACGGCTTAAGGGACCTGATTGCAGAATTGCGCACTGCGGGGAAACGAGTCGTTGCTTGGTCCTATTCGTACGATCGGATTACATATTATCTGGCTTGTGCAGCGGATGAGGTTTTGTTACTAACAGGTGGCACTATTGCCCCACTGGGAATTGCTCAACGATATGTGTATTTAGCGGAATCCTTAAATCGGATCGGTCTCAAAGCGGACATATTGCAGATATCCCCCTACAAATCGGCGGGGGATATGTTAGCTCGCGAAGGGATGTCCGAAGAAGTACGCGAAATGGCTAATTGGTTAATTGATGCGACTTATCAGGAGCTGATCCAAGCGATTGCTGCGGGTCGCGATGTTGACCAGGTTGATGCCAGGGAGATTGTCGATAGCACCCCATGCATGGACTTAAAAGCCGAAGAGATGGGCATGGTGGATGCACTGCTCAACGAAGAGCAGTTAAATGAATATTTAGGCAAAGATGGCGAACCAGCAAAAATTGCGACGTGGGAAACGGTTGCTTCAAAGCTCTTGCGACGATCACCCCGGCGACCTGGTAAGTATGTTGCTTTAATGAGTATTGAAGGCACCATAATGGATGGTCACAGTCAGCGCCCTCCCGTAGATCCGCCGTTGCCCATTCCGATCATGGCTGAGCCGCGCGCTGGTGATCTCAGCGTAGTTCAAGTAGCCCGACAGATTGTCCAAGACAAACGTGCTGCTGCTGTGGTGGTCTACGTTAATTCCCGGGGTGGGTCGGTAACGGCATCCGAATCAATCCGAGCCGCATTAGAAAAGATCGCTGCCCAGAAACCTTTAATCATTTCCATGGGTTCCGTGGCAGCCTCTGGGGGTTATTATGTATCCACACCTGCTATGATGATCCTAGCGCAACCCAATAGCATCAGCGGCTCCATCGGGGTACTTAGTGGGAAAGTATCCAATGCAGGGTTATTAGAAAAGTTGCTGATTAACCGTGAAACTATCACTCGCGGTGAGGGGGCGCTCTTCATGGATTTTGATAAACCACTCGACGAAGAGGAACGTGCTGTCCTTTGGGAGCACATCCAAAGGATGTATGATCTGTTCCTAGATCATATCATCGAGAGTCGCGCTATGGAACGCAATGCAGTAGAATCCGTCGCTGGGGGTCGAGTGTGGACAGGTCGTCAAGCGATGGAAAACGGGCTTTTAGACGAATTGGGTGGCTTGCAGCAATCGTTGAAAAAAGCGCGTGAAATGGCTGGGTTATACGAACTCGCCCCGGTTCGAATGTACCACCCAGCGGATAAATATTCATCTGCTCCTTTGGCTACACCATCATCCATTCTGAAATATATAATCGATGGGTTGAAGTTTTTCAATCGTTCTGGTCCCCTATATATTTTTCCACTGGTTGATTTGCGGGATAATTTTGGTTGACATTCGCCCATATACCCAGTATAATGATGCCGCCCCGGCAGAATATCGCTGGGGCAAGCGTGTGTATAATTCTATATCACACAAGAACGAAATAATGAGTTAAAATATTATCTGAACCCCCAACTTCCCCGCACCCAGGCGGATCGTCTGGGATCACAGATTCGAGCAAAATTTGTGGTTTCACCTGCTCGTAGGCAGCCTTCCGCAGGGCGTGTGGCGAAGTGAAGCTTGGAGGAATTTTCATGCAATACGCGATTGTCGAGAGCGGCGGAAAACAATATAAAGTCATCCCTGGAAGCTCCATTGAAGTGGACCGTCTGCCGTTTGAGGTAGGTAAACAAATCACCCTTGATCAGGTGCTGCTTGTAGCCGAAGATGATAAGATACAAGTTGGCACACCTGTTGTCAAAGGTGCGAGTGTAGAAGCAACAATAACGGAACACTTTAAAGGTCGCAAAATAATCGTTTTCAAGTATAAGCCGCGCAAGCGCTACCGTCGTAAATATGGTCATCGGCAGCGCTACACAAGGTTACAAATTGATTCGATTGTGATGGAATAAGGTAACAATACAGTCATATAGAATGTGGTCCTTGATTTGATCTGACATAAGATGGACAAACCGTTCTAAGACTGAGTGGAGGTTAGTATGGCTCATAAAAAAGGTGGCGGCTCAAGCCGCAACGGTAGAGATAGTGAATCAAAGCGATTGGGTGTAAAAAGGTTCGCAGGCGAATATGTGCGTTCCGGAAATATCTTGGTGCGCCAACGCGGTACGAAGATAAAACCCGGTCAGAATGTGGGTTTGGGAAGGGATTACACCATTTTTGCTGTCATCGATGGGGTTGTCCAATTCGACACTATTCGAGGCGGACAAAAACGTGTAAACGTGCACCCTGTAGAGTAGCAGTAAGGTCTGAATCTAAGAACCTGACATTCAAATCCGTTAATAAACTAATCATTTAGAGAGTATTAAAGTTATGAAAGAAGGTATCCACCCAACGTATTACCCGAACGCAAAAGTTATCTGTGCCTGTGGGAACACTTGGACGACAGGATCTACCCAAGAAGTTATCCACACGGACGTTTGTTCACAATGTCACCCTTTCTTCACTGGAGAACAACGCATCGTCGACACCGAGGGTCAAGTGGACAGATTTTATAAGAAACTTCAAGCTCGGGAGGATTATTTAGCTGAGAAAGAAGCTCGAGAAGCAGCACGTACATCCCCAGACCGTCCGATATTGGATTTGGAACTGACAAAAAGGGCTACTGATGTTCTCGCTCAAGCAGGAATTACCAATGTCGGTGAGGCGCTGGAACTATTGTCTGAGGGTGAACAAGCGATGCTAGATATTGATGGATTCGGGCGCAAATCTCTTGCTGATCTGAAGAAAGCTCTCAAGAGATTCGATTACGAACTTCCTGAAGCTGCGAAGGAAATTTCCGTTTAACAGTTGTCAATCCCAGAACTTCGGGTACACTTACAGGCAGATACACCGTGTATCTGCCTGTTCTATTTAATCGATCTGTGTTGATTGTTACCAGAATGAGGAGGTGTCCATGAAGCATCATACTGGATCAATAGAAGTGATCACTGGTTCTATGTTTTGTGGTAAGACGGAGGAGTTGATCCGCAGATTACGACGTGCCACAATCGCTAAGCAGAAGGTGGAGGTCTTCAAGCCGGTGATTGATGATCGCTATGCTGAGGAGAAAGTTACCTCCCATTCTGGGCATAACTTCGATGCTATCCCCATCCAGAAGGCTGCGGATATTCTCGCAATGAGAGAAGGGGATACTACTGTCGTAGCCATCGATGAAGCACAATTCTTCGATCAAGATATCCTAACTGTTGTTGATAAGTTGGTTGACCAGGGAATACGAGTCATCGTGGCTGGTTTGGATGTGGACTTTCGCGGTGAGCCTTTTGGTCCGATGCCGGATTTAATGGCTCAAGCGGAACGAGTAGACAAACTCCACGCCATCTGTATGGTATGTGGGGAATTGGCTTCGAGAACGCAGCGATTAGTTGATGGACAACCGGCACGTTATGACGATCCGATTGTTATTGTTGGAGCCTCAGAACTCTACGAAGCCCGTTGCAGATCCCATCATCAAGTACCGCGCTAAAGGAAAGTTATCCTTGAAACCTTTGGATTAATCGGATGTCAGAGTTGATCAATGCAAAACTATAAAGATTTTCTTGAAGATATTCTCATACCGGAAGAGACGCTCCAGATGAGAATTGCGGAGATGGGTGCGCAGATCGACCAAGATTACGCAGATCAGGATTTACATTTGATTTGCATCCTACGTGGCGGGGTTATGTTTCTCACTGCTCTCATGCAGAACATATCCGTGCCACATACCATCGACTTTATGGCAATATCCTCCTATGGTAGCGGCGCTCGACAAACCACCGGACAGGTGCGTCTGACCATGGACCTAAGGGATGATATTCGGGACCGTAATGTGCTATTGGTTGAGGATATCATTGATAGCGGTTACACGATCTCATCCGTTCTAGAAATCCTTGCTACTCGAAGACCAGCAAGCTTGCGAGTGTGTACGCTTTTGGACAAAGCCGAACGTCGGGAAATTGAAGTTCCCATTCATTATCGTGGGTTTACGATTCCGAACAAATTCGTTTTCGGATTTGGTCTGGACCTTGACGAGTATTATAGGGATCTCCCTTTTATCGGGACAGTAAACCCAGAACACTACCAACCCGAAGAGTGAATTTATGGGGGAATATGATCATGGGAATAACGATGATGAAGCCCTATTAGCTTATGCCGGACGGTGGATTGCTCGCTTGGGAGGTCGCATCGTCGGGCAGGGTGGAACCCCGCGCCAGGCTTTGATGGCAGCCAAAGCAGCGCGCTACAAAGAAGTCCCTCAGGTAATTTACGTGCCGACCAAAAACCCTTTTCAGTTTTCCAAGCTCCTCACGCGAATACGATCTGCTCTACCCCCGGAGGTTCCATTATATTTAGTCGGTGGGGCTGTTAGGGATGCATTACTGTACCAGACCACCCGTGACTGGGATTTCAGCCTGCCGGGAGATGCCTTGAAGGTGGCTCGTGGTGTAGCTAATGAGTTGGGTGCCTCATATTTCCCCTTGGACGAAGAGCGCTCAACTGCTAGGGTTCTCTTTATCGGTGAAGATGGAATGCGACATATCTTGGATTTCGCTGCATTTCGTGGTCCTGATCTGGAAGATGACCTTCATGCTCGCGATTTCACAATTAACGCCCTTGCTGTAGATGTGAGAAGTCCTAATACTCTGCTTGATCCTTTAGGAGGTGCTGCCGATCTGCGCGCTGGTATTATCCGAGCCTGTTCGACGACTACTTTTGATGATGATCCTCTGCGTATCGTTCGTGCCATCCGGTTTGCAGCACATTTCGATTTCCACATCGTTCCGGATACCCGGTTTAAGATGCGAGCGAAAGTTGATAAATTGACCTCGGTCTCAACGGAACGGATTCGTGATGAACTTTTCCGTATTTTGGATGGACGGCAGCCTGCCACCGCTTTGCGGGCTCTCGATATGATCGGAGCACTGTCATATATACTTCCAGAGCTCCTCCAATTGAAAAATCTTACTCAATCTCCGCCTCATGTCTTTGATGTTTGGGAGCACACACTAGATACTGTGAATAAGTTGGAGAGCTTGTTACATGTCCTCGGTCCCAATCACGATCCGGAAGCCTCAGCGAACTTAACACTCGGGTTAGTTGCATTTCGCCTTGGACGTTTTCGCCAGAAGCTCTCTTCCCATTTATCTACTCGACCTGCTGACGATCGTTCGCTGAGAGCTTTGCTGTTTTTAGGAGCACTTTACCATGATGCTGGAAAGCCTCAGACCTTGGAGTTGGACGATCATGGGAAAATCAGGTATTACAATCACGCACAAGAAGGTCTTCTTCTTGTAGCTGATAGAGCGAAGGCGTTGCATCTAAGCAACAACGAGATTGGGCGCTTAAAAATAATAGTTGGACATCACATGCGGCCACTCTTTATGGCTCAGAAGGGTAAGTCACCTACACGGCACTCGGTTTACCGCTTTTTCCGGGACGTAGGGGATGACGGGATTGAAATTGGTCTGCTTTCCTTAGCGGATGTTCTGGCAACTTACGGACCGACTCTGCCTCAAGACAAGTGGGCACATCAGGTCGATGTCGTCCGCGGGTTGTATGAATCATTCTGGGAACGGTATGAAGAACAGGTAAATCCCCCAAAGCTGATAACTGGTGATGACTTGCTGAAAGAGTTTGGTTTGGAGCCTGGGCCTCTCGTTGGAGAACTATTGGATATGGTCAAAGAAGCTCAGGCTGTTGGAACCATAAGCTCTCGAGAGGAAGCTCTCTCGCTGGTGAGGACGAATATAGATTAAATTGCTGAATTCCCTAAAGTTTCAGTGGCGATTCTACTCAGGGGTACATTTCGTTCAACATCGGTTCATAAAAGCATCGACAACCATTTGCTTTCGAGCATCCTTCAATAGGAAGATCTGGAACCTGACCTTTTGCGTAGGTGCCCTCAAAAGATGCACAAAGTGGGCAAGCGTCAGCTTGGATAACTAAGCGAATATCCCGGACTCGAGGATTTTCATTAAATCGTCTTAACGCCACAGAACTGGTAGAGTAATTACTTAAATCCGCTTGGCAGTTTTGGCAATGTGTTGCAGTATCGGGGGAAAGAGCATTGCATTTTGAACAGGTTTGCAAGAAGGACCTCCTAAAGATTTCCTTGTGTAATTGAGCTCTTCTGGAATGATTCGCCGAGGGTAGAAGAGTATATCATAGCAAATTATAGTTACTACATTGAGCTTATACTTATCTTAAAGCTAGGGGTTCGGTTCTCCCATTTTAGTTAGTAAATACATTTTTACTTTCAATTGTATTCTCTCCTAGGATCATATTATGCCATAAGAAGAACGTCCGTGATTCTTTCTACCGCCCAGTCGATTTCTTCTTTTGTAATGATCAAAGGCGGTGTTAAGCGGATTACATCCGATTGGGTTTCCTTAGAGAGCAGGCCGTTCGACTGGAGGGCTTCACAAAATCTTCTTGCTCCACCAGCTTCAGGAGTGAGCTGAATACCTATCATGAGACCCTTACCACGGGTCTCGAGGACGAGTGGGCTGTTGATCTCATCAAGACGGTCCATGAGATATGTCCCTAAATGTTCACCTCTTTCAGGGAGCTTCTCCTCTTGAATGACTTTGAGAGCTTCACGAGCGACAGCACAGGCCAGGGGGTTGCCTCCAAAGGTTGAGCCATGATCCCCAGGTTGGAATAAGCCCAGCACATCCCTAGAAGCTAATACTGCGGATACTGGATACATCCCTCCAGATATGGCTTTCCCTAAAGTGACGATGTCAGGTCGGACTTTTTCATGGTCACACGCAAGGAGTGCACCTGTTCTGCCTAAACCGGTTTGGATTTCATCAGCGATCATGAGTACGTTGTTTTGGTTACAAATATCTCTAACTTGGGTTAAGTAACCTTTGGGAGGGACGATCACACCGCCTTCACCTTGTATCGGTTCAAAGAGGAAGGCGACGGTGTTGGGTGTGATTGCGGATTCCAATGCATCTGCGTCACCATATGGGATGATCTCAAATCCAGGAGTGAATGGACCAAAACCTTTTTGGTATTGTTTTTTTGATGAGAAACCGATGATGGTTGTGGTTCTCCCATGGAAGTTCCCCTTGCACACAATGATTTCTGCCTTGTTGTCTGGGACGAGTTTCTCCTGATAGCCCCACTTGCGAGCAGCTTTGATAGCAGTCTCTACGGCTTCTGCACCTGTATTCATGGGCAACATCATATCGTAGCCTGTTAATTGACACAATTCTTTAGCAAATCGCGGAAGTTGGTCGTTTCTGAAAGCACGCGAAGTCAACGATAATTTCGGGGCCTGGTCTAGCATAGCCTGAACGATCCTAGGATGGTTGTGTCCTTGGTTGACTGCGGAATAGGCAGATAGAAAATCTAGATATTTATTGCCTTCTACATCCCACACCCATGAGCCCTCACCTCGATGGATTACCACATCTAGGGGTTTATAATTACGAGCATTGTATCGATCCTCAATGGCAATATAGTCTTGAGTTGATAGCACTTTTATTCTCCGTAGTTTAATTTGAGTTTTGGCTTGTTCAACATCCTTCTAAGTTGGGATAAAAAAAGATCGCTCCGAGTTGGGCGATCCAATTATAGCAGTTATCGCGAGATGTAAACTAATTATTGTCCTTATGTTTTTTTATCCCCGTTCGATGAATTAGCGGCCTCTTGCTCAGCACGAGCGCGACGAAGGAGGGTATTTAGTCGTGCAATGAGTGAACCGCTGGGAACAGGTTTGATGAGGTAATCATCAGCTCCTTCGTCCAGGGCGCGCTCAACCATGCCTGGTTTGTTGATTACAGAGAGTACAAGTATTGGTGTGTGGCTGAATTCTCTAATTTTTTTACACACCTCCCACCCGTCCATGTCTGGCATAAGTAAATCGAGGATAATGATGTCGGGGTCAATTTGGAGAGTAGCTTGAATCCCTTCTGGCCCCGAATTGACGGTGTAAACTTCAAATGATTTTGGCTCGAGGACCATCTTAACCAGGTCCGTCATTGCATCGTCGTCATCAATAACCAGTACTTTGGTTAGCACACTACCCTCCAAAGGTTTTTTACGAGAAAATTCTAGCCCCAATTATCACCCAAAACAACGCATCGTGACCTTACAAACACTTTACAATGTAATTTTGTGCATGTGGAATAAGAAACGATTTCTACTCTAACCCCCTTTGGGTTTCGAATTTTGAATCTAAAAAAGGTTATACGAATAATCATTAAAAATTTCAAAGTTGGCACATCACTTGCATCTAGTATCAACTGAGGATATGATAGATTAGCATTTAATTCGACCAATATACCTGACGGAACAATATGCACGACCTGATTTCATGTCCGAACTGTAATGAACCTGTAGATATTCGAGAGCGATTTTGTGAATTTTGTGGTGCGGACTTGGTCATCGCTGCCATCCTAGCTGAACGAGCGATTTCTTCACCCCTAAATATCGACCCTCACGAGCCAATATCTCTCGAGTTGCTCGTGCCACGTTTGGGAGATTATTTGATCAGTCAGGGGGTTCTCGATGAAACAGGTTTGCAGCAAGCTTTGGATTACCAAAGAGAAATGGAGACCGCAGGCCAACCTCGGTTGATTGGTCAAGCCTTGGTTGAGTTGGACCTCATCGATCGCAAAACGTTGGATAAGGCGATCACTGAACAAATTTTTCTGTTGCAAGCTGCCCTTCAACAAGCCAATCGAGATTTGGAGAAGCGAGTTCGCGAGAGGACCGCTGATTTACGAGATGCCTTAAAGCGACTTGCAGAACTCAGCCAACTTAAATCCAACTTTGTCGCCAATGTCTCCCATGAGTTACGCACACCGCTGACACATATTAAAGGTTATCTCGAGTTGATGGTTGAAAACGAATTGGGGCCATTGACAGAGCAACAAATTGAAGCGTTGGAGGTGATGAAACGATCTGAAGAACAGCTGGAACAGTTGATAGAAAGTTTGATTCAATTCTCGCTGGCTGAACAGGGAGACTTAAGCCTCCAGTTGGAAAAGGTTGATCTGGCTGGTGTGATTCGTTCGGTGGCTGAGCAATCCAAGAGTAAAATTCGTGAAAAAGGGATAAATCTGCAAATTGATCTTCCCGCTGAACTTCCAAAGGTTGATGCAGATCGAGAGAAACTGACTTGGGCGATTGGTCAACTGGTGGATAATTCCATTAAATTCACCCCCAATCATGGTCGCATGGAGCTCGGTGCTCAAATTCAAAATTCACTCGTGGTAGTATTTGTAACGGACAGCGGGATCGGGATCCCTGAAGATAAAATCGAGGAAATTTTTCAACCTTTCCATCAATTAGATGGGTCATCGACACGAAGATATGCAGGGACTGGGTTGGGTTTGGCTATGGTCCAACACATTGTTGAGGCACATAGTTCAACTGTGAATGTTCGGTCGAAAGTCGGACAAGGTTCTCATTTTGAGTTTGCTTTATCACTTACGGAATGAAGATCAAAATGGCGACGTTACCTATACCACCTGAAAGTCTGCGTCCGCAGGAGTTGCAGGCTGTCTATGCTATCAGCCGGGTTATTGCTCAGACTACAGATACCGATTACGCATTAGACCAGATCGTAAAACTCGTACGCCCGATTTTTATTTTTGATAATATCGTCCTCTATCGTTCTCGCAAGAACCATACTCCTGAACCTACTTACGCTCGAGCGATTGGTCGAGGGCGATCTGTCGAAGCTGATCTGACTTGGGGAGAAGTAATTGCTACCGAGGTTCTTGAGAAAGAAAAGACAATTCACCGCCAGGAGGAAGCAGAGGGTCCCAGTGATGACCGCATGAGAGACCGTCTGCGGCATCGATATTTCCTTGGAATGCCCATTCAAATTAGTGATCGTGTGTTTGGAGCGCTCGTTTTTGTACGCTTTGGTGGACCTCCTTATACGTTCGAGCAAATTCATTTGGCAGAATTTATCGCTGAACATGTCGCTCAATTGCTAGAGCATCAGCGTCTGGTTGAGCGGATTGCGAACTTGGAAGCAGAACGACGCCTAGCACGTTTGCAGGAGGATTTCATCGCTACAGTGTCTCATGATTTGCGGACACCTTTGGGATTTATAAAAGGGTATGCGACAACATTGCTGCGTGGAGATGCTAAGTGGGATCCTCAAACGCGCCGTGAGTTCTTGAAAATCATCGACGAAGAAGCAGACCGTTTGGAAGAGTTAATTAGTAATTTATTAGATTCCTCAAGGCTTCAAGCCGGCACACTACATATGGATTTTCAACCGGTGCGACTGGAAACGATTTTGAAAGATATGGTACAGCGAGCCCAATTGGGCGATTTTGATGTCGATATTCGCTTGGATATCCAAGCTAAAGGTATCATCATACAGGCTGATCCGACCCGACTAGTGCAGGTATTTGACAATCTTGTAAGCAATGCAGGCAAATACGCGACTGGTTCGATACTAACGATAAATGTAGATGTTACGGATGGAAGAGCGCATATAGCTTTTCACGATACTGGACCAGGTATCGCAGTGGAACACTTGGAGGACATCTTTAAACGGTTTTACCGATTGCCTGAACACAGCGCCAAAGCTCGAGGCAGCGGATTAGGTCTTTTTATTTGTCGTCAAATCATTAACGCCCATCAGGGAGAAATATACGCAGAATCGGATAAAGGAAAGGGGACCGTTTTCCAGATCTATTTACCATGCCAACAAGCCCCAAAGAAGCCGAAATAGTCCGTATTTAGTATTTCCTTATAGAACCTTGAGATAGGAGAATTTCCATGAAAAACCGCATTTTGGTTGTAGATGATGAACCCCGGTATGTGCTCTTAATGGAGGCGAATCTGCACACCGAGGGTTATGATGTGGTCAAGGCGTATGGTGGACAAGAAGCCGTTCAGGTTGTTGATAAGCACGGACCTGACTTGGTGCTTCTTGATGTCATGATGCCTGATATCAGCGGATTTGAGGCTTGTGAACGTATCCGCGAGTTCTCAAATGTGCCCATCATTATGGTTACCGCAAAAGGCGAAGAGCGTGATCGTGTGAGAGGGCTTGATGTGGGTGCGGATGATTATATCGTCAAGCCATTCTCAGCCACTGAATTGCTCGCCAGGGTACGTGCGGTTTTGCGCAGAGCTCAATTATCGGGGGGGTCTTTCCAACAATCCATATTTAATCACGACAATTTGCAGATTGATTTTGCAAGAGCTGAAGTATCGAAAAACGATAAAGTTGTATTCTTGTCTGCAACTGAATACCGTTTATTACTGCAGTTTGTCCACAATGTGGGTCAAGTTTTATCGTCTGAGGATCTGCTGACCAACGTCTGGGGGGAGGAATATCGTCATGATAAGGAGATCTTATGGGTGAGCATCTCCCGTTTACGCCAGAAGCTGGAGGATGACCCACGGGATCCTATACATATCGTAACGCGACCTGGCTTGGGTTATACAATGCCTCGCTGGGATGGTCAGGAGTAAATTATATTATCTACTTGTCCATTTCTCGGATTGAAGGATTTTTAGTTTATACTTATTGTGGTGTGAATTTTTCTGGTGTATCATTATTCCCAGATTAGATCCCAAAGGGACTTGCGCAGATCAAGGGTAAAGCTGGCGGATTGGGTGCGTGCATACCGCCCATTCTCCCAATAATTCCCCAACTGTGTAACTCCATTTCTATCCATTATTAACTTTTTTTGAGCTGGAGGGTTATCCATATGGTTCAACCACTTGCTACTAAAATTCGTGCAAAAAAACTGGCTGTACTCATCCGGGATGCCCGTCAAGTGGCTGGTAAGGATATACAAGACTGCGCTGAAGCCATTGGGGTGTCACAACAGATTTTCCATGCCTATGAGATGGGTGAATTGTCCCCCTCCTTACCAGAGTTGGAAAT
>JASFVL010000220.1:0-6566 GCA_050049875.1 Anaerolineales bacterium
GTGTAAAAGGGTTGATCTTTTCAAGTTGTTTGGGAGAATTCAAAAGAATGGGTTTTGTGCGCGCACCATCCCCATTTACCGATACCATCATTTGGTCCCAACCGGATTGAACCCAAATCGTATGAATGAAGTTGCGTAGAATTCCCAACGGATCACCATGAGTATTCAACATCCATTCTGTTTTCATCACGTTCCTCCAACAAGCATCTAATTCATCGCGGTTTCCAATGAGTGCTCTTAATCCACAGAAGTTACCCAGTTGGGGACACCCTTACCCTTGAACTGTGTAAGTGCTATATCCATTAATTTATTCTTCTCCTGATGCTGATTTGTGCTCAATCAAGAGTTCGGATATGTCCATTACCTGGATATTTTCTCCAATACCTTTCGTCCGGATCGCATCGTCAAACATCAACAAACAATAAGGGCAAGCGGTTGCGATGACATCAGCGTGGGCATCTAAGGCGTCGTTTAATCGATTGTTATTTATCCGGGTGTTGGCGTCAGTTTCCATCCACATACCGCCGCCACCTCCACCGCAACAAAACCCATCCGCCCCTTTACGGGACATCTCAGTTACATGGATATTGCTACCTTCTAAGATTTGGCGTGGTGCGGAGTAAATATTGTTATAGCGTCCCAAATAACAAGAATCGTGATAGGTAACCCGGGTACTTATCTCACTTCTATTCGTATGCTGTTTTTTTTGCCCTGCAAACAATTCTGACAAATATTCTGAATAGTGCTGGACTTTAAACGCCCCTCCCATTTGTGGATATTCATTTTTCAAGGTGTTGAAGCAGTGCGGGCATTGGGTAACAATACGGTTAAATTTAACATTTGAAAACATTTCGATGTTTTGTTCCGCAAATACCTGGAAGAGATACTCGTGCCCCATGCGTCTAGCAGTTTCACCACAACATATTTCATCGAATCCTAAGATTCCGAAATCAACTCCAGCTTGATGAAGTATCTGTGCAAAGCTTCGAGCAACCTTCTTATTGCGTTCGTCATATGCTAAAGCGCAACCAACAAACAGAAGTATGTCAGTCTCATCTCCTGGGGCTAGTTCTCGCACATTTAATCCTTCCGCCCAGGCGAGCCGATTTTCTGGCGGCATACCCCATGGATTGCCTTGTCTTTCGAAGTTTCGCAGTGTTTCACCCACTGTTTTGGGCATCTCTCCGCTCATTAGGACTTGATAGCGTCGCAAATCAATGATCTCATCCACGGGATTAATGAACGCTGGACAACGTTTCAGGCAGGCCCCGCACGTTGTACACGCCCAAGGTAACTCTTCTGCAACACCTTCAGTGAATATCTCTCCCGACGAATAGCCGTTGCCATTAGGCTTGACAAGTGAAGAGATCATAACGTTTCTCAGCGTTTGGATCAGATCTTTGGGGGAATATTGCATCCCACTAATCGCTGCTGGGCAAACCTCTTCACAGCGTCCACAACGCAAGCAAGCATCGAAGGAGAGCAATTGTTGGGAGCTGAACTCACTGATTTTTCCAACGCCAAGGATTTCTGCTTCTTCGATATCCTCAATCTTTTCCAAAACACCATCTTTACGACGGTTACGAAAGATCAAATTAATTGGTGTTACTACGAGGTGTCGGAGTTTTGTAAATGGAATGCTTGCAATGAATGTCAAACCTAAAATGACGTGAAACCAAAAGAAATAGATATGGGTATTACCAGCTGTTGCTTGAGAGACATTAATCGAACGTAAAAGATCAGCCATGGCGTTGCCAATCGGTGACCATCTAGCCCATTCAGGATTAGTGGAAAGCAACCGCAAGCCTTCTGTGGTAAAGCCGACAATTGGGATCATTCCCAGGATGAGCAGTGCGTAATAATCATCCCATTGGGTTCCCAAAGTATCCGGCCTCAGCACCGATCTTCGAAATGCAGCCATAATCACCCCGAGTAGAATCGCACCTCCAGCAAGATCCATAACCAATTCGTATGCTAAGTACCAAGCTCCTCTTGGGAAAGGCAGTTCGACAAGGGGGACGAAGAGCTGCATTTGCAGAAGGTTGATAGCAGTGCCAAGTATTTGTATTGTCACACCCCAAAAGATCAACAGGTGCATTACGCCAGGATAGACTTTCTTTATCAACCTGACCTGCCCAATAACGTGAACGAAAAAATCTTTTATCCGTGGCCAGCCAAGCTGTAGCACCTTCTGAGAGTTAGATAGCATGTTTGAGATCGGATTTTTTGGTTTGGTGGGTAGGGCGTCAGTGGTCATCCTGTGCCTCCGACGTAGATATCTCCATCAATGATTTCAACGGGTAGTGTTTCCAATGTGGTAGGGGGTGGACCGGAGATTACATGACCGTCCTGAGGATCAAAGAAACCATCGTGACAGGGGCAAACAATCTGATTGATTTCAGCATCCCATTTGACGATACATGCAAAATGTGTGCATACCGCCGAATAAGCTCGCAATCCATCTGGAGTGTTGATTACCAGCGCAGGGTAGCGACCAAAACGCACGGTTTTACCCGTGCCCACTGGAAGGTCATCGGCTGGGGAGACAAGAATCGGCTCCGAGGGGGTCTCCTCGAGTTTGGGTGGGTAGAAAAAAGCGACGATGGGTCCCAATAATACAGTCAAACCAGTTGCTGCAAGAAAGCGGTTGAGCATCTTAATGAAATCGCGTCGGGTTAGTGCACTCATATCAACTCACCTCTCCCCAAATGGTCAACGCTATTAAGATGATCAAGCCGATTATTACCACCCAAAGGCGAATTCGTCTTGCTCGAGTTGATCTTTCAGGTCTGCGGTCGATGAAAGGCCATACAGCAATGAGAAGGACAGCCAAAACAGGGGCGACAGCGCCTATCGTTTTGGGGATGAATTTTAATAATTGGTAAAGTGCGAGAAAATACCATTCCGGTTTTACATGTTCTGGGGTGTTCAGTGGATCTGCCGGGTCTCCCAAACCGAGTGGTAATAATATGCCCAGCACACCAATCGCGGCAACAATAGCAGTGACCCCAATGACCACCTTGAGCTCAGTAGTCACATGGTCTGGATAGAAAGGTACACTATCTTTTTTTGATGAATCAATATTTTCTGTCATCATTTCCTCCTAAAGGGGTTCAGCAATGCCTTGGCGGCGGATCATAATAAAATGCAGCCCCATCATTAGAAGTGTGAGGATGGGCAGAGCGATGATGTGCAAAGCGTAAAAACGACTGAGTGTCAAGCTGGTGATATTCCATCCCACCCGTAAGAATACTAAGGCGAGATCGCCGATAATTGGAATACTGCCGGCGATCTCAGATCCAACGGTGGTCGCCCAATAAGCTCGTTGATCCCAGGGTAGTAGGTACCCTGTGAATCCGAAAGCTAAAGTTATGATTAATAAAACTGCTCCACTGACCCAGTTGAGTTCTCGAGGGGGTTTGAAAGCGCCCATAATGAAAACTCTAAGCATATGGGCGATGCACATTACGATCATGCCGTTTGCTGCCCAATGATGGATCATTCGGATTCCAGCTCCAAATCGAACTTCTTCTTCGATAAATTGGATACTTGCAAACGCAGCTTCTGGTGTTGGTTTGTAATAGAAAGCTAGCATGATCCCAGTAATCGCTTGGACCACAAATAAGAAGCCAGTTATCCCTCCGAGGCAGTACCACCACCGCATCGCAAATTTGGGAACGGGTTTATTTAGTACTTTCGATAATGGTTCCGATATTTCATAGCGTTCGTCCACCCATTCCACTGTTCGAGCTGTCAATGGTTTCCAAGCTTTTCTCTTACTCCAAACGCTTGCACTGCGGTAAACCCCAAACCCGAAGACGATTCCAAAAGATCCAAAAAGCAACCAGCGCGCCAAAGGGGTCCAAATATTCGTATTTTCACCACTGATATGGCAGTGTAGGCATGGATCTTTTTCTGGAAGGGGAGGCGATACTTCAGAGATATCATTGGTCATCCCTTGACTATCGACTCTCTGCGATAAGGACATGGATTGGGCAATAGACCAAAGCTGGTCTTGTGAGTTTCCCCCCTGGTCTGTCGCTTGACTACTGTGTCTAACCGATAATAATGCTAATAATGAAACAACGCCCAAAGATACCAACCCAATTACAAATCTCCTACGGGATAGTAGTTTCATAAGTCACCTCGGTAAGCTACAAGAAGAGGAACATGATTCAATTTTTTTAGAATTTTGTTTCAGTTTTCTATCTTCAAAAACGCGGCAGTATCATCTTGGAAATGTGAATAAATTCGCACCCACATTGTGAAAACCATCACCATATATAGTTTATAGACTTCTTAATGGGTTGTCATCTAGTTAAAGCCTAAAATGATGATCGTTTAATGCCTTAATTTCTACATAAAAGCACCCTAGACATCAGCTATCTAGGGTGTTTCGTACGAGAGAAGGTAGAAATGACTACTGCGGGGTTATATCTCGATGATTTTCTTCTGAATTGCGTATTTAATCAGCTCCCCCCGGTTGTGAAGGTCTAATTTGTTCATTAAGTTCGAGCGGTGTGCTTGAACGGTTTTTATTGAGATGCTCAGGATTTCAGCGATCTCTTTGTTCTTATATCCTTCCGCAATCAATTGGAGCACTTCTCGTTCCCGGGAAGTCAACCCATTGGTCGCATCTTTTGTTTGAACATCCCCCCACCTCAGATAGTCTTCGATAACCAGACGAGTGATCGCTGGGGACAGAATCGACTCTCCTTTATAGACCGCACGGATTGCGCCGATTAACTCTTTTGCTGCAGTATCTTTAAGGACATATCCAGCGGCACCTGAAGCTAGGACCTGACGGATGTACTCTTCGTTGTCATGCATCGTTAGAACCAGCACTTTGACATTAGACTTGTTGCGTTTAATTTGGCGCGTAGCTTCAAGGCCATTCAATAATGGCATCGCAATATCCATAATCACAACATCTGGCTCTAATTGTTTTGTTAATTGAACTGCTGAGCGACCATCTTCAGCTTCACCGACAACCTCTAAATCGGGTTCGTCTTCGAAGAGAGAACGAATCCCGTCTCGCACGATGGTGTGATCGTCAGCGATTAAAATACGAATTTTATCCATCTGATAAGTCCCCTTTAGGTACGCATACTTTTATGCTGGTTCCCTGATTTGGAGCTGAGTTAATCTCTAAGTATCCTCCGATTAATTCTGCTCTTTCTCGAATACCGATTAAACCAAGCTGATCGGGTAAGAAGTCGGTTTTCGAACCCGACAATACTGGGAATCCTTGACCATTATCCTTTACTTCTAAGCATATTGTACCTTGATTTGTTACAAGGGAGATAGCAGCTGTGGTAGCATCAGCGTGACGGATGATATTATTGATCGCTTCTTGGGCGATACGGAATAACGCTGTGCTTTGTTCAGGGTGCAGGGGTGGATTTTCGTCCGGCACATGCAATTTAACCGCAATACCAGCATTTTCTAAATGGTTGCGAGCATACCATCGCAGCGCAGGGATTAAACCCAGATCATCCAGAATGGTTGGACGCAGCCCCGAAACGGTTGTTCGAAGATCTTGCAGCGTTTGTGCTGCGAGATCTCGTGCTGTAATTAATCTCTTCGAGACTTCTATCTGTCCGGATGGCAATTTATCCAGCATGTTTTCCAGGCGGACAATCAGCATGGTTAATGATTGACCAGTCTCGTCATGCAGATTACGAGCGATGCGCTTGCGCTCTTCTTCCTGCGCGTTTATGACTCGCTTTGAAAGAGCCTGGAGCTGACGATTGCGGTCTTCTAGTTCGTTGATGAGCGTATTTAAGGCAGATGCTAATTGATTAATGTTTGGATCGGGGTTTTGGAGCATCGAAGGATGGATTTCCAATTCCCCATCCTGAACACGACCTATTAAGTGCTGAAGATCATACATTGGCCGTAGAGCTTGACGTATGATGAGGCCATTTAGGACGACACTTACAAAAGTGCCGAAGACCGCAAATAGTAGAATCAAACCCAAATCAGCGGCTTCTTGAGCAAGATGGCGTGTGATAAGCGTACCACCAATCGCTCCCAGAATGATGATGAAGCCATTACCGATTGCTATACGGTGAAAGATGGTAAAAGATTGCAGTCTCTGGCTTATCCGGACAAAGAATCCTTCAAACATATCTATCAGAAGTTACGTAATTCACCCTTGAACTGCGTAAGCCCTATTTCTACTATCATACTCGATTTCTTTGTCTACCTCAAAAAATTTCCGGGTTCCCCAATTCTTAAAAAGAGCATGGGAAAACCCGGAATCCTTTTATTGAATAATGGTTGTTTATGGCTTTTTGATTGCTGCCAATAAACAGCCTTTATCAATAAGGCCATTGACCGCTGAGACAGGTTGCTACTTTTATCAACTTTTACGAATATGCTGATAACGATTCAATGCGGATATCGCGTAACCGTTGACCGATTACTTGTGCGGCTTTCTGAGCCATCGTGTAGCCAAATTCACAATCTTCGACGAAAACATCTAAAAGTTTATCGCAGTCGAAGGTAATTACCCTACAGTCGGTTTGAGCTTTTGCGCTGGCGGTTGCTTTATGCGGTGGGAC
>JASFVL010000472.1:0-3639 GCA_050049875.1 Anaerolineales bacterium
AATACAGGTTCTCAGAGCCTCTGAGGAATTGCATCCGCTCGAATGGATTCACACCCCAGGGCGTTACCACGAACTTCTCCGTAGCCGCGCAGAAACTGTTGACCTCCCCCCAGTTGGCAGTCTCTAGGATTTCCCAGGGAGGCGAGTAATGATCAAGCACACGCCAATCTTGGATAGGTGGATTTTTAACTTCCCCCATGACGCCCTCCTCCCCGACCTCCCAGGGCACGCCCCAGGCGTCTGTGTACTCACCGACGATGTAAGGCGTGCCCTGAGCGCGTAAAGAATGGCCATAGGCAAAGGTCGGCGAGTCGGGCCTGGATGTGTCCACCAAACTGCCCCAGACGCCGATGGAAACCCCCGAGTTGTCCACTGGCATGGTGAAATCGCTGGGGAAGCGTTTGATCACCTCTTGAACGTCCCTGGGATGGTGCTTGAGAATCGACGGCATAACCCACAGATCGCGCGGCACACGATCCGGGTTTTGGAACTTTAAAGCGCGGCAAACGCGCTCTCGAGAGTCCATTACTTCAAGTTATGGCAGCAGAGATTTGGCAACCCTCACGGCTTGACTGGCATCAGCGGCATAGCCATCTGCACCAATGTCCTCTGCATACTGAGAAGTCACTGGGGCACCACCGACAATGACCTTGACCTTGTCGCGCAGCCCCACCTTTTCAAACGCCTCGATCGTGGTCTTCATGGTCGGCATTGTGGTCGTCAGCAGGGCTGATATGGCTACAACCCCAACGTCTACACCTTGGGCTGCCTCGACAAATTTCTCTGGACTTACGTCCACCCCCAAGTCAACCACTTCAAAAGAAGCGCCCTCCAGCATCATGCCGACCAGATTCTTTCCAATGTCGTGCAGGTCACCTTGGACAGTTCCAATGACCACTTTGCCAATGGGTTTGAAATCCGCCTGCACCAGGTGAGGTCTCAGGATCTCCAAGCCAGCTTTCATGGCGCGCGCTGCGATCAGCATCTCGGGGACGAAATATTCTTGCTCTTCAAATAAGCGCCCAACCTCTGCCATCGCAGAGACCATGCCATCATTCAATATCACGCTTGGATTTAAGCCTTGGTCAAGGGCTGATTGCACTCCTGACTGTGCAGTGTCTTTATTGCCATGGAGGACACTGTCATACAATTCGCTAAGAATAGGTTCCATAATTGTTCACTCTCCTGTTATTTTTATATTCTGTAATGAAGCGCCTGGCATGTAAAGGCGCTTTTTGTCTGAGTATGCCTTTTTGATCGGTACTCAGTGGCTTCCTTGGCTATTCTTTACAGAGGTATCCTTGACTACTCCGTCCTCCATCTCAAGAACTCGGTCTGAGTAATCCACGACAAGCGGGTCATGAGAGGCCATGATAACCGTCACATGCTCTTGACGTGTAATCAAGTGAAAGGTTTCGCAGATCGTCCGCGCGGTTTGACTATCCAACTCACCCGTTGGCTCATCAGCTAACACAAGCTGTGGCCGATTCGCCAGCGCGCGCGCAATAGCCACACGCTGCTGTTGGCCACCCGAGAGTTCATAGGGACGATGATGAATCCATTTGTCTAAACCCATTAAACTCAAACAATGCAAGGTCCGCTCATGACGATATCCTTGGTTTGCTCCCGCAATTCGAAGGGATAGCTCTACATTTTCATAGGCCGTGAGAGTGGGCAACAAGGCAAATGACTGATACACAAATCCGATCCACTTACGGCGCCATAAGGTTATGTCTTTTTCGGTCATTATGGAAAGGTCTTTCTGAAAGATATAAACCTTGCCTGAGGTCGGTTGATCCAAACCACCCAAGCAGTTAAGCAGAGTCGTTTTACCGCTACCAGAGCGACCTTTCAGGGCGACTAGTTGGCCGGCCCCAATGCGGAGATTGACGCCTCTTAAAGCAGGCACTTCCTGACGCTGCCCCTGGCGATATACCCGCCATAAGTTATCCGTTTCTGCCGCAAGCATCACAGATCCTTCCGCCGTCATCATGATTTTCCATGATCACGTTCGGCTTTCTTAGCCCAACGAGCGCCTCCGCCCAGTCTCAGACGATGGAACAACTTTTGAAAACTAGATCGCTGCCGAACCACCGACTCATCCGACTCGCTCTTTCCTTGGGTTGCCCGATGCGCTTTCTCCCCAGTAGGACGGATCAAGATGCCCTCTTCAGTTGGCTCTAAGTGAACGCGCCCGGTGATATCGTAGCGTTCTAAATACTCTTTAGGTAACTGAAGCCGTCCAACTGAGTCGAGCACGATACGTTCTTCAAATAGATCCGATTTCCCCTCCTCCGGCGTTAATTCTCCTGATAATCCCCTTGACTTAGTCGGATGATGATCCGCTTGACGCACCGTTTCCGTAGACAGCTTGCCATCGCGGATTGTCACCATACGGTCCACATACTGGTGGATGTTCAGGTCGTGACTGACCACAAGAATCGTCAGCTGTAAATCCTGATTGAGATCCCGAAAGAGTTTATAGATATCAGCAGCTGTGTCTGTGTCAACCTCGCCGGTGGGTTCATCCGCGAGTAATAAACGCGGTCGGTTTGCTAACGCAACCGCAATCGCCACGCGCTGCTGTTCACCACCAGAAAGTTCCATTAAACGATGTGCGCGGCGATCCATTAAGCCCACTCGCTTCAGCAACTCCTCCGCTCGCCGGCGTCTCTCGCCGCTTCCTACGCCCGCTAAAGTCATCGGGAGTTCCACATTCTCAATCGCCCTTAGATAAGGCAACAAATTTCGAGACCCCAATTGCCAGACAAAACCAACCTCCAGGCGGCGGTAAAGATTAAGATCAGCCCTAGAAATTTTTAAAAGGTCTCGCCCATCGACCCTCACCCGACCAGCGGTAGGAGCGTCAAGACCACCCAGAATATTCAATAGCGTTGATTTTCCACTGCCGCTGGGGCCAACCACGCCAACCATTTCGCCTAGTTCCACCACGAGATCTAACCCTTGTAGCGCGATGACCTCCAATTCCGCTTGCTTATAGATCTTGACCAGGTTTTCACAATTAATCATGATCGCCTTCGATTTTGACGAAAATTCAAACTGTCTCACCCATTTTTATCGCGTGGAAAATCTTCATACGCAGCAGGAGACCAATGAGTAAAGTCAGGGCTGTAAAAAAAAGCAGTCCGAAGAGCACATAAATACGGAGAATGGAAGCCCAGGAAACCAATACGAGATAAGGTGGAGTTAATTCTGCAATCGTGCGACCAAATTGAAGATAAGGGATAATCACCCGACTCGTGATCACCCCCAGACCCGTACCAACCGCGCAACCGATCACAATCAAAAATCCCAACTCCCAGGCAAGGAAGGAGATCATCTGACCAATGGACAGGCCATTGGCCCGTAAGACACCAAATTCGGCATAGCGGCTTTGGAATGAGGATAAAGCGTATAGAGTGAAACCCAAGACAGTAAACAGCGAGGCAGCAGCAAAACCAACGGAAAGTGATCCAAAAACTCCCTGCCGTTCGGGGCGCAGTTCCGCTTTTGCGATCTCTGTAGGAGCAAACTCCCATTGAACACTGTGCAAATTCAGGGTGCGCGCGGTCTGATTTTCAAAATTACGTCTCGCGAAATTTGAATTGGTTCTAAGCCACACTTGATACGGAAAAGCGC
>JASFVL010000028.1:0-23801 GCA_050049875.1 Anaerolineales bacterium
CTGTATCCAATTCGGTCAGCTAAAGATTGCGCGACTTCATCTGCCATGCTGCCCAATTGACGTGAGATTGTGATCACAGCCATCGGTAACCTCACTTAAATTATAGCATGAGGGTTGATTTTTATTTCTTTTCGAATGAATCTGTCAACCCAACTTTGGGGTAAACGAGTAAAATTGTTTACTCTAAGAATTTAGTCTTGTTACCAATACCTTCGCCAATTATGGCGGAAAAACGTGTACATTAACAGGGTGAATACAGCCCAACGAGACAATCTTGCCAAAAACCTGCTGAAATAATATAGGTTCAGGTTTTTTCGGAAGCATTTTTAATGTTTCTTCGAAGTATCTGGCCGCTCTGCAGTAGGCCTTCAAGTCCAGAACGCTGCTCTGGGGATTGGTTTTGCGAAACTCGGTCAATAAGACCTGAGAGACGTTGACCATGAAGAGCGACAGGTTGAGGGCATTGGTCAGCGGTACTACCTTGACATTCATCCAGTCTTCAAGGCCCCAGTGTTGTTTGGCATCTCTGAAATTGAATTCCAGTTGAAATCTGAGGCGATAAAAATCAATCATTTTGTCATAAGATAGCGCCAGATCGCTGGAGAACAAGACCACATGAGCACAGGCGCCGGTTTTGATTTGGGTCTTGTGCAGGATGACCACATTGAGGCGCTGAGCGAACTCATGATGCAGCATCTGAGCATGATAAATGTGGGTTTTGATCTGCTTGTCGATATGGGTTTCGACCAGATACTGTTTTGGAAGTTGGTCATAGTTGATCTTGTCACCATACTTCTTGTGTGGGCCTTTGCCAGCATAAGCACCTTGATAGACGAAATGTAGAGCGGCATCACAGCGCAGTTTGGAGATCAGGTGCAGACCACACTGGCGCACCATCTGCAAGGCGTTGTTGTTGCCAAAATGTCCATCCAGCACCAGATAGGTGATCGAGAGCAGGCCCCGGAAGATGGCCAGTTGTTTTTTGACCATCTTTTGGATGCGCAGCAGTTCTGGGGTCAGCTCTACCTGGGTCTTGTCCCGGTTTTTGCTGCCTTTAGGCCGCCCCGGTTTGCCCTTGACCTTGACTTTTGGCTTTGCTTTACGCTGCTGTTTCTTGGCTTTTGCTGCTGCTTTCTCCGCTTCACTGCGGATGACTTGTTCCACCTGGATTGGGTAGGAGCGCCTTTCCTGGACATCAATCAATGACAGCGCAAAGATCGCAATACTGGGCACCACCTGGTTCAGCAAACCGGAGAAGAAACGATCCAGACCATGGGTCTGCTTGCCGGATTTCGTGATCACGCTTTCATCTCCTGCCAGCAGGTACTCTCGCTCCGACCGATAGAGCTGAGCCATAAAAAACTGCCAGAAGAGCTGCCTCCAGGCGATCTGCTCCCCAAAGAAACGCTGCACCGTCCGGTAGCTGCCACCTTTCCCGGTCCAGCGCGAGAGGCCCAGCATCGTCACCCGACCCGTCATCGCCAATAGTGCCTTGACGATCCGGCTCAGTCGTTTTAGATTGGTTCTCGAAAGTGCTGGGTATGTACTATGTAAAAGTGCTACGAAGTGCCGTGTATTATCCGGTAAAATATTCATCTGGGCTTCCTGTAGGTTTTGAGTTTTCGTCTTTGTCGACTACTACTCTACTACAGGTTGCCCTTTTCAGTCAGTCATTTTTTGGCGAAGGTATTGCTTTATATATCGTAGTATTTGAACGTTTGAAGAACGCAATAATAGAACGGATATATGATTTTTATACTACCGGATTTGATGAAGACGGAGATATTGTTGATCCGGATTATGAGACTAAAGTTTTGTCGAGGAATTCTAGTCCAGTTTATGCTTCTCTAGATTGGCTATTAGAAAATAATGCAATTTCTAGTCACGATATTGATCTGTTTGATCAGATAAAGAAACTAAGAAACTCAATTGCTCATGAGATTGATAAAATGATGATTGATGGATTGCCAACCGAATTACCTGAAAGCTTCAATGATATGGCTAATCTGTTAGATAAAATAGAAAATTGGTGGATAGTTAATGTTGAAATTCCAACAGATCCAGATTTTGCTAGAGGTGATATTGAAAAAGATGAAGATAGAATAATCCCTGGCTCAATAGCCAGTCTAAAAATGATGGTCGATATTGCTTTAGGAACCGATGAAGAAGCAGAGTACTATATAAATGAATTTCGAAGGCTAGGGCTGTTGGGGCCTAACCCCGGCAGTAGCTGACCGGGGATGTTACCAGATTTTCCACCGAAGTTGTATTTTGTTAAACCAGGCAGCCTGTAGAAGGCGATCTATCCCCAATGATCGCTTGCATTCCCCTGTAGAAATTGCTACAATTATCATAGATTAACTCAGAGTTCTTCAGATGATGCGGCGGCGGTTGACAGGGAAAAGGAGAAGACCATGGAGCAAAACCGGGCTACACAGTTCATGCAGCAAGGCTACGTTTGATCGGAGTCGGTCCTCCTGGCCGTGTGCCAGGAATTCGAGATTGATACAGAGAACAATGTCATTCCCCAGATCGCCTCTGGCTTCGCCGGCGGGATAGGTAACACGGGGGCTGTCTGCGGTGCCGTCGTCGGTGCCGTGATGGCTCTCGGCCTCAAGCAGGGGCGACCTGACACAATGGAAGAGATGCTTGGCAATCTGGCGGTGGCGCGGGAGTTTCGTCGCCGCTTCGAGGCTGAGATGGGGACCATCAACTGCCGCGAATTGACGGGGGCAGATTTTAGCGCGCCGGAGGGGATCGAGCAGTATATGGATTCTGATATACCCCAGACGGTCTGCTTTCCAGCGGTCAGCCTAGCTTACCTGCTGGTGGTCGATCTGCTGAAGGAAACCTCGTAGTCGGGGGGTGTAGCGCTCAAGCCACTGTCGGAGGGAGTTGGTCTGGCAACCTGATACTCGCTGGTCTCTTTGGAAAGTTATCGCCTGCGGGAGGATCAAACTGTCAGCAGCCTTTCCCCCCTGAAGCTTCTGGAACTCTACTGGCGCGCCGCTCACACCGACCCGCAGGAGATCGATGCGCTGAGCGAGTTAGCCGCAGAGAGCATCAAGGGGGACGAAGACTGAGGGGAGGGACCCGGGGAGATTATATTGGGGGTGTATAATGCCCCAGAGAAGATTTTTTAAACGGTCCGTATCTCGCTCGACAACCCGTTAGTTGCCCCTTTTCTAAGCAACAAATAAGATTATTGGTATAAAAGGAATGAAATAAAAATGAAAGTTGAAGAGGGATATTTAGAAATAGACAATGCAAATCTTTATTATGAAATTGCTGGTACTGGCCCACCTCTAGTGTTAATTCATGCTGGTGTTGCAGATCGTAGACAGTGGGAGAATGAATTCGTTCACTTTGCAGCGAAATACCGCGTTCTTAGATATGATATGCGAGGCTACGGGAAAAGCAATCCGGTAGAAGGTGAGTACAGTCACATGGGAGACTTAATCGCTATGCTTGCTTGGCATAATTTCCATGAATCTCTCACCATTATTGGTAGTTCAATGGGTGGTAGTCTGGCAATGGATTTTGCGATAGCGCATCAGTCGAAGATGAAGGCATTAGTGATGGTAGGATCTGGCCCATCAGGGCTTCAATTAGAAGTTGATACCCACCCGAAAGATAAAGATGCCGAGGCTGCACACAAAGCTGGTGATTTGGATTTGCTTGCTGAATTAGAAGCACAGATATGGTTTGATGGAATGGGGAGAAATGCACAAGAAGTGAATCAACAAATGAGAGAACTTGCCTTAGAAATGAATCGGCTTGCGCTCTCTCATCAAGCAAAAAAACTTGGAACGCGAGTAGTAAATACTGAGACACCAGCCTTTGAACTACTGGACAAAGTTACACTACCAATATTGGCGATAGTGGGCGAGCACGATGATCCTTATTCCCACGCTGCAGCCGATTATATGATAGAAGAAATCCCATCCGCAAAGAAGGTTGTTATAGCAGATGCTGCACACTTGGCAAATATGGATCATCCTGAAGAATTTCAGAAAATTGTCCATTCATTTTTGAGTGATATTGTGTAACACAACTTATACGGAGACGGGGCAACTAACCCCGCGTTAAGCTGACCCGCCTTCGGCTCTGGGGATGCGGCGCGCTTTTGAGCATTTCGGTTGAAGCAATGCGGTTATCGGGTTTACACCGCAGCAGCAGCTTACGCAAACCGTTGGGTCGGGCACATTGCCCTGCGCACTTAAAAAAGGGGTGAATGGAGAAAGATGATTATGTTCCGGCAATATTATGGCAAACTACTTGTTGGTTTATTGATTCTTGCCTTAGGATTAGTTGTATCCTGGCAATTCAGTCAAGTTAGAACTTCCGTCCGAGCCTCGGCTCAGTCTGAGTCCAAGCCCGGCTTATGGGTAACGCCTCTAGAATTGGACCTGGGGCCAGTGGGCGTGGGGGACACAAGCGCCACCCAGACGGTCACAATCACCAATGTTGGCGATGCTACCCTGACAAATTTTGCCGGCGGCGGCGTAAATGCACCGTTTTACGCCGCCCAAAATTGCGCCAGCGGTGTGCCGCCAGGCGCCAGTTGCCAATACTTCTTTTCTTTTTCGCCAACAGCAAGCGGTGTTTTTTCTACAACCTCTAACTCCTCGACCAATGCCGGCCCGATTACCATCATCTTACGAGGCACAGGCGCCGGCCCTGAACTGACCTACTCACCTCTCTCCTTAGATTTCGGTATACTCAGTCCGGGTTCGACCAGCGACACCCAGGTTGTCACCATCCGTAATACGGGCCTGGCCCCATTAACTAATTTCGCCGGTGGCGGTGTGGAGGCACCATTTTCCGCGGCCCAAAATTGTGCTGGTGGTGTGCCGCCTGGGGAGAGTTGCCAATACTTTTTTACTTTCGCGCCAACAACCACCGGTGCCTTCACCGCAACCTCCAGTTCAAGCACTAACGGCGGCCCCATAACTGTTGATTTGCAGGGCCGTGGACAAACTATTTTCCCCATTAATCGGCAGCTCGTGACACCACTTTCCCTGGATTTTGGCCTGGTGGGGATCGGAACCACCAGTCACACGCTGGCTGTAACCATTACCAATCGAAGCTTCTCCTCGAGCATCACCAGTTGGGCCGGCGGCGGCGTTGGGGCACCGTTTTCCGCCGCCCAAAATTGTGCCAGCGGCGTTCCACCCGGTGCCAGCTGCCAGTTTTTTTACACGTTCTCACCTACTGAGACCGGCATCTTTAGTACCACGTCTAACGTTGCCAACAGCTTTGGCTCCTTTAGTATTGCTTTAAGGGGCACGGGCGTAGGTGCCTCGCATACTGTCAGCCCTCTCTGGCTCGATTTCGGCCCGGTTCCTCTCAATACGACCAGTGCCCCGCAAAGTGTAACTATTCGCAATACCGGTCCTATTACCTTAACCAATTTTGCCGGCGGCGGCGTTGGGGCACCATTTTCCGCTGCCCAAAATTGCGCCGGCGGGGTGCCGCCCGGCGACAGTTGCCAATATTTCTTTACCTTCACGCCAACGGCTGAGGGACGCTTCACTGCTACCTCCTCTTCGTCGAGCAACGGCGGGCCATTTGTTATTCGTCTGCAAGGAGGTGTCCCCTTAAACGTTTATTTGCCGGTTATTTTACGGTAGTAAACGGAACAAGAATTATAAAAGTAAGCTGCTGCCCAAAAGCTTGCGTTAGTGGCAGGTGGGTGGGACGAGGCAGCGCCGCTTTGACGGGACCAGCCTTGAGCCACGCAAACTGTTTGAAAACGCGGCGACTCCCACCAGTCGGGTGCACGCTGTGTTGGGCAGCACAAGTGGTTGTCGAAAAGTTCACATCGAGTCGATGAATGGTCAAAACGCCTTTCTCTCTGCGGTTAGAATGGGCGTAAAATATTTTTTTGGTTTTTGGCTAGAAAGAGGAGAAACAATAGTATGTGGAAACAAAAATTAGAACTCTACGATAAGCTGGTTGAAAAATGTCCAAGGTTTAATAGAAAAGGAAAAACCGTGCCGTATACATCTGCAAACGGATACATGTTTTCGTTGTTAAACAAAGATGGTCAATTAGGAATTAGATTTTCAAAGGGAGTTCAGGAGAAGTATATCCAGGAATTTGGCACAACAATATTTAAGTCCCACGGAGCAATAATGAAAGGATATGTGTTAATACCCGACCATATGCTTGAAGATTTGGATAAATTGGCAGAATATCTTAACGAGAGTTACGATTACGTGATGACGCTTGAACCAAAATAACTACCGCCAACAACGACTATACGATAACGCTCCCCAAAAGGTCACTTAGCACGCTGTTCAGCGTTTACTAGATTTTTCATCGAACAACCTCTATGTTTTTTGCATGCTGAAAATAGATCAGCAATCGAGTTTCTCAAATGGTGAGAGCTGCCAAACCCTGCTTGCAAGGGACATGGCTGCGCCGAAGGGTCAGGCGGCCAAGTAAGGGGTAGCTAGTACAGCCGGCTGACTGTCTGCACTGCCCTGTGCCAGGATGGATCCATCATCACAGTTCGCAGCCGGTTTGGCTTGCTTCCCCTGTGAAAATTGCAACAATCAACAATGAACCCAGACTTGACACCTCTATAATTGTCAGATATGATCTGACATATGTCAGAGTTGTTCTGACATATAAAAGTATGTTTCTGATGGAGAAGGCATTAATCAAATGACATTGTTGGAGCCATTGCTTGGATCTACGAATGCTGAAAGGGTTCTTATATACATCTTGGCAAGAGATGAAGGCTATGCACGTCAAATTGCACGCTTCTTTGACGCAGATCCCGATTCAATCCAGAAGCAGCTTACCAGGATGGAGGATGCGGGAATCCTAGTTAGCAGGTCGGCTGGGAGAACTATTCTTTACCAGTTTAATCCTAGATATGCGTTCTTGCCTGAACTGAAAAGCCTGCTGGAGAAAGCTTTGCAATTTTACCCAGAAGATGAACGGGATCGGCTTACAATGAATAGGCGACGCCCAAGAAGGAGAGGCAAGCCGTTGTGAAGAAAATCGCCGAAATGACTCAAGGCGAGCTTGCTGCTCACATTGATAATCATTTGAAGAAGAGAGGGATCGCTGTCGTCCTTTCGGGTGGGGCGGCGGTTGCCATTTACAGCAATCACAGTTATGTCTCGAAGGATATCGATTTTGTAGCTCGATTCTCACTGGATAATGCTGCAGTTGCTTCTGCAATGAAGGAGATCGGATTTGAGCGTGAAGACAAATACTACTTTCATCCAGAAACTGATTACTTCGTAGATTTTGTTGCTGGACCGCCAAGCATAGGGAATGAACCAATAGGAGAAATTCGCGAATTGCAGATGGATACTGGGGCGGTTAGGATCATCTCCCCTACTGATTCGGTGAAAGACCGCCTGGCTGCTTATTTCCATTGGGAAGATCGCCAATGCTTGGACCAAGCCCTCCTTGTGGCGAGCACAAATAAAATAGATCTAGATCAAGTAGAGGCATGGTCAATTAGAGAGGGTGAGCAAGCGAAGTTCGAGGAATTTATGAGGCGTTTGTAGAAAAATCTTCGTAGCCCTATAGGTCGTTGTCACCACTATTACCATTACATCTGTAACCACAATGGCTACCACAGCCACCATAACCACCACCGTCATCACCACTACGCCTATCACACCTCTCCCATCGATCTTTTGTTTTATCGGATGCCTAACCACCCGCTGTTGTGTCCTGAAAGCTATCGCCTGCTCACCGCTTCAGGTCCGGTCCTGGTCTCGAAGTATGCCCTTCTGCATCTAGTCCTCTGGACACACAAAGTGTAGTGCGTCCCCCGGACTGCCCGCTGGACGCACTCCAGTGCAGTTGCCCCCTGGATTGTCGTCCTGGACAGGCGGGACAGGCAGCGAGCGGGCGAGGGTACAACCTTCAAGATCGTTTTCCCATGAAAGGAGAATCTACTCATGACAACCCATAACCATCACATAGAAACCAAACTCATTCATGCAGGTGAGCCTGACCCCCTCATCCATGGTGCGGTGAGTATGCCGATTTTTCAATCTTCTACCTTTGAATACGTCGGTCAGGAGAGCTACCACGATATCAAATACATTCGTTTGAATAACACGCCCAATCATATTGCTCTGCACCAAAAACTAGCAGCGTTGGAGAATGCTGAAGCGTCCATCGTGACAGCCAGCGGCATGGCGGCAATTTCGACGGCGCTTTTAACTCTCCTGTCTACGGGCGATCATTTTCTGGCCCAGGAATGCTTATATGGCGGCACCCATGATTTCCTCACCAAAGATTTTGCCCCCTTGGGTATCTCTTTTGACTTCATTGACGGCAACGATCCAGATTCCTGGAAAGTTAAATTGCGGCCCAGAACCAGAGTTATTCTCGTTGAGACAATGAGCAATCCCTTGCTACAAGTGGCTGATCTTAAGGCTGTGAGTGAATTCGCTAAAGCGCATGGTCTCATTTCACTGATAGACAATACCTTTGCCAGCCCGATCAATTTCCGTCCGTCGGAGTGGGGCTTTGACCTTTCGCTTCATAGTTGCACAAAATACCTCAACGGTCATTCGGACATCGTGGCTGGAGCGGTCATTGGCCGCGCCGACTTGATAGAAAAGATCACTCACAAACTCAATCACTTGGGCGCTTCACTCGATCCTCACGCGTGTTTTCTGCTTCATCGCGGTGTAAAAACGCTGGCAGTCAGGATGCGGCATCAAAACGAGAGCGCGGTCAAGATCGCCAGATATTTGGAAAACAGTCCGGCAATAGACAGCGTGAACTATCCGGGATTGGAAGGCCATCCCGATCATCACCGCGCCCGTGAGTTATTCGACGGGTTCAGCGGTATGTTGAGTTTTGAGTTGAAAGGTGGCGTTGACCAAGCAGAACGCTTTATCCAAAACACGACCTTGCCCGTCAGTGCCCCCAGCCTGGGTGGTGTGGAGACGCTGATTACCCGACCAGCCACAACATCTCACTCAGCGATGTCCACTGAAGACCGTCATGCCCTGGGAATTTCAGATAGATTGATCCGGGTATCGGTTGGCTTGGAAGCGACCGAAGATCTTATCGATGATTTTGAACAGGCGCTGAATGCCTGACAACCACTTCCACAGGACGCCCAGAGCAAGGTTTCGTGTCCATAGGAACTTTAAGTGGGTCTGTTGGTTTCAATAGTTAGGCACGCAGCACACTGGTGAAGTGGAACTGTCAGACAGCCAGGTAGGGGGCATCTCGAAGATGTTAGGCGACGTTGATTAATAAAGGAGTGAAAATGAACGGAAAAATCCTCTACGTTTTCGGAATGCTAATTCCAGTTACTTACATTTTTATGTATATCCTCGGTGGAGTGTTGAGACCAGATTACAGTCACATCTCGAATTCCGTTAGTGAGCTGCTTTCACCAGGCGCTCCGAACAAGTCGCTACTCATGGTCATCCAGACAATTTATGCCCTGTTGCATATCGCATTTGGATATGGAGTATTAAGGTTTATCCAAGGAAACGCAAACAATCAGTTGATAGGTCGAGCCGGGGCTTGGTTGATAATTACTCTAGGCTTGGCCACAATTGGCACAGTATTTTTTCCTCAAGATGCTGAAGGAACACCGGTAACAGTAGCGGGCCAAATTCACAAGATCCTAGTATTCGGCGGACTTATCCCATTCTCTGTTCTGTCCACGTTGTTTATTGGATTATGGTTCAGAAGAGCGGGCATCCTCCCAGGGTTTGATGTATATTCGTTCATTACAGTTGGGGCTATTGTTGTCATGGGTGGGGTTGGGGGCGCCACGGTAGAAACTCAATATGCAGGATTGGTCGAACGAATTGCGGCGTTAGTAACTCAACAGTGGCTATTCATGTTGGGAGTTAAACTACTATTGCAATAGTGTTTTCGTAATCAGCACTCCATATAATCGCAAGATAGTGCGCCATTGCCAAACGTCTCGCTATCCTGCGAGAGCATCAGGCTGAACCAGAGCCTTGGAAGAACACCAGAATCCAGTCAAGCTGGACGAACGGTACACGCGATGGATCCCGCGCGAAGTGCGAGGGGAGGTATGGTGGGATTGGGTGGGCAACGCCCACCCAATCCCACACCCTTACCCTTGAATTGCGTAAGTCCTAAGAGTAAACCGATGTTCACAATACAATGGATCATATTTTTGATTGGAACGATCTGTATAATTTGGGTATCGCGGTCATCGCTTCGGGACGTTCAAAGTCACGGTTTTTATCGGTTTTTTGCTTGGGAAATTATCTTGATAATGTTCTCGTTGAACATTAGGCATTGGATAAAAGACCCGTTTAGCATCAGGCAAATTGTTGCCTGGGTATTGCTCATCTTTTCACTGATCTTGATAGTTCAAGCAGTACAATTATTCCGTCGAAAAGGGAGGCTGGACCAAGGACGTGATGACCCCTCTTTAGTAGGCATTGAGAAAACAACCGAATTAGTCACAACTGGGTTGTATCAGTACATTCGACATCCATTTTATAGCTCATTACTATTTCTTGCATGGGGAATATTTTTTAAGCATATCACCTGGATAAGTGTGTTGCTGGCTATTGCCGCAACAATCTTTTTGATCATAACAGCGAAGAAAGAAGAAATTGAGAATACTGAATACTTTGGTGAAAAGTATCGGGAATACATGCGAAGTACGAAAATGTTTATTCCATTTGTATTTTGATATTGACTCAATGTGGTATTCCGGATGACCGATCTGACCTCTGAGGTTGTCTTGGGCTACGTTCGCCGCTCAGATGACATCTAGGGCGCGCTGCTGACTGACCCGACCTTTCAAAGCCTGTGTAATGATTGTAATGTGGTACTGTTTGAGCAAAGTTGCTATCTATGCCTAAGGTTTTCCATCCACTGTGATCTGGTTTTTGATCTTCTCAAAGGTGACCGGACCAATTCCGGACACTTTTTGGATATCCTCGATACTTTCGAAAGGCCCGCTGGTCTCGCGGTAATCGATGATCCTTTGCGCGATGACCGGTCCGATTCCGGAGAGCTCCTCCAGCTCGCTTTGCGAGGCCGTATTAATGTCGATCAAGTTCTCGGTCGTTGATGATTGGGGTTGATTGGGTTGGTTTTCCGGCGCTTCGCTGGGGTTGGTATTTGGTGAGCTATCTAGGTTTTGGCTTTTTTCGGGGATATGTACCTTTTCGCCATCCACCAAACTGGCTGCTAGATTGAGCGCTTCAGCGTCTCCGTGGGTGGAAATACCGCCGGCTGCCCGGATCGCATCCTGGACGCGAGAACCCGCGCTCAGGGAGTAAACGCCTGGATTGGTTACAGCTCCTGAGACATGGATTTTCATCGAGGCGGGTGTGGGGGGCGGGAGCAGTGTGATCGCTTCGCCGCGCGGCGGCGCGCTTGCCAACCAGATCACACCGCCGGCTAAGAGACCAAATGCCACGCCCAGCACTAACAACCACCAGGGTTTCATGCTCGCCTCTATGGTTAATTTCAAACCAAGTGGGATCACCCACTTGTGTGACGAATCCTCATGCTAAGGCGACCCGTCGCTGCCCGATACCCGTATTGATATCCGCCGCGATTATTCTCCTCCGTCAGTAATTAAGCTTAGTCCCATTCTTTGGTTGGCTGGGTCCACGTGCAAAATGCGCACTTGCACGCTTTGGCCCTCCTGCAGCACCTCTCTCGGTTTGACATTCTGGCTGGGTTCACCGAACTCGGAGACATGGATCAATCCATCAAGGCCATCCTCCAATCGGGCAAATGCCCCGTATGAGACCACGCTGGTGATGACAGCTTCAGCGGTCTGTCCGGGTTGGTAGCGCGTCCCAACCGTCTCCCAGGGGTTGGGATGCAGGCGTTTGAGGCTGAGCGCTACCCTGCCTCGATCCTTGTCCAGTTGTAGAACGTAAGCTTTCACAGAATCACCAATGGTGAGCATGTCACTGGGGTGCTGCACTCGACCCCAAGATAATTCGGAAATGTGAATTAAACCTTCCACCCCACCCAGGTCGACAAAAGCTCCAAAATCAGTGATCGTCGTCACGCTGCCTTTCACGCACATCCCCACCTCGAGATTCTCAAACAGCTCGATTCGACTTCCAGAGTCGGACTGCGCGGCGCGCTCTGAGAACACAACCCGACCGCGCTCGGAGTTGCATTCGATCACCTTGAGGCGTAGTTCATCTCCTATATAAGCTGCCAGAATTTTCTTTCGCTCTGGACTGTCACATTCTTCCACGAGCCCCACCAAGTGTGAAATGGGGACAAAACCTTGCAGCCCCATGCCTTCGACCAACAAACCTCCCTGATTGTAACCGCTCACCTTTAAGTGGATGATTTGGTCCTGTTGGTACAAGTCTTGGGCTTGCTCCCAGTCCACGTTCCCTTGAGGTGGCAGGCGTCCAGCTTGCCCTAGACCTGCTTTCGATGGATTTTGTTCTTGGTCATCGTTGGGTAAAACATAACTTTCGATCTCGTCCAGAACTGCTTCCCACCAGGATTCATCCGCTTGTGGGGGTCCTTCTTTTACTTCCCGGGTTTCATCTTTTTGCACCATTAACCCTACCTCTTTACCTTTTGCGCTCCTAAAAATGATATCTCTAGGACTTACCCAGTTGAAGGGGCAAACCTCCATAACTGCGTAAATCTTGATCTAACCAAATCACCTTTCCGTTGGCGCCCCTGGGGATAGGCTTTCAAGTGGTTTCATTTGGTCATTAATCACCTCCTCCCTACTCTCTTGTTCCATACTTACGATCGCTTTAGCCACCTCTTCAATGGCAACCCGCTGTTTACGATACAGGTCGGCTTCGGACATGGCTAAGCGTAGCGCAACTTCGCGAACTTTACGACCCTCCATGAATTTCAGTTCCAAGATGTTGTATAAAATCCACTCCGCGGTAAAGCGCCGGTCTCCCTCTGGACGCACTCGCTCGATTCCTTGCCGCAGAATAGCTCTCAAGGCATTAACCGGATTGCCATCGTGGTTATCCAGCGCCTTTTGGACGACCCGTAATTGTAGTAAGGGGCTCTCGGTGAGTTTGGGACCGCCCCAATAGTGATTGAGAGCGTCTTTGACCCATTGAGCCAGTTTGCCTTGCTCCAGAGCCACGTCCGGTGAGACGAGGATTTCGGCTCCGTCGTAATGTGCGGCAGCGCGCAGACGTTGAATGAGTTCCACTTGAGGGGTTAACGCTTCTAGGGAACTGAACACTTGCTGCTGCCGGTAGCGGTCCTCCAGCGCCAATGCTGCTCGACGAGCCAAGACCGAGAAAGCCTCGCGCTGCTCCTCATCTAGGGAATACTCGGGATTCCCTTCAGGGTAGACTACCCCGAGCAACCCTAAGAGCAGGTCGGAATTTTCCCTGTCTTCGAACAAGGGAACCAGCCAGTAATCCCCCCAGGTGAACAACCGGTGGGTCGATCCAGGCGAAGTTTCGATCACCTCATTGCGCACCACGACCTCAAGCAGTTCCTGTGACAAGTCATCGCGTTGCAGTTGTTTTCCATCCCCCACAACGACTAAGGTCTCCACCCCTTTCGGTCCCAGCGAGACTACAAAGGCCGAATCGACCTGGAATCGGTCGCAGACCGCGGTCAGCACAGATTCGAGGAATTGGCGTAAGTCACCCGTAGTGAGCAGGCGCTCCTCTAAGGTTTGGATCAGCTGTAAATTCTCTCGGTCTCCCCCGTAGAAGAGCCAGCGTTCCCATATTGGCGCTGCAATGGTGATCAAATACTGCATTAATAGCAGTGAGCCTACCATTACGACGGGGACAGCCGCTGAATAGAGACGGTCGAACGAAGACACCGCCCGCCCCACAAGCGTTGTGGTTGCCAGCACTGTAGATGCCGTCACCGGGCCTCGCATGACCCATTTAAATAAACGCCTCTTGACCACCCGATCCGGCCAGGAGACCCCGAAAAAAGCCACTGCGTAAGCCATGACGACGATCAAAAAGGAAACCATCAGGTTGCTCAACGTGGCAGCTGACCAGAAGATCAGGGGGTGGTCTGCGGCAAAATTAGAGCCAAATAGCAAATAGGGATAGGAGCCCAGAGCTGGGGCCAACGCTCCAGCTAACAGGTAGCGCATCCTTCGCCGGCTGGTGCTCGTGACGGTGCGCTGGTAGGCTCGCCAAAAATTGACCCACGCCCACACCATGCCCGCCGCGTAGTACAAGGCGAACACCCATGTCAGCGAGGTGCGTTCCAGATGGGGGATCGGTTCTCCGTCCGGCACTAGCGGTCCTATCAGCAGGGAAGTGGGTAAAGTCAGAAGAAAAACGGAGGAGATTAGGTAGGTCAAGCGCACCAGCAGTCGCCGGCGACCCCGCGAAGGCCGTCCTGTGGTGGCGAGCAGTGCGTCTGAGAAGTGCAGGTAAGCCGCCGGCAGGTAGATCACCCCGATCCATTGCAGTCGGTACCAGAGTTCCACTTGCCGGGCCGCGTCGATGCTGGTGATCGCCTCTCCGACGAAGACGATGACCACACAAGCCATGATGGTTGCAAAGGATCGCGCCACCCGATCGCGCAAATTAAACGAGAGCGCGTACAGCAACAATGAGAAAGCCGTGATAGCGATCCCAGCGGTGAGCAGTTGGTTGATGATCTCTAAACCACCGATAAGGTAAGGCATAATAGTGTTAAACGGTCAGCGCAGCCACTTGTCGAAGAAGAGCGCGATGTCGTGGTTGGCGAAAAAGTGGTCGTTGTAGCCGCAAAAATCAAAGCCTAATTTCTGAGCCAGCCGAATAGCGGCGTGGTTTTTGGGCTGAATCTCTATGATAAGCCTGCGGCTCTGGTGGTCACTCGCCCATTCCTGGGCTGCCAAGAGCAGAGCGCTAGCGATGCCCTGGCGGCGTAATTTTCGCCCAACGACCAGATCGATGACCCAGGTGGTCAACGGCGTCATGTTTTGTATCAAGCCAATGTAGCCAATTGTTTCATCGTCCAGCACCGCGACCAACATGACAGAACGGTTTGTCCACTCGTCAGCAAGCTTCTGGGGGTTGCGGGGATAAACCACTTGCACAGAGCGCGGCAGGCGCGTTTCCCGGAAGAGCACGCTGATCTGCTCGTTTTCCTCATGGAGCTCCATCTGCCAGACGTAATTGCTGGTATAGTCGTGCTCCAAAGCCATCAAATGGGGGATATCGGTGGCGATTGCCGGACGAATTTCAATTTCTGGCATTTATTCTCCTTAAACCTTTGGTAGTTGAAGGGCGAGACTGCTGCCTAGCCGTGTAACCTCTCCTGCTGATAAGGCCATCTCCTACGGCTCCAATTCGGAGGGCGCAGCCACACGCACCCGTACCACACACGGATCGAGTATGTTACCTTCATTGTCAGTGACAATCAAACGCAGAGCGTAGTCTCCCGGGGTCAACCGCGTGGTGTCCCAAAATCCGAGTTTTCCTTCCTGGGTGATGGTCTCCCCAGCCTGGATGGTAAGCCAGGTGGAACTTCCAGGGGTGGACATCTCAAATTTGTAAAATCCGAAATTGGGAACATCTACGCTGCCCGTGATTTCCACAATGTCTCGCACCGTCTCCTCATTCTGTGGGGAGTTGATGTTGATTTCTCCAGGTATGCACTCGCTGCCCTCGAGTTGGACGGTGGGCTGGGGGCTGCTCGCGACCGCCTCCAACATGCTGTCGGGCAGGGTAACGCTCGGGGTGGCTAGCAAATCTATCGTCGGAGTGAACAAAGGCGTCGAGCCAGGTACGGCTGGAGCTACGAAGGATACGGCCGCAAACTCGACCACAGCCAAGACAAGGATGAAAACCAGCATGCTGGCAGCACGATTAAGGTGACCCTGTGCGCTTTCACGCTCTAGGCCAAAAGCTGCGCTGCGCAGCTCCTCCCAAGCCAAAATGAACTTGCGAATGTACCATACAGCGATGACCCCTAAACCAAGGTAGATAAAGATTTCGTTGTTTCTAAGAAAGCGAAGCGCCTCTTCCATCAAGTCACTGGTAAAAAATTGGTTTGTTAGGAGGTGATCGCCAGGGTTTGTCAGTCGTTATCCACTTCTCCTCATAAATCTCATCGTACACCGCGAAATTGCTGAAAAGGTGTGATTGATATCTGCCTGAACCTTACTTTGGCCGCTTCCTCCCGAATAATGGTGGGTCTGGTTTTATAGTCGCCTCAGTACGCCGCGCACCAGTGTTGTCATAAGGGGTGCAATAATTTTGCCGGCTGTGAGAACTTCTTCGTGAGTGGTGATGGTTTTCCCATCTAGATTGGCTTTGTTGCTTATTCCTGAGACGCCCATCACCCTCTGGCCACCGTGCCGGGCGACGATTACCTCCGGTACGGTGGACATCCCCACCGCGTCGACGCCAACGCTCTTCAGGAATCGTAAGTCCGCTGGGGTTTCAAAGGAAGGGCCTGCCAGGCATACATAAACCCCTTCATGCAAGCTGATCTCGTTTTCAGTAGCGACCTGACGTATGATTTTGCGCAGTTCAGGGTCGTATGCGTTGGACATGTCGGGGAAGCGTGGTCCCAGTTCATCTAAGTTCGGTCCGCGCAGCGGGTTAGGTCCAGCCATGCCGATTAGATTCAAATGATCGCGGATCAACATCAGATTGCCGGGTTCATAAGTTTGATTTATGCCTCCGGCCGCGTTGGTGACGATCAGGGTTTCCACATTCAGGCGCTGCATGACGCGAATCGGTAGCGTTACCTCAGCCATTGTGTAACCTTCGTAGTAATGCACCCTGCCCTGCATCACCATGACTTGCTGGCCCTCCAGTTCTCCAAGCGCCAGCTTGCCCTCGTGACCGATCACTGTGGAGACCGGCCAATTGGGTAAGTCCCCGTATGGGATTACATCTGCCCCCTCCACAGCATCGGCGATGGAACTCAAACCGGACCCTAAAACGATCCCCACCTTTGGTTGGTAGCTTGTCCTGCTCCGAACAGTTTGTGCGACTTCGTCAATTTGAGGCAAGTTGAAAAATTTGTTCATAAGGGTGTACTCGCTCCTTGCTGCAAAGCTTCGTTGTCGGTCTTAGGGTCATCCAAGTTGGGTATTACCCGGTCATGGGTGAATCCGGTGAGGAGCATGAAGCTTCCAACCTGCGCAGCAGCGCTTTTGTTGAGAGACGATTGCTGTGCCCCAGCAGAACCTGGATTTCTTGGATCGATCTCCCGGAGCGCCTCAGGTGAAGCGCAGCGGTGTGGCGGATGAGGCGCGGGGATAATGCCAAGGGCAATTCAGCCGCCTGACCCCACTGGCGGAAGATTTGCCAGAGGCTCTGCCGGCTCATGCGTTTTCCCATTTGGCTGATGAACAAGGCCTGCGAGAAGCGTCCCTGATCCAGTTCTGGACGTCCTTCGCGCAAATAGCGCTGTAGAGGCTCAACGGCGTTCCCCAACTGGACCCAGATATCGCTTCCTTGGTCGCATCTCAATCGCAAACGCCCCGTGCCTAAATCCAGGTCGGAGAGGTCCAAGTTCACCAGGTTGGATACCAAAAGACCAGTCTCAAGCAAAATGGCGAACATCGCCTGGTCACGCCTGGCATGCGGCCGTTGGTTGTTGTCCAGTGTTTGTTTTAGACGCTCGATTTGCTCAGGGGTCAGGCATCGCTCCCTGCGTTGGGACGCAACGGAGGAAATGACCTCATCCGTGCGCCCGCCGTCGTTCGACAGCGGGTTGTTCTCGATCAAGCCTCGTTGGTGCAAGTACCTGGTGAAAACGCGCAGTGTTGCCCGGCGGCGCAGTAATGTGTTTCGGCCGCGACCGATTTGGCGTTCGGTTGACAAAAAACCAATGATGTTCTTGCTGTTAAGATCTTTTAAGCTGGGGGGCTGACTCAGCGTGCTGTGTAGGTAGTTTAAAAAATGGCGCAAATCGGTGGCATAGGCCATCTGGGTGCTTCGAGAGTGGGTCTCCTGGGTTTTCAAGTCAGCCAGAAAGGTCTCAACCTGCGGCTCCACGCCGGTATCTCCTTGTCAGAAGGGACGCTGCCATGAAGGTGACTATGGTTAAAAGGAGCGTGATCTAGAACTGTGAATCGCGACTCTTTGATCTTAGACCCGCCCCGTCTGCGTCGAACTGCCGCGATATTATATCATGTAGAAATCATTTGATTTGTGTTGTGTCCCTATAATGGGATTTGATTCAACACCTCCTCAAACACGCTGGCGGCTTCCTCTACATCTTCATCGCTGATCCAGTAATGTGCCACCAGGCGAAAACGTCGTCCCCCTACAACTCCCACTCGCACACCGCGTTCTTTGAGACGCTCTGCGACCTGGTCCGCGCCCCAAGGCACTTGGTCTTCGAGGTTTAGATAGACCATATTGGTCGGGGGAGTCTCAGAGTCCAGCACGACACCGGGGACCTTCTTCAGAAGTGCTGCCAGTTTACGCGCTCTCACGTGATCTTTCTCCAGGCGCTCCACGATGGTTTCCAGTGCCACAATGCCCGCTGCTGCCAGTATGCCCGCCTGGCGCATCCCGCCGCCCAACTGTTTGCGCGCCCGGTGGGCTTTGTGGATGAATTCAGCGTCTCCACAGATGACCGAACCCACTGGCGCGCTCAGACCCTTACTCAGGCAGAAGGTGATTGAGTCAGCTGGGGCGGCCAGTTCAGCGGCATCGACCCCCAGAGCGACCGCTGCGTTGAAGATGCGCGCGCCGTCCAGATGCAGGATCAGGTTGTGTTGGTGAGCCAGTTCACCCACCGCGGAGGTGTATTCAACTGTCAGCGCGGCTCCCCCGCAGCGATTGTGCGTGTTCTCCAAAGTGATCAACCGGGTGATGGGCTGATGGGGATCGTCTTTGCGGATCGCGGAGCGAATATCATCCAGTCTCAAGGTGCCGTCGGGCTGGTTGGGAATTGTGTGCGGGTGCACCCCGCCAAGGGCAGCGACTCCCCCGGCTTCGAACAAGAAAGTGTGGGCTTTATGCCCGAGGATAATTTCGTCGCCGCGGTTGCAGTGTGCCAGAATCGCTGCCAGATTACCCATCGTCCCCGAGGGTACGAACAAACCGGCCTCCTTGCCCAGCATGGTCGCCGCCATCTCCTGCAGTTTATTGACGGTGGGGTCCTCGCCGTAGACATCATCCCCGACCACCGCGTTCGCCATCGCCTCCCGCATAGCCGTGGTAGGTTGGGTTACGGTATCGGATCGTAGGTCAATGAATTTCATAATCGCTCCTAAGGTTGGTATTATGCGCCTGAATCTACGACGCTTTTATGAGGGGGTGCCCTTGCTCAAACTATAGATTTTAATCCCCTGTGCTCGCCCTCAGCGCTTCTAAAACCTTTGCCAGCTCCTCCGGCAGCGGAGCTTCAAAGGTGCGCTGTGTTACCTCGTTCGGAATGCTGATCGTCAGACGTGCTGCGTGCAGAAATTGCCGCTCTAAAGGTAAACTGGGGTGCTTGCGACCATACACCGTGTCGCCAACCACCGGGGTCCCCAAGAAGGCCATGTGCACTCGAATTTGGTGTGTGCGTCCTGTGATCGGATGCACCTCGAGCAGGGTGTGCTCCTTAAAGCGTTCCAAGCTGTGATACTCGCTGACGGACTCGCGCCCTTTTTGGGACGATGTGACCGCCATGCGTTTGCGCTGCACGGGGTGGCGTCCAATGGGAGCCTCCACTCGACCCTTCGGCGTGGGGGGATGCCCATCCACCAATGCTAGGTAGGCTTTGGAGACTTGCCTCTTGCGGAACTGTTTGCCCAGCCAGCGGTGAGCTCGGCCGTTTTTAGCCATGAGTATCAAACCGGACGTGTCTTTGTCCAATCGGTGAACGATCCCGGGTCGCCGTACCCCCCCGACTCCTTCGATTTCTGGGGCATAAGCAAGGACCGCATGCACCAGCGTCCCTGAATGGTGCCCAGCTGCGGGGTGAACGACCATCCCAGAGGGTTTATCCACCACCAAAATGTCATCATTCTCGAAAACGACCTTGAGCGGGATTTCCTCAGGTACCAGCTCACTGGGCTCAGGAGCGGGGATGTGCACCTGAATTACCGCGCCCGCCTCCAGGGTTTGCCCTGTTTTGCGCGCCGGCACACCATCCACCCTGACGTGTTCTTCCCTGATCAAACGCTGCAATTGGGAACGTGAGAATTCTGGCAGGCAGTCCACCAGAAACTTATCCAAACGCTGTTCGCCCTCCTTTTCGTACTGGAGCACGACCAGGCGTTCATTCACCTTGGATTTCCTCCCTAACCAGAGGGGCTTCAATTTCTTGTGCCTTTTCGTCGGGTGGTATTTCGGGTGTCCCCTGGGTGCGATCTTTAATCCACATACCCAATATCAGCACCGCCACCCCAGTGGAAATGCTGGCATCAGCTACATTGAAAACCGGGAAGTTTCCCACGGAGACGAAGTCCGTTACGTATCCCTGGGTGAGGCGGTCGATTAAGTTACCCACCGCGCCGCCCAGTTGCATCCCCATCGCCACCCGCAGTGGCCAGTCCGAGCGCGGCACCTGGTGGAAATAATAGATGATCGCCCCAGAAACCAGGATCGCAAATACGGTGATAACTTTTCCAAAGTCCTGACCCAGCCCGAAGGCGGCGCCTGTGTTCTTCCAATTCACAATGCGCGCGTAGGGCGCTAACCAGTCCCAAGGCACCCAGGTCTCGCTGATCATCAGCGTTGAGCGCACCCAATCTTTAGTCCACTGGTCAAGGGCGATGATCGAGCCTGCTAGCACCAATAAGAAAATGTAATCCTGTAAATATCGCTTCAATAGAGTCTCCTCAGGGCCCTGTGGGGTCGTAGTTTTCTTAGCTTCCCCATTTTACCCCACCCTGGGTGTTAAACTTCTTTAGCCTCAACCTGATCCGGTGGGATGCCAAGGACTTCTGCCAGCCTATTGATGATGCGCTTTTTTTGATTGGGCCATGATTCCGCCTTAGGGAAGGCGATTAGGTGCGCCGGGCACCCAGCCCCGCAGTCGCTAGCCCCAAAACCTGGGACGGGGATCACTGCTCCTGGTAAGTCATCCAGCGCTTGGCTCCATAAACATTCCAGGGGGATTACCCTTTTTGGAAGCAGCCCCACTTGCCGATTTAATAAATACGCATAACCCTTTACCGTTGCTGCATTCCGCAGTGTATCCACGTGCCAGTGGGGGGTTCCATCCCCGCGCAGGTGGCGGCTGATGCGCGCCTGCAGCCCGCCAGGACCGTGCGCGCTGCCCAGGTAAACGTACATCCCCGGTGGGAGCGTGAAATCCCCCAGCCGTCCAATCCCCAGGCAGCGGGATTGGGACAGCCTCAAGAACAGCGTGTAGCTGCCGCCAGAGCTAGGTAGCTGTATGCCATTTGCTTCCAAGATGATATCCAAACCTCCAATCCGTGAATTGAGCGCATCGCAGCAGGGAGGATTCTAGCAGTCTGGAATGGGCTTGTCAATCAAACTAACACCCCCTTTCTGCCTGACATACTTTGCACGCGTACATAATTTAGTGCATGCAAAATGTCTCAGATGGATTGGGAACATTACCATCCTGATAGAACACACCTCTCCACTGATCGCAAAAAGAGTGCAGACATACTGGATTGAATAGGAAGATCGTCCATATTCTCCAGATTGTTGTTGTGCTAGAATGGAAATCGTGAAAGTTAGTCTAAAATTGATCGCCACATACCGCCAACTGCTGCCCTCCGGGGTAAAAGGCAACATCATTGAAGTTGAAATCCCCCCGGGGACCCAAGTGGGGGGGCTGTTGGGGCGTTTCGACGTACCTTTGGACGCTGCCAGCGTCGTTCTAGTCAACGGTGTGGGTGTCGAATTGGACTATGAGCTTGAAAGCGGCGACGTGGTCAGCGCTTTTCCCGCCATGGCCGGCGGGTAATTGACATTGGAATCTTCAAGGAGAGCTATTATGTTTGCATGGCATGGCAGGATTTTACGCGTAGATTTGAGCGCAGAGAAAACCTGGGTCGAGGACGTGGACCCCCAGATGGCTGAGGATTATATCGGTGGACGCGGCTGGGCGATCCGCTACCTTTACGATGAGGTCGATCCCAAGGTCGATCCCTTATCCCCACAGAACAAACTCATCTTCGCTACCGGTCCTTTGACTGCCACACCCGCCCCAACGGGGAACCGCTATATGGTGGTGACGAAATCACCGCTCACCGACGCTTTGACCGATTCCAATTCCGGTGGGGAATTCCCCACGTGGATGAAGCGTACGGGTTTCGATTTGTTCATCTTCGAGGGCAAAGCTGAAAAGCCGGTCTATCTGTGGGTGAACGAGGACCAGGTTGAAATCCGTTCGGCGGAGCATCTCTGGGGAAAGACCGTCCCAGAGACCACGGATGTGCTCCTGGAGGAGACCGACCCCAAAGCGAAGGTAGCCTGCATCGGCCCAGCCGGGGAGCGTTTGGTTAGGACTGCCAGCATCATGAACGATAAGCACCGCGCCGCTGGCCGGTCTGGGGTTGGCGCGGTGATGGGTAGTAAAAATCTAAAAGCCGTTGTCGTCCAAGGGAACAAAGTTCCCCCTCTGGCTGACCCCGAAGGGATGCACGCGTACAGCCTTGAAATCCAGCGCGAAGTGGGCGGGGATGTAAAAAAAGGCTCCTCCCTGCGCGAGTACGGGACGGCTTATGTGCCGCCTGTCACTAACGAGTTGGGTATCCTGCCCACCAGAAATTTCCAAACCGGTGTGTTCGAGGGGGTTGACAACATCAGCGGTCCGGCGCTCAACGAGAGCTACCTGATTCGCGCTAAGCCTTGTTTCCGCTGCCCGATTGCCTGCGGGCGGGTCACCGAGGTGGACGAATCCCCTTACGAAGGCGAAGGTGAAGGTCCCGAATATGAAACCATCGCCGCGGTGGGCAGTGCCTGTGGTGTCGATAACCTGGCTGCGGTGACCAAAGCCAATTACCTGTGTAACGAACTGGGTTTGGATACCATCTCAGCGGGAATGACCGTGGCGGCAGCGATGGAGATGTATGAAAAGGGGTATATCTCCGAAGACGAGACCGGAACTCCCTTGCGCTTCGGCGATGCGGACGCTATGATTGAGTTTATCGAAAAGACGGCGTACCGGGAGGGATTCGGCGACGCGCTGGCTGAAGGTAGCCACCGCCTGGCTGAGAAATACGGTCACCCGGAGGTCGCCGTTACCGCCAAAAAACTGGAGTTCCCCGGTTACGATCCGCGCGGCTCCCAAGGCATGGGATTGCTCTACGCCACCTCAAACATTGGGGCCTCCCATATGGCGGGCGATATCGCTTACTCCGAGGTCTTCGGGGTTCCTGTCAAGCTTGACGGCCTCAGCGTAGAGCGCAAACCGCTGTTGGTCAAACGCTACGAGGATGCATTCGCTTTGATTGATGCCTCAGGGCTGTGCGTCTTTTTGGCCGTGCGCTACCTATTTGATCCTGATTTGGAGTTGCGACCGGGGCGCTTGAGCAAGCTGATGAATCTGGCGACTGGCGCGAATTACACCCCGCAAAGCATCATGCAAGCTGCTGAGCGAGTCTACAACCTGGAGCGCATGTTCCTTTTGAAAGCTGGCTTCACCAAAGAGGACGACACCTTGCCCTACCGCATGCTCAACGAACCTATGCCCGAAGGTCCCGCCAAAGGGCACGTTGTAGCGCTGGATCAGATGCTCCCGGAGTTTTACCGCTTGCGCGGGTGGGACGAGAATGGCGTGCCCAAACAGGAGAAGTTAGTGGAGTTGGGTCTGTTGAACTAACCGCCTCTGGGTGTCACTACTTCACGCCAGCAGTGGAATCTCTGACCATTCCTGCGAAGTCCAACTGGTGAGCGATATAGATCAATTCGCCGCGCTCGATTTGAGCGTGGCGTTTTTCTATCCATGAG
>JASFVL010000222.1:0-6550 GCA_050049875.1 Anaerolineales bacterium
CACCCGCCTGCATCGTTAGCAAAGCCGCCACGGTAGCTGTACGCGGATCCTGGGTCGATTCGTTAAGAACGGGAGTATCAGTTGGAGCCAGAACAGGGGTCGGGCTGGCAGTGGACGTTTGGGTAGGCACATCGGTAGCTGAAGGTGTAGCTGTCCAAGCCTGAGCAGCTTGTGTCATCTCAGCCGCCATGGCAACTTGGGTGTTTTGGGCGTTAACCTCAGCTATTTGTGTTTCCCTACCACTTTCTCTGCGGGGCACATAAACCAACGCGTAGACAGCAATACAAATCAAGGTTAGTACCAAAATACCACCCAGGATCCCTGCGACCAGGAGAAAGGTCCGGTTACCTGATTCTTCCGGTGGAGAATCTTCCATCTCCTCATCATCTAACTCAAAATCATCCAACGTTGTCATCTCATTCTCTCCTCTTGAGGCGGTCTCCATCCGCGATCATGTTTTGTGAAGCTCTGCTCGTCTTAATAATAATCTTTTTTAATGAACTGTTAGGCTATAACTTCTAGATTTTCCAATGGTATCATAACATGATCCCCATCTTCCATAACAACTTCGGCGCTAATGGCCTTCAAACCACTGGGAAACACCATTGGTTTAGTTGAAATTGATTCCAGAGTAGCAATCTTCGCTGCATGGGTAGATTGTACGATACGCACTTGCTGACCAGGCGAGAAATCTGAACTCATTACAGGTTTTTTCACACTGGAGGACGCTGGTAAAGGTATCAATATCTCAGGACGAGTGCCCTTGAACGGATCATAAGATTCTGCATTGATAGAAATCTCTCGGTTGAGATTGGTGGTGAGCAAGTTATAAGCTACAGAATTCATCGGGCGGCGACCAAATCCTTCCAATATAAAAATCGGAAAACGCATGCGCTTGGCCACTGGTAGTATGGACGCTGACATTGCAGATAATACAAGGCCTCTCAGCGGAATATCAGCAGCGGCTTGTAACACATCAGCATCCCGACAGTAACCCCCGACAACGATCGCCCCTCGAAGACTAACATCTACCTGATCAAGTGTGAGTTCGTCCGCAGGATCCTGTAAATTAACCTGAATAAGACCAAAATCCATGCGGTTGTTACCCCATACACCTTGTATTAGAGCACCTGTGGCTTCAATGACAACCCCCCGACCAGCAATCAGCTCCACCACAGTCCCGGCAAAACCTGCACGCAGTTCGAATGGAGTGCTGTCAAGCTCTATCAGCACTTGACCATCACCCACCAATACAATCCGTCCTGGGGCGGGAGCACGTACCACACGGCGAGTCAATCCCACCGGTCCAGCGATAATATCCCCTTCGCTGACTACTTGCCCAGCTGACCGTTCGATCAAGGAATCCGTTCTTTCGACAGGTACATCAAGTCCCCGAGCAATATCCAAAATCAAGTGCTTAGGAGCCAACACAGCCTCAGCGACCACATCCTTGGGAACAACCTCCTGCCCCCGACGCACAACAACTCTACCCCCCACGGGCAGCATTCTTTCCCTGTGAATAGTAGTCAAAGGTAAAATGTGGGCTACAGTTGCCAACATAGGATCAGCATCTTTAAAGTAATTAAATTTGGGCCTGACGCGGTAGAAGTGGGAAAATTGTGTTCCCCAACTGCGTCACTGCCACAATCTTTATCCAAATTACTGGGTGCAGGAAAAGTGCCAAAGTTAGACCCTTCTGCTTTCTATTTCTTCGAGCCAGGAACTAAAGTGCTGTCTACGCCGACCTGGATCTTTACTCAGCGCTAATGGACGACCGCGAGCGTCAATCACCACACCCAGTGCACCACCAACCACCCGTAAACGTCCTCCAACACCTGGTCCACCCATGCCCACGTCGAATCGATTCAGCGGTCGTAAACGCAGTTGAACAGCCTGCCCAGAGGGGATCGGGATAACCTTCAGAGTGCCGAATTTCACCTCTATGGAACTTTCATCACCCGACTCCTGGACAACCCGTAATCGAAGCACAGGCGCACCCAGGTGAGCGCGCCCCAAGGGAGAAACTACAGTTCCTAAATTCAGAAATGCATTCGACTCCAAAAGTTGAACAGCCAATGCCGGGTTCATGCCAGCAGCTGCCCCTAAAACAGGGGCCATATCATTCTGATCTAGCACCAAAGTGGTCACCCCTGTAGGTTGCAGTCCGTCCAACAAAGCGAGCATAGCTTGAGCATAGCTGGGTGCATTGGCGATCGCTGCCCCTGAAGCAATGATCGGTTCGAACTGGGGAAGCAAACCAGGACCACTCCCTGCCACGTCGGTTGGAAATCTCGGTAAACTATAATTCACCGCCGTTCGTATGGCTTGACGGAGCATAGCGTATTCAATCGCCAATCCCTCCTGAGTGGTGGGTAGGCTGGAAGGATATACACTCTTGTTGTAAATATAATCCCGAACTACATCCTGCGGCAGGTCAATGGTCACCCAACGAGTGATATCCTCCAAACGATTATGTTCAAGTAAACCGAGGGCACCATAACCTAACCCGAGCTGAGGGTAAACGCCCAGATCCAGATTGCCTGAAAAGGCAGAAACCAGCGTGGTCGTTGAGGATCCCACATTGATACCCAATACACCTTTGTTCGGATCGTAAACCCGACTGAGAAAACGAATCACGCGTCCAAATGCACTAACACTGGGCAAAAGTCGATCTTCACTCCACACGTTCAACTGAGAGACACCCATAATTTGTCGAGCGCGCACGTGCCGGAAAATGTTTGCCATTTGGGTTTGTGCAGGTTCCAACTGCTCCGTCTCTAATGTCGGTCGGAGGTTGGGTGCTATGTGGATTTGAGCTAAGGATCCCAGAGAAGATTGAACTTCCTTACGCAATTCCTGGTTCCCGGCGAAGAGTATATGAGGGCGTTCTTTCTCCGGCATTAAATAACAAGCTAATCCAACAGCTTCAATCAACTTCCGCAATGATTGCGAAGCACCCCCTTCGGTGCCACCCGTTATGATTACGATATCAGGGCAAGCAGACAGGATCGCATCAATTCGCTCTTCCTGTTGGCGACGATCATTCAGGCTCAATGTTTTTACTACCTGAGCGTAGGTCGTATCGGCGAGACGCTGAGCTGATTCAACAGACACACTTTCTAGCAAGCCTACAACAATGACTTTAAGAGGTGGTCCCGCCGACATGGTGGCTGCGAAGGTGTCAACACCGGATCCATCCTTTCCGGAAGGGATGATTAAACTCCCATCGGCGCGGAAGAGCGTTCTCCCAGTGATGTCTTCCAAGTGGCTAAATGCCCATCGAAGCCCCTCCCCAACATCATGATGCGGCATGCTCGCGGTTGTTGGAGATGAACCCGAAGCGATAAAATGATACCGCCCATCCACCACATCAAATAGAAATACACGTGTACTTGTGGTACCGACATCAACGGCCAGTAATGAATCCGCACTTACTATCGAAGTGACCATATATACCCAATCGCAGAGGAATTAATGTAAACCACTATGGAACCTGATCCTCAATACCCAAAAGTTTCTATGAAGTTAGAAGCAACCCAATAAATCCCACCACAAAATCCCATAAAAACCTTACCCGCTCAATTAGAGCAGTCAGAGAGGCAATATATACGCCCACAAAGAGAGCACCAAATGTGATGGCAATATATCCTTGTCCAATCCAACCTATTCCCTCAATCCAATTCGCTCGTTGGGAGCTACGATTGTCACGAGAACGGGTGCTGAAGTGGAAATAAATTAGGGTCGTTAGAGTTCCTAACAGGATAAGAACGGCATTAATAAAACGCTGCCAGGATGGAGTAGTTGAGACTTGAGCGTTTTGAAACTCGAATATACTGAGCGATGCAACAGTTTGAGGAAAGAGCGTTCCTCTCACAGCACCACCAATTGCAGCGGCTGCGCCGACGCCAACAAGAAATGCCATCACCGGATTTCCCAAACGCGCTAAGCGTGGTGAAATTTTGGTCAATAATAACGCGCTTGGAACTAAAAATATGAGCGCTAAAAGAAACTCTCCCCTTTCTCCACTGATCAACGGTAAAAATAATTGCGGTAAAAGAACATTATAAAAAGCCATCAGAACAGCAATCCCCGCTGATACACCAATGAATATATGAATTGCTAATCGGAAAAAGAAATTATCTCCCAATAAATAGGTAAAGATCATCAAAGTCAATGAAAATCCTAAAAACACACCGATCAAATCAGACAAACCCAGATCAGCTAGACTCATGTTGTCTCCCTATTAATCTCCCTCTCTTCCCGAAAACGCGACAACAAAACAGAAATTAAATTGTACGCTCCTCCCACGAGGATAGATCCAATAGCAATAAATAATCCTGCACTGAAAGCGTCCCAATAGCTGCGAACTAGGCTGCTGCGGTTGATCAGGGCTTCGTATGCTGCTCCACCGGTCAAACTACTAATCAGACCATCTACCTGCCGAGTGCTGTTATCGTGATACGGGCGCACGAGCGGTTCAGCTTGTGCACTAACCACCATGACTAAAGGAGTATCACCAAACATGGGTTGAACCTGTTCCACCCAGGCACGTGCCGTGTCCGGGTTATCTGTAATCACAACCGTCATGGCGAAATCCGCCAATCTCATCACACCTTGCAGTGGCTGGGTCTCCCAGGCATCCAACCCACCAAAAGATAACGGTGTGACACGTTGAGGTATTTGAGCAAATCCCAGCAAACCGGAGATCCCTCCAGGAACATAACCCAAATTCGTGTACTGTTGATCACTCGAGTAATCGTGTTTAGCTTGAATTCGATTGATAAAACGCTCAGCAAGCACAGGTCCGATGGGAGAAGTGGAGATCAGAGTCAAGCGCGCCCCTTTGAGCATCAAGTGATCAATTACAGCAGCTGCACTCGCATCCATCTCCCCAGATAAGCCTGGTTCATAATTAAAAGCGATCATCACCGGGGCTTCTGCAGGCAAGGCAGTGATTAACCTGCTCGTATCTAAAATCTCTGTGGGAATCAAAGCAGGATCCGGATATGGCACTAACCGACTGTCAAAAACGACAACCCCAGCGATCACGATCAGCAACGACAGTGCGATCAACCATCGCAGCAAGCTTTGAGTGGTGAGGATCGGTGGTTTGGGTATCTCTCGGGGTTCACCCTCGCCAGCCAACATTTGCTCCCACAACTTAGCGTGTTTTTGCTGGTTTTCTGTTACTTGCAATTTCACGGAATAAGCTGGCGGTCTTTTCAGGCGGGCAATTTCAGGCTCTGCGGCTAGTGTCTCACTCAGACCGACGAGGGGGCCGGCGGTTTCAACCTTGCCCTCATCTTTCCTCTCATCTTCCGTTCTCTCAGCGGGGCGCATGGTAGCCAACCAAGTTGGGAGATCCCCTGGAGCAATCTTGGCCTCTTCGGGTTCTATTTCGGATACTTGCTCCTCAGCTTCCTCCTCAGGTACTCCCAATATCCAATCCGGTAGACCTTCTTCCTGAGAAGGTTGCTGCTCCAATCCTTCAGCCTGCACTTCCTCAGCTAAGATCTCAGGTGCAGAATCCTCCAGTTCGAAAAGCCAATCGGGAACATCTTGTGCTCGCTCAGCTTCGCTGGGTTGTTCAGCTTCAGTTTCTTTCGGTTCGGGAGGTGGGATTTCAACCTCTTGCTCAGCAAATTCGGAAAGCCAGTCAGGTTGCAGCTCCTCGGGAAGCTCTTCATCTCCAGGTATGTCTTCCATGGCCTCATCAAATTCAACCAGCCATTCGGAATCTTCCTCTCGTTCAGAAGGGGTTTCGGCTCCAGGCTCGGGAGGAGAGGGGACAGGCTCATCGCCTGGTGTGTCAAATTCAGAGAGCCACTCCGGTTGCTGCTGCTCAAGCGCTTCTTCCTCTTTAAGCACATCTTCTCCCGCCTCATCAAATTCAACCAACCTTTCAGAATCTTCTTCTTGATCAGAAGGGGTTTCGGCTTCGGAGGGGACGGGCTCATCACTCGCTGAGTCAAATTGAGAAAGCCACTCCGGCTGCTGCTCATCAAGCGGCTCTTGCTCTTCTGGTGTTTGGTCTTCGATGCCTTCAAATTCAGCCAGCCACTCAGGGAGATCCTCTGCCTCACTTTCTTGAGTCAACCAGTCCGGTTGCTCTTCCTCAAGCGGCTCTTCTTCTTTAGGGGTGCGATCCCCTTCACCCTCCAAAGCTGCCAACCAATCAGGCACCTCACCCTCCAAAGCGGGTTCAGTATCCCAGTCGCTTGATACTTCCGGCTCGTCTTCAAAAGGTTCCTGCTCGCGAGCATCTGTGGGAAGGTCAGTTTCTTCTTCTAATTGAAGAGAATCCGGTTCTTGCTCCTCAGGTTCACCGACTGGTTCGATTTCCTCTACCGGTGGTTCCTGCTCAACCCGATCACTATCTTGATGGCCGCGGACACGCTGTAACCAATCGGGTTCCTTTTCGATGGAAAAATCTTCTTCTTCAACGTCCTCCGAATCATCTATTAGAGGAGAGGGCGTTTCTTCATCATCCTGAATGCGATCGAGCCAAAGTGAAGGATCGGTATCGAAATCATCTTCCTCTTCCCCCTCA